>CAZCRD010000036.1:0-18341 GCA_964501025.1 uncultured Candidatus Cloacimonadota bacterium | reverse complement strand
ATCCTGCGATCTTGCACAGCCCCAATAGCAAACCAAATTGGATCAGAAACAGCATCAGGTGATGCTCAGTAATAGGTCCCATCAAATCTCCTAAACATTGTGTAAATAATACTTAAGCGTCTGGAGCAAGTTTCATCACTGTTTAGTGACGAGTCAAGCACTTTTTTGAGCTTGTGCTGGATCAGGTCGGGGCATATTGCAGATTAACTCTTGGGATTGAAAATCAAGCCCCATTGTAGGCGTCAGATAATAGCGAGGGCGTGCCGCGAAGCGGAACCCCTCAGCACAGCGGGCTCTAACTCCTTTTAGCCCCTTGCGGGCGAGAGATCATAGCGAGGGTGTGCAGCGAAGCGGAACCCCTCGAAACATGCATCAAGAGCAGAAAAAAGCCCCGCCAGGGGCGACACACGAGTCCGGCAGTGGAACATTATTTTGTGTCGCCCATGAAGGGCTCAGGCTATTTGTTGCCTGCGTACGAGGGGTTCCGCTTCGCTGCACACCCTCGCTATGAGCTGTCGCCCCTGTCGGGGCTTGACTTCACGTCAAGATGTGTCAAGTACCCAACACGTCAAGATGACGTGTCTACCTTACACGACAGGATGTCGTGGCTACCTTCAGACGTCGTGGCTACCCTATTGGTATTAGGGCAGCACTGCGCCAGCATTACGCCTCGCAGGCGTAATGCTGCCCTTATCCCGATGGGATACAGAAGCTTATCATTGTGCCATTGGGTGCCCGTAAACTGAGACAGTAATTATGACTTGACGCTTAAGGCGCAGCGAGATTTCTGGACGAAAGATCAATTGAGAGGAATAGTAATGGAGAATATCCGCATTGGCATAGTGGGAAACATCGGTGTGGGAAAATCCACCTTTATCGAAGCAGCAAGCACTGCCCCACTGAACAAAATCTTGAAATCTGTATATCCCAAACCAGATGGCACTGAGGGGGTATTTGCCTTTCAGGAAAGATTCAACCCCATTGTGCTCGATTCATTTTATCAAGACCCCGTAGCCAACGCCTTCATGGCACAGATAGAATTTTTCAATGGCAGATTGGATCGCCAGAAACTGATCCATAGCTGCCGGGGGATTGTGTTGGAAGACCGGACCCTGGCCGAAGATTATCACATCTTCGGCAAAGCTCAACGGATATTGCAAAACATGTCTGAACCAGAGTTTATCGCCTATCAGCGCACTTATAGATTGATGACAGAACAGATCAAAGAACCGGACTTGCTGGTCTATTTCAAGGCAGATGTGCCCACCCTCCAGGAACGAATCCGGGAGCGGGGCAGAGAGAGTGAGGCGTCCATCTCGGCAGAGTATCTGGACTTGCTGAATAATCTCTATGAAGATTTTATCGCTCACCATGTGGAGTGTCCGGTACTCGTCATCAATGCCGACAAGTCCGTGGACAAGAAAGAGTGGCAACGCCGCACGATAAAATTGATAGCAGATCAGGTAAAAGCGCTGGAACTGCGGGTATCCAGTCCGGGGATCAGTCAATGGGTCACCTTGCCTCAGACCGAGGCCACCCTGAAGGCTATCGATGCCGAACGAGAGCTGGAAGAATATCTGGCAATACACCCCAGATTGATCACCATAGCTGGCAACGTGGGACTGGGAAAATCCACCCTTACTGCCATCATGGGACGTAGCCTCAAAATCAATACCTTGTATGAAAAACCGGAAGAGAACCCGCTTTTGGAGAAGTTTCTGGCAGATAAAAAGGCCTATTGTTATGATCTGCAATTGCATTTCCTCTATATGAGGGCAAAGCAGCGCAAGCAGGGGAAAAGTGGAGCGGGAAGCTATGTAAAAGACCGCTCACTGCCGGAAGATCTGCTGGTTTTTTGTAATCAGTTTCATGCTGATGGGCTGCTAAACGACGATGAGCTGGATAATCTGCTGACCAAATTTCAAACTGTAAACAAGCAACTACCCTCCTCAGATCTGATCATTCTCTTGCAGGGAAGTCCCTCTCTGGCCTGGGACAGGATCCAACAGCGGGGCAGAGAAATGGAGATCGAAGGCGGCTGGCAATTCACCGAGATAAAAAACCTGAATCACTGGTATAAAAGCTATGGATCAAATGTGGTCAAGCTCGGTTTTCACCATGCTCCGGTCTTGGAAATTGACGTGGAAAAACTGGATATAAATAACCGTATCCATGTGGGCTATATCTTTGAAAGAGTGTTGGAAGCGCTCAAAGCAGAGGATCAATATTAGCGATGTAGTCTGCTTTCTGCAATTCCTCTTTTTTGTGGTATCCAGCACTGCTTGCCAGGATCTGTCGCATAAGGCAAAATAGGGATCGCTAAGCATTAGTTTTCTTTTCAGTGTGTGCTTCTCAGCCCGCTCCACCGATCAACATCCAGCTTGTGCATGAGCCATTATCGCCTATACTTTACTTTAAGGCTGGTAACGACAGTCTTAAGGGAGAAATCTATGAAAAAGAAAGACAAAAAACTAACGACCGTTGCTGGAGCACCGGTAAGAGACAACCAAAACATCAAAACTGCAGGCCCCCGAGGACCGCTCTTGATGGAAGATGTATGGTTGATGGAAAAACTCGCACATTTTGACCGCGAAGTGATTCCCGAGCGCAGGATGCACGCCAAAGGCTCTGGAGCATTTGGCACATTTACGGTGACAGCAGATATTACAAAATACACCAAGGCTCGCATCTTTTCCGAGATCGGCAAAGAAACCGAGCTCTTTATTCGCTTTTCCACTGTCGCTGGAGAACGGGGCGCTGCCGATGCAGAGAGGGATATCAGAGGCTTTGCCATCAAGTTCTACACCGAAGAAGGAAATTGGGACCTGGTGGGCAACAATACTCCGGTTTTCTTCATCCGGGATCCACTCAAGTTTCCAGATCTGAATCATGCTATCAAGCGAGACCCCAAGCACAATATGCGCAGTGCGGATAACAACTGGGATTTTTGGAGCATGCTGCCCGAGGCCTTGCATCAGGTCACCATCACGATGAGTGATCGTGGCATCCCTTATTCCTATCGTCACATGAACGGCTATGGCTGCCACACCTTTAGTATGTATAACAAAGACAACCAGATGGTGTGGGTGAAGTTTCACCTCAAGACCCTGCAAGGCATCAAAAACCTCAGTGATCAAGAAGCTGAAGCTATCGTGGCCAAGGATCGCGAAAGCCACCAGCGCGATCTCTTTGATAGCATCGCCAAAAAAGACTTCCCCCGCTGGCAAATGAATATCCAGGTGATGAGCGAAGAGCAGTCCCTCAAAGTTCCCTTCAATCCCTTTGATATCACCAAAGTGTGGCCTAAGGGCGATTTTCCCCTGCAGGAAGTGGGGATCATCGAGCTCAATCGCAATCCCGAAAACTACTTTGCCGATGTGGAGCAAGCCGCCTTCACTCCGGCAAACATCATCCCCGGCTTGGGCTTTTCGCCAGATCGTCTCTTGCAAGCCCGGCTTTTTTCCTATGGCGATGCCCAGCGCTACCGTCTGGGCGTAAATCACCATCAGATCCCGGTAAACAGACCCAAAAATGAAGCTCATAGCTATCATCGAGATGGACAGCTGCGGGTGGATGGAAACTACGGAGCTACCTTGGGCTATGAACCAAATAGCTATGGAGAATGGAAGGATCAGCCGGATTTCAAGGTGCCGCCGCAGAAGATCTATGGTGATGCTGATCACTGGAATCACCGCGATGATGAAGATTACTTCAGCCAGCCCAAAGCGCTCTTTGATCTGATGAATGCAGAGCAAAAGCAACTACTCTTTGACAATACCGCCCGAAACATGGGAGATTGTGCCCGGCACATCAAGCTGCGACACATCGGGAATTGCTACAAATGTGATCCCGCCTATGGCGAAGGAGTTGCCAAAGCTCTGGGTATCCCTCTGGCAGAAGCCCTTGATAAATAGAGCTATATGAAAGACAGCGGCCAAAGATTAAGACCCCTGCTGGCTTTGCTCTTGCAAGTGGCAGGAATCCTATTTGTGGTCTTGGGCGTGGTGGGCATTGTCCTGCCGATCTTGCCTACCACGCCCTTTCTTTTGGCTGCGGCAGCCTGTTTTGTGCGCAGCTCGGATAAGCTCTATCACTGGCTGATCACGAATCCTTGGTGTGGAGAATATATCCGGCGCTATCGGGACAAAGAAGGCATCCCCCTGCCCACAAAGATATTCACTTTGATGCTGCTATGGAGCACATTGGGGGGTTCCGCTGTGTTTTTTGCCGATCCCCTCTGGCTCAAAATCCTGCTGCTTGGGATCGGGATTGGAGTCAGCATCCATGTGCTCTGCATCAAAACCTACAGTTTACCCAAGTCTGCACAAGAACCCAAGCACAAAGGGAGCGTAAATGCGAATAGTACTATATTTGACCTTGATCCTCTTGATCAGTAGTATCCTGAGAGCCAGGAACCCATTTGATCCTGAAGATTTCTGGCAGGATGGATACTGTGTACAAAGCACTGTGATAACCCCGGCACCCGAGAGTAAGACCATTCAAGCCCGCCTGGAGGGTGAGTGGCGGACTCTGCCTCTGGTGGAATTTCCCGGATCATATTGGAGATGGAATAGCTTCCGCCGAACAGAGTATCTGGAAGTCTTTCGCCAAATGCTGAGCGGAGGTGAGCGGAAACAACCCAGGCTTTCGGGACCCCATAACGGTATGGTGGCGAGCTGGGGCATGGCACGCAGTGATTCTCAGTTCAAGCTGAACAACGCGGTCAAGGGTTCAGGATTCTTGCCCAAAGCCCAGAGATTGGCAGAGATCACCCAGCTTTTGGAAAGCAAGATGGATAGCGACATGCTCACCAAACTCAACGTCCTGGACAGCTTGTATCAAAATGCTGAGGATATCTTTAGCCCCACGCAACTGGTCTCTTTGGAGCTATACTCCGAACCGGGATACAACACTCAGACCTTCATCAATCAGATGCTCAATCCGGCTTGTGTGACCGTGTTTCTGGATATCCCTACCTTCAAGATCAAGCAAATAGCCCGGCTTTTGCATCCGCTGGATCCCAATCTCAGTGAATATGAGCAGGGCATAGTGCGCTATGTGAATCTGATTCACAGCTTTTTCCATGGGGAGTTTCCCCGCGATTATATCGCTGTGGTGTATTACAATATCGAGATCTACGATAGCTCTCCCGGGCGCAAGGATGCCCGCGGCACCAAGCTCAGTCCCTGAAGTCTTCACCCTGCTCAAGCATAGCTTTCAGACAGGCTGGCCTTCAGCGCTTGATAGCGGTCAAAAGCCATTTTGTGCTTGTGCCGGATCTGTTCAATATCGCTAATGCTCAGTAGATCGGCCACAAAAACGGCTTCCTGCTCGGGATAATCCCGCTCGATATAGCGAATGCCAAAATCTGCTTTGTGTGGTCTGTGCTTCAGATTCATCAGCGGGATCAGACCGCGCATTATAAAGCTATGGTAAGCGCTATTGGCAGCTATCCAATTGCACCGCATCAAGGCTTTTTCGAGCTCCAGCATGAAGATAAAATCCAGGCTGGTCGCCATTTTGTACACCCGTTTTTGAATCCGCTCAAGCTCCGCCGGATCTGTGGCTTCGCTAACGAAGATCTTGTGCTTGTCATAGTGAACCACCGCTTTGCCGTGACGATCATAAGCGCAGAGCTTTTCCGGATTTGCTCTATCGACCACAGATATATCACAATAAAAACAGGGGGGCGCTGAATCCAGCAGATAAAAACACTGCGACATCCCGTGCCAGGTAGGCTCCGGCATCCGAAACCGGCGCAAAATGCTAAAGTGCGAGCTGAGATACTCATCCAATCTGGCATAGATGCTATCCGCCACGCTGTGCTCTGTAACGATTACGAGATCCAGATCAGAATATATATCTTTGAATCCGGTGGCGGCTGAACCACCCTCCCAAAGAGCAATCACCTCATCCATATCCTGCAGAAATGAACATAGCTCCTGCACAAAGTCTGCTACTTTGAAACTCATGTCATACTCCTGTCGTTCTTTTATGGAAAGCTATTTAGAGGTATCTTTCCACTTGGTCTGTGTAATATACACTGGCACTGACACCTGAGTTTTGTGTCAAGAACTTCCTGATCTGGCAAGATTATCTTGACATCAATCCGTCCTGAAAAAGCTTGAGTGAAGAAGTGTAATCAAGGTGATTCAAGCGAAACGGTAGAAAGGAGAATTGGTGAAACATTTGTTGCAAATCGCCATCAAGCGTCTATACTACGAAGACAAAGAGCTGTTACAAGACATCAAGCTCTCGGTAGAATCAGGTGAGCGCATCCTGATCGTGGGTCCCACCGGTCAGGGAAAAAGCTCCTTGCTCAATACTCTGAATCTGATGAATCAGAGCTATGAAGGAGAGATTCTGTTTGAGGGCAAAGAATTGCGCGACTACCATCCCCATGTCTTGCGCAGTCGCATCTGTATGGTGATGCAGGAACCTTTTTTGGGAGAAGGCACTGTGCGGGAAGTTCTGGATGAGCCGCTCACTTACTCCGCCATCAAACCCGATGCCAGTGAGGATCGTGAAAGCAGGATGCACGCCCTTTTAGAAAGTTTCAAGCTCTCCAAAGACTACTTGAGCAAAAAGGCTGCTCAGCTTTCGGGAGGGGAAAAACAGCGGATCGCCCTGATCCGGACTTTGCTGCTGAAGCCCCAAATCCTGCTCTTGGACGAGATCTCCTCTGCTTTGGATCAAAAGACATCCGGGATTATCTCGGACTGTATCTTTGCAAACTATCCCGGCACCGTGATCGCCATCTCTCACGATCCGCTGTGGCAAGAACGCTGGAATCGCACCTGGAGCCTGGATGACGGCAGATTGACAGACAACAAAGGAGTGAAATGATGGATATCAGTTACCTCGGCCTATTCTTCGCTCTGATCCTGCTATTGTTCCCGATCTTGATCTTCTCGCACCTGAGGCTCAAGCTAAACGGGCAGCTCTTTGTCTCTTTTGGCCGCATGATCCTGCAGCTCAGTCTCATGGGAGTATGGCTGCAATTTCTTTTCAATCAGGAACGCTGGTGGCTCACCCTGCTGTGGATGCTGGTGATGATCAGCAATGCCATCTTTACTTTGAAAGGACGGCTCAAGTTTCAGCGCAAGATCTTGCTGCCGATCTTGAGCTCGACCCTGTTTATCAGCAGCATTATCATTATGCCCTGGGTATTGATCATGATTGTCAAGCCCCAGCCGCTGTTTTCCCCCACTTTTGCCATCCCCATCTATGGTATGGTCCTGGGCAATAGCATGAATAGCTGCGCTCTGGCTTTGGAGCGTTTTGAAAGCGGACTCTCCGATAACTGGCGGGCATATTATACCCGAATCAGCCTGGGTGCCAATCTCTGGGAAGCTGCTCTTCCCTCTTTTCGCAAGGCCATGCACGCTTCGCTCTTGCCCCAATTGCTCAATATCGCCTCGATGGGAGTGGTAAGTTTGCCGGGTATGATGACCGGTCAGATTTTGGGTGGCGCGTCTCCTTTGGTGGCGATCAAGTATCAGATGATGATCATGATCGCGATCTTCGCCGGAGTATGCATCACAGATTATGTGGTGATCCGGCTCTATCTCTTGAAACGCTTTGACAAGTACTTTTTGCCTCGTAAAGAAGATTGATGCTCGCCTCTATCCAGCAGAGTTCTTTCCCCCGGCTTGCAGTGTTCAAGGCAAGTGGGTATCTGCAGAAAACAATGCCCAAAGCTAAGCTGAGCGGATAAATGATCTATCTCGCACTCAGTGTCCTATGCTCGGTGCTCATCGCAAACTTCCTGATGCTGGTAGGCAGGAAAGGTGCACTGAGCATGCTACCTATCTTTTTGGGCAATTACTTTGTAGCCAGCCTTAGCGGAGCCTTTAGCATGAGAACTGCTCCGGTAGTAGCCTCCGGCTTTGATCTTGGAATTGGTTTGCTGACCGGAGCTTTCTTCTTGCTCAATTTCTGGGTATATCAAAAGTGCATCGTGGCCAATGGCTTGTCCCTCTCTGTGGGAGCCATGAGGATTGCGATGATCCTGCCCATCGTGATCTCTTTGCTTTTCTTTGAGGAACAGCTGAGCACATACAACCTGCTGGGCATCATTTTAGGGATTGCCGCCTTTAGTCTCAGGGCAGATCCCAGAGCTCTGCGCAATTTTCTGTGGATCATTGCTCTTTTTGCCATCTCCGGCTTGAGTGATGCCAGCATGAAGATCTTCAAAGAACTGGGCAGCGGCAATGAAGCCTTCTTTGTCTATCTGATCTTTAGCTCCGCTTTTGTCTATACCCTGATCGCGATCCTGGTATCCCGGCTCCGGTTTGAGCCCAGATACATCTTTTACGGTTTTGCTCTGGGAATTCCCAATCGCTATTCCACGGTCTTCTTTCTCAATGCCCTGGATAGCATTCCAGCTGCTATTGCATATCCGCTGCTGGCAGTTTCGATCGTGATCATGAGCATCATCAGCGACATTCTGTTTTGGAAAAAACGTCCCGGCTCCAAAGACTATATCCTGTGGTTGCTGCTAATACTGAGCTTAATCTTGCTCAATAGCTAAGCCTGTGTTGACGCTCAGTAGAAAGAAATCAACAGTAAATCCTCTGCCTCATGGCCAGAGCGTGAAAAATGCTTTGACATATTTATCCAAATAGCAGCTACTGTCTTTTGTAAAAAAATCTTATTTTCGCAAAATATTAGCTTAAGGAGTATCAATGGATTGGAAACAGATGATAGCAAAAATCAAAGATATTGATTTATCCAAACCCGAACAGATCTCTATGCTGCAAAAACTGCCCACTGCCTTGCAACAGCTTGTGGATGAAAACCAGTCTTTGCGTGCCGATCTGGAACGCTTTCGCGGATACGTGGAAAATGCCAGTGATACGATCGTAGATATGGATTTGCAGGGCAAAATCACTTATACCAACAGTAACTGGGTAAGAAACTTGGGCTACAAACCTGAAGAGGTGATCAACAAACGCATCTTTGAAAGCATGTTTCATCCTGAAGATGCCGCAAGAGCAAGTGCTTATTTGCAAAAAGCTATTGATACCAAAACGATTCAAACCTGATTTCAGTATCGCATCCGCCATCAAGATGGCGAGTACCGTTGGCATACCGCAAATCTATCCCCGGTTTTGGATGAGCAGGGCAAAGTCCGGCATGTGATCGCCATCGCCCACAGCATTCACAAACTCAAAATAGCTGAGCTGCAGATTCTCGAAAGCGAAGGTCTCTACAAGCTGCTCTTAAACACCATGCAGGAAGCTGTGATCATGGTAGATAATGATGATGTGATCCAATACATCAATCCCTGCTGCTGCAAGCTATTCGGTCTCGAGCCCGAATACGCAATAGGCAAGAAGGGCTATGAACTCCTGATCCTGAAGGAAGATCACCACAAGATAATCGAAAAAAACCGCGAGCGGCTCCAGGGTACAGTTGATGAATATGAAGTCCGTGGTCGCAATGCCGCGGGCGAGATCATCTGGCTGAGGATCAGCGGCGCACCGATTACCGATGAAGACGGTAAAGTTATCGGCTCCGTGGGCATCATGATGGATATTACCAGCAAAAAAATGGCTGCTGAGGCCATCAGACGCAGCGAGGAAAAATACCGCTTGCTCTTTGAAAACTCGATCGCTGGAGTATTTCAATCTACTATGGACGACAGATATCTGCATGTAAACAAAGCCTTTGCCAGAATGTTTGGCTATCAAAGCCCGGAAGAGATGATCGACTCTGTAACGGACATCAAGGATCTCTATGTACATCCGGAACAACGCGAAAAACTCAAAGCTCTGCTTGTGAGCTTGGGATCTGTGGAAAACTATGAAGTTGAATTGATCAAGCAAAACGGAGAACACTTTTGGGTGTCAATTTTTGCCAGACTAACCACAAATCAAGACGGTCAGACTGTCTTAGAAGGCACAAATCTTGATATCACCGAAAGTAAACTTCTGTACGAGCAGCTTTTAGCCAGTCAGAAAATGGAGGCGATCGGCAAATTGGCCGGAGGAGTGGCTCATGATTTTAACAACCTCCTCACCGTGATTTTGGGCTATTCTGAGGATATCCTGGAAGAACTCTCCAAAGAGGATCCTCTATACGAATTAGCTGATGAAATCGTAAAAGCAGGCATCAAAGCTGCCAATCTGACCCGTCAATTGCTGACCTTTAGCCGCAAACAAGCCGCACACAGTCAGGATTTGAATTGCAATAACCTGCTGAACAATATTCAGGGTATTATCCTGCGTCTGATCGGCAAAAACATTGCCCTAAACATGCACCTTGCCGAAGACCTCAAACCCGTAAGGGTCGATCCCGAGCAGATGGAACAAGTGCTGGTGAACCTGGTGATCAATGCCCGGGAAGCAATGCCTGAAGGCGGTGTACTGAAGATAAACACGGAAAACGCTGTGTTGGAAAGCAATATTCCCGGCAGCCATTCGGAGCTACCTTCCGGAGAATATGTGGCAGTGAGCATCTCGGATAGCGGCTGCGGGATCCCAAGAGAGATTCAGGACAGAGTCTTTGAGCCCTTCTTCACTACCAAAGAGCAGGCCAAGGGACTGGGATTGGCCACGGTCTGGGGCATCATCACCCAAGCTGGGGGCTATGTGCATGTATATAGTGAAGCCAGGATGGGATCCCCATCTTCAAAATCTTCCTCCCCGTAGCCAACGAAGATTCCGATGATTTAGATTTGAATCTGCCCCTTCACACGACTGGGCAAAACGAAACTATCCTCGTGGTCGAAGATGAGGAAGCACTCTGCCAGCTCTTGAAACGGATGCTGACAAATCTGGGATATCAGGTGAAAATATGCACCGATGCCCAAAAAGCACTGGAGCTCCTTCGCAAAGGCAAACTTCCGGATTTGCTGATCACCGACATCGTGATGCCCAATATGAACGGCAAGGAGCTTGCTGATCAAGTCTTAGAGCTTTATCCCGAACAAAAAATCCTCTTCATGTCCGGCTTTGCTGATGATGTGATCGCCAAACACGGTATCCTGAGCGAACATGCTCCCCTCATCCAGAAACCTTTTACCGCCAAAGATATCGGTGCTGTGATCCGAAAAGTACTAAGCACCGACAAGCCTCCCTTGAGAATCCTGCTTTTGGATGACGAAGCCGGAATCCGCCATCTCTTGCAAAGATCCTGCACCAAACGGGGATTCATCTGTCAGGGAGTGGAACACACAGAAAACGCCATTGCAGAACTAAAGCAAGAGCAATATGATCTTCTGCTCGTGGACATGAATCTGGGAGAGCTGAACGGAGCTGAAGCCATCCGTCGGATCAGAGAAGCCGGTTTCGACTTGCCGGTGATCGTCCTCTCTGGCTTGATTCAGAAAGGACTCTTGGAAGAACTCAAACCCCTGGGTGTGATCAATACCATAGAAAAGAGTTTTGACAACAACCCTTTGCTGGACTACATATCACAGTTTTTTCACAATAGATAGCAGAGCAAAGTGCCCCAATAATCGGCAGTCTGGATAGCTGAGCTGAGACAGCCGGGAGGATTTGGGTCTGAGCCGATTTGGCTTTCGTGCTCATATCCCCGCATTGAGCTTGCCCCTGATAGCATCGCGGTACATTTACGGCAACACTTCGGATCTCATCCGTATTGATCCCGTATTGCCCAAGGGCAAGAGCAGGCGGAGGAAGCACAAAAAAAAAGGCTGACAAAATGCACATCCTGCCACTTAATGCATAAGTATATTATTTCCGGCTCTGCTGTGAGGGTACGGGCGGTCGCTGTACTGTCAACGCATGCTCTGCTCTCTTTGTAAATGGGCGCTTCAGGCGAGCGCCCCTACAGTACGGGCGGTCGCTGTACCGCCTGTTTTGAAGATGCATATCTGAGTCAAGTTACTCCAAACGGAATGACTTACATAGACAGGAGATAGATATCTGCGTCAATCTGCGTGCCCCTCTAAAACCTGAAAACTATATGTCAGCTAAGGGGAAGAGGGACATAGGCGGTACAGCGACCGCCTGTACAGAAAGCTTATTGCATACACCTGCATGATCCGAAAGAGAGCCATATTTACCACAAAAAAACCGCGTTTTGAAGTACGCTTCAGAACGCGGTGAAAACTTTGTGGGGTGGATGATGGGATTCGAACCCACAACAGCCGGAACCACAATCCGGTGCTCTGCCATTGAACTACATCCACCACTAATCTATATAGGGAAAAATCTATGAACGCTGGCACGCCAGAAGGGATTCGAACCCCTGACCCGCAGCTTAGAAGGCTGCTGCTCTATCCTGCTGAGCTACTGGCGCAAGAAAGCAAATAGTGGTAGCGGCGCAGGGATTTGAACCCCGGACCTGCGGATTATGATTCCGACGCTCTAACCAGACTGAGCTACACCGCCACACTATAAAAAAAACGAGTAAAACTCGCTCTATCATTGAAAAATGGTAGCGAGGGAAGGATTCGAACCTTCGACCTTCGGGTTATGAGCCCGACGAGCTACCAGCTGCTCCACCTCGCGTCACTTGTTCTACCAAGATTATATGCCCTGTAGATCTGTCAAGGAAAATCTTTGTGGTAAATTGAATCGCCGGCCATGAAAACTACAATTACAGCTGCCACAGGCAGCAAGAGCTCAATACAAAACTCACTTTCAAAACATGGATGCCTGGCCTGATAAATGAGAACTTTGCAATAGTGTTGCATCACAATCGAGCAAAACCAAGAGCGATTTATGCCAGTATAATGCTATCACTTAGGGGGCAGCTTAGATCCTATATTTCTTTGGCATCCTCACCATAGATTTCTTTGAAACGCTGTTTATCGATCTCGGTGGGCAGACCTTCAAAGGCCTTCATGCCATCTTTGAGGGCGAGCACTCTGCTGCCATAGCGACGTGCCAAAGACAGGAAATGCAGCGAGCAGATCACGGCGATGCCTTCACGATTGATTTCGGCCAGATATTGCATGATTGAATCCGCAGTGGCAGGATCCAGGCTGGCTACTGGTTCATCAGCCAGGATGATTCTGGGCTCTTGCATCAAGGCTCTGGCGATAGCCACCCGTTGCTGTTGACCTCCGGAAAGCTGTTTCACCTTGCGGGAGGCAAAGTCCTGGAGACCTACCCGCTGAAGATTGTGATAGGCAGCGTCAATCTCGGCCTTGCTATATCCTGAGCCCAGCCGATGGAAACCCAATCTGCCGGTGAGGACATTGGTGAGCACCGTGAGGTTTTTGATCAGGTTAAACTGCTGGAAGATCATGGCGATATTGCGCCTGTAGTGCCTCAGCTGAGCTCCTTTGAGAGCCATGATCGACTTTCCGGCAAAGACCACATCGCCCTTGCTGGGTTCGATAAGCCGGTTGATGCATCGGAGCAGGGTAGATTTACCACTGCCAGAAAGACCTAAGAGGATGATGAAGTCTTTATCCTGAGTAGAGAAAGAAAGCTTGTTTACAGCGTAGTTTACGCCATCATAGCTTTTGTACAGCTCTTTTACTTCGAGTATATTCAAGATATTTCCGGGCTCTTTACTTTAGCATGCTTTCAGGATCCATATTCATCGCCTTCAAAGCGGTGCGTACCACATCATAATCCGCATCAGTAGCGAGATCCAGACCGTCAACGTCATATAGGGATTTCAGCGTCTTTTGCCCTTCTGGGCTTTGGGCAAAGTCATACAAAGCTTGCACCACTTCTTGTTCGATAGCTTCCGGCATGTTTTTGCGGAAGGTGACAGTATCGTTGGGAATCCAATCCGTAAATCCGATAATACGGATTTTCTCAAAGATATCGGAATGAGTCTCCAGCAGCTTTTCGCGGGCATCCATGGGCTTACCGCTGTCATCGGGCGGACTCCAGTAAGAACATGCCACATCAGCGCGTCCGCTATATACGGACAAAATTGCCTGAGGATGACCCCCGGCAAAGATATGGTCTTTGGGCACGATCCCTTTTTCTTTGAGCACTGCCGAAGGATAGATATATCCGGAAGTGGAGGCCGCATCGGTATATGCAATGATTCTGCCTTCGATGTCCTCGATATCCTGGATTTCCTGCTTCATGGCCACAAACTGACCCCGGTAACTCTTCAAGCCATTTCGCACCGTCATCAAGCGCACATTGGCATCATATCTCTGATTGGCAAGCACATAGGCATAGGTGGGCAACCAGGCGATATCAGCTTGATAGCTACCCAGTGCTTCGATCACCGCGGCATAGCTGGTGGGAACAGCTACCTTGAAATGGTAGCCGGTTGCTTTTTGCAAGGCTGCGGCAATCGCCTCCCCGCTGGAGACCACTTTACCGGCTTCCAGAGAAGGCACAAAATACATGCGGATCGGTTTTGCGCGCGTACCAAGTTTCTTGTTTGCATTTGCGATCCGGGTATCTTCACTTTGACATGCCATCAATCCAAGCATCAACAGACCAAGGGCAAAAAAGAATCTTTTCATAAGCACTATATACTCCACGCTTTACTTAAGTCTCATACATGATCTGCATAAGCCAAAAATGGTCAAGCAAAATCTCACTTCTGCTTTTGAATAGCATAATCAATGAACAGATAAATGCAGCATTTGAGCTCTGTGGACAGATGTCTACTCGCCATAGAATCAAATGGGACAAGCCTGAAGCGAAGATTGTTCTGTGTGAAGCGCTCAAGTTAAGAAAAATTTAGTTGACGAATTCACAGCCTTACCGGATTCTGCAAACAGTGGATATTGCCTTTGTTGTTTTCAAAGCAATTTCACTGCGAACCTAATTATATAGAGTGTTTATCGTTTTCACAAGATCATTTTAATTACGAGATCATCAGAATCTCATGAGCTTAAACCAAAAAAGAAATAGCAAGGAGAATGCCATGCTTAGAAAATGGATTTTAATCTTTAGCCTCGTCCTCAGCTTTGGATTGGTGTGGGGACAGACGGTAATCGACTTTGACGACAACAGCAAATGGACTGCTGGAAGTGGTTCAATAACAAGCTATGCCTCAGATCACACTTATGTAGATGGTTTGTTTTCAGCCACCGGCGGACCGGCTTTGAGAAACACCTCCAGCGCCCAAGATGGTTTCCCGGGAGCCTTGGGAACTTATGCCTGGCGCTTGAGGAATGTCGCTGATGTAGTCTGGACTATCACCATCTCAGCTGGTGGTGTAGCGGATTTTAGTATGGACATCCGTCGCTGGGACGGTAGCCCTTCTCCAGATTACGATCTGGACTATTCCATCGATGGCGGCACTACCTGGGTAAACGTCACTACCATCGACAATGCTGCTCTTAACAACAGTAGCGATTGGACTACCTTTGACGGAGTTATCGGTAGCGATGCCGACAATATCAAGATCAGAATCATGGCAAATTCAGCCGGCGAAAGAATCCATATTGATAACTTCAGCTGGTCTGGCTTTGGGGGTGGAAACTTACCTCCCATGATCTCTGGCATTGAACAAGATCCTGCCACCGACATCATGGCTGATACTACAGTATCAGTATCGGCAAATGTAACTGACAGTGACGGCACGGTAAGCCTGGTACAGACCAAATGGGGAACCACCAGTGGTGTGTATCCCAATACCATAAATATGACCAATGTCGGATCTACCTATACCACTATTACCGATATCCCGACTCATCCGGAGGGCACCACGGTTTATTATGTGGTATATGCTGAAGATGATGATGGTGATTCTACCACTTCGAGCGAAAGAAGCTACACAGTTACTGGTCCTGCCAGCACTACCATACCTTTCACACACGATTTTGCCGATGGCTGGGGAGATATCTATACTTACGATGTTGCCGGAGACCAACAGTGGTATCTCTATGGCAGTAACGCTTCCTGCAATGGATACGGACATGCTTTGGCGGAAGACTGGATGGTCTTACCCGCCATTGATTTTGATAGTTATAGCAATGAGCGCATGACCTTCAACACTAAAGCCACCTATGGAGCTCTGGATGCTAACAACTATCTCAAGCTAATGTGGTCAGCAGATTATTTTGGCTTGGGCGATCCCACTACGGCGACCTGGACTGAGATCCCCTTTACTCCTGCTCCGATAGGCGGAAGCGTAACTCCTTCCGGAGTTTTGGATCTATCCGGAATCAGCGGCTCAAATGTGTATATCGCCTTCAAATACTATTCCACAGACAGCCCCACCCGCTGGGAAGTAAGCGATCTCAATCTTTATACTGGTGCTACACCCATACTTACCGTTTCACCCGATACTTTGAGTGATTTTACTTACTTGCTGGGCAATGGTCCTTCGGAGGAGCAGAGTTTCACTCTGAGCGGAACCGACCTTACTGCCAGAAATGTTTCCATCACCGCTCCTGCTAATTTTGAGATCTCTCTCACTTCAGGTAGCGGATTTTCCAGCAGCCTGAATCCTGCAGTATCCAGTGGTTCTTATGGTCCTGCCGATATCTACGTACGGATGGTTTCCGGATTGACTGCAGATACTTACAGCGGAGATATCTCAATCATTTCGGACCCCGCAGAATCCAAAACAGTAAGCCTCAGTGGCGAAGTCACCACCCCTCCTCCGCCTGATGCCCCTCTGGCTCTGGAAGCTACCAACGTGACTGAAGATAGCTTTGTGGCAAACTGGGAAACCGTGACAAATGCGACCGGCTATTATCTGGACGTATATAGCCTGGGCGGGAGCACTGCTACCGACATCTTCTTCAGTGAATACATTGAAGGTAGCAGCAACAACAAAGCCATCGAGATCTACAATGGCACTGGCGCTGCGGTTGATCTTAGTGATTACACCGTTTACCTGTACTCCAATGGTGCAAGCACTCCGGGCAATACCCTTGAGCTGGAGGGAACCCTGGACAATGGCGATGTCTATGTAATCGCAAATTCTTCTGCCAATGCCGAAATCCTGGCTCAGGCTGACATCACCTCTACGGTTACTTATTACAATGGTAATGACGCCCTGGCAATCTGGAAAGAATCCACTGAAAGCTATGTGGATATCTTCGGCTGCATTGGTGAAGATCCCGGTTCTTATTGGTCTGATGGAGATCATGACACTCAGGATAAGACTCTGGTGCGCAAGTCCACCGTGACTTCCGGCATCACCACAAATCCTGCCGCCGGCTTCCCCACCTTGGTCACAGAGTGGAATGTCTATGATGTCGATTACACTGACAATCTGGGTGTCCACCTCATGGGCGCACAAGTCTTTGTAGATGGATATGAGAATCTTTCGGTGGGAGATACCAGCACTCAGAGTGTCAGCGGCTTGGCTCCCAACGAGATCTATTACTACGTGGTTCGGGCTGAAAACGCCTATGGCACCAGCAATGATTCCAATGTGATCTCAGTGCCTATCGGCTCCATCCCCACCGATCCGGTGGTAGTAGTTGCTCCGCTTGCTCTTACCGGTTTTACCTATGAAGTGGACGAAGGCCCTTCCGCCGAGCAGGAGTTTACGGTAAGTGGTAGTGATCTTGAAGGAGATATCACCGTATCTGCCCCGGCAAGCTATGAGATATCTCTGACCAGTGGTGCGAGCTTTGCCCAGACCGACATCGTCCTTGCCCATACTGAAAGTGTGGTAGCTGAAACTACTATCTATGTACGCTTGATCTCAGGACTGATGGCAGATGCTTACAACGAGAGCATCGTGATCTCCAGCTTGGGCTCTGATAACATCAACCTTACTCTGGAAGGAGTGGTATCCGAACCTGCTCCTCCAGCTGCCAACCTCTTCTTTAGTGAATACATCGAAGGCAGCAGCTATAACAAAGCCATCGAGATCTTCAATGCCTCTGGTGCTGCTGTGGATCTCTCTAACTACAGGATAGATTATTATACCAATGCTTCTGCCACAGTATCAAATGATTATCCGCTTTCCGGCACTCTTGCATCAGGAGAAGTGTATGTGATCGCCAATTCCCAAGCCATTCAGGCAATTCTGGATTTGGCTGATACCACCTCAAATGCGGCAAACTTCAATGGCAACGACGCCTTGGAATTGGTATATGTGCCCGATGGAACTGTTCTCGATGTTTTCGGCATCAATGATGGTAATGATCCGGGTAGTGGTTGGGATGTAGCCGGCATATCAAGTGCCACTGCAAATCATACCCTCATCCGCAAATCAACCGTAGAGCAGGGTACCACAGATTGGGCAGCATCTGCCGGAACCGACGCCACTGATAGCCAGTGGATTGTGATGGATCAGGACGATATTTCTGATCTGGGTATTCACACCTATAATCCCGGCATGGAATATGCTGCAGCACCCACCTTTGATCCCGCTGCCGGAGCTTACACCGGTCCGATCAACGTGAGCCTGAGCAGCACTACTGCCGGTGCCACCATCCACTATACCACCGATGGCAGCACTCCGGACGCAAGCAG
>CAZCRD010000035.1:0-15628 GCA_964501025.1 uncultured Candidatus Cloacimonadota bacterium | reverse complement strand
ACAGACCATTGCTTATTTGCCCTGGCTTCATTCCTATACTTCAAGAGCAATTCTATCAGCTGTTTGCTGAGATCCGGCATGGTGTTTCTAAGCTTTGTGTTGAGATTTTGAAAAAACCCCAGAACCTTACCCAGTTTCACGAGCATCAGAGCACTGTCCCCACGGCAAGTAGGGCTCAGCTGGGTATTTTTGATATTGTGGCTCAGCTCAAACAGAGAGGCAATAGCTTTTGCCGTGTTAAAATCATCGTTCATGGCCGCCAAAAAGGCTTGCTCGATCTGAAGGACTTTAGCATCCTTGATCTCTTGATCGGGCAGATTGAGGACGTCTATGCTCTGCAAGGCAGTGTAAAAGTTTTGCAGAGCTTTGTCGGATTCCACCATCAGTTCGCGGTTAAAATCAATCGGCGAGCGGTAGTGCTTTGAAAGGAAGAAGAATCTGATGACTTCGGCATCATATTCCTTGAGGATGTCTCTGGCAGTAAAGAAGTTTTTGAGGCTTTTACTCATCTTTTCGCCATCAATATTCAAAAAGCCATTATGCATCCAAAACCTTGCTAAGGGTTTACCCGTGAGTGCCATGGCTTGGGCGTTTTCGTTTTCATGATGCGGAAATACCAGATCTATCCCACCGCCATGAATATCAAAGCTTTCACCCAGATATTTCTGACTCATCACCACACACTCGGTATGCCATCCGGGACGTCCTTCTCCCCAGGGGCTTTGCCAGACCGGCTCTCCGGGCTTACTTTTCTTCCACAAAGTAAAATCAGCGGGGTGCTTTTTATGCAGGTTTTCAGCTACTCTGGCTCCAGCTTTCTGATCGTCTATCTTTTTCCCGGAGAGACTGCCATATCCGGCAAGAGACCCGGTATCAAAATACACGTTTCCCTCGACCTCATAGGCGTGGTTTGTATCTACCAGCCGCTTGATCAGGGTGATAATTTCGGGCATTACTTCTGTGGCTCGGGGTTGATGCGTGGGACTGGCAATGCCCAAGGCAGTGCAGTCATCGAGAAAAGCAGTGGTATAATGCTGGGCAATCTGATGAAACTCCTTGTCTTCAGCTATTGCCTGCTCGATGATCTTGTCGTCAATATCAGTGATGTTTTGCACATAAGTGACATCATAGCCCAAATACTCAAAGTATCGCCGCACCACATCAAAAAAGAGGAAAGCACGGGCGTTTCCGATATGGAAGTAGTTGTACACAGTAGGCCCGCAGGCATACAGATTCAGCTTGCCCGGAGTAAGTGGGACAAATTCTTCCTTGCTGCGGCTCTTTGTGTTGTATAGTTTCATGTTTACTCCGTAGGTTTATTTGTAGATTACCATGCGTTCTCGCTTTTCGATGGTCTTGCCATCGGTTGTTTTGGCACGTAAACGTATGAAGTAAGTATTATTTGCGAGTCTGGCACCAAATTCATCACGACCATCAAAGGCTATCTGGTTGAAGCCCTGCATAGCGAAAGTTTCGATTCTGCGGATTCTCTTGCCGCTCATCGTGAAGATATCCAGGGTGATATCTGCATTATCGGAGATGATGAAGGTGATATGCCCATCATCTTTCATCGGATTCGGATAGACAAGCAGGTTTTCCAATGAGATGGGACCGGATTTTCTGGCCATAAAGTGCGTTTCCGTCACCTCTGGTAAGTTGTGATTGTCAAAAGCGATGAGTTGCACGGTATGGTAGCCTTCACTAAGTTCGGGTAGCGGATACTGCAATGTCCCGGCAGTGTGGGAATCCTTATCGTATTGGAAATAATCTGTAACTACGATGGGATCAAGAGAGTTGTCAATCACCAGGAGTATATTATGACCAGCACTTCCTGTAACGTTGATGCCATTTTCATCTGCGATCCTGGCATATAGTACAGGGGATGTACTCACCGTATCGCCGGCACGAAAATCAAAGGATCCCAGATAGATAGATATCTGAGGAGGAGAAACATTGTCGGGAGCATCCGGCAAAACATCCCCCGATATCGGTAATGGATAGTGGTAGCTAACATAGTCTTGGGCTGTAGCTTGATCCCAGATATAGCTTAACACCAGTCCGTAATCCCCTCCTATTACATCATCCGGAACAAAGAAAGAGCCTTCGAACTCGGAATCCGATACAGATACATTGCCACGAAAGATTCGCGGTCCCCGCTGGCTTACGTAAATGTAGTTGATTTGATATGTGCTTTTTGAATCATAGGCCATAAAGGTGGCTTCACCCTGCAATCCGTCCTGAGTAAAAACTCCGCTAAACAGAGGGTTTTGCCGGGAATGCACAGTAATGTCGTCATCCCTTGCGAGACTTTCCAGAGTCAGATTATCCACGCTTTCGGGAGGCACTATTCTCAGATTTGGGTCTCCCATAAGGATGTACATATCGTCATTTGGACCGGCAGCAGTAAAGCGTAACTTGGCATCGATAAGAGCATAACCCACAGGGTAGCGGCTATTAAGCATGTTTGGCACAAAATTGCTCATCAGCGAGTGATTCGGATTGGGGTAGCTACTACGGGTTGCGCCCACAGAAGCAATGGCGCCTGCGTTGTTCATCAGCACAGTTTTTTGTGCCAGGCTCTCATAGGCCCAATAATCAAACTGGCTTACTTCACAGGAAGCGGCGATAAAGAGCGGTAGCCTATCCGGGTTTTGAAATCTACCTAAATCGGTGGATACATTGAGATAGTCTTGCATGCCCAGAATGTCAAAAGATCCGTGTCCCACATAATAAAAGATCAGTTTACCCTCATTGATCTCTTCAAACAATGCGTCCCGCACCTTAGGTTTGTTCAAAAACTCGTCAAAGTCATACTCTGCGGCAAAGATCTTGCTGCTGAGTACCGAGGGATTGATCATATTTGACAATGACTGCATATCCTGGGTATGCTGCCAATCACTGGTAGTGTCTCCATTTACATTATCATCAGCCAATAGTACGACACTATTGCGCCACAAACCGGGAGTGGGGTTTTGGGTATAATTCCTAAAATTGGCAATCATAGTGTTCAGCTCGTTGATATTGCTTACCGGATATCTGCCAACTGCGAGCTCTGGATAGCGGTCATTTGTCAGCATAACAAAATAGTCATCCGAAGTAAGTGAATTACTGGGATCTTGAAAGATGACAATCTTGTTCTTTGGTGCTGCCACGGAAGAGAAATTTCGCCAGTCCAGAGTTCCCAGTCCTAATAAGGTGAGCCCCTGCAATCTGGGTTCGGGAGCATTGTGATATATATAGCGTAAGTATTGGCGGATGGCTGCGGGATCTGGATGACCACCATTAAACTGATTGAAGATGTCTTTTTGCAGCACTACTTTGGTCAGATAACCCCAGTTTTGCTGGTACATATCAGCTAAAGTGTGCGCCTGATCTAAAAACTCCACAGGAGTGATAATAATGTTTTGGACAGGATCAGGCAACACTGTAAGATCCAGCGGATCATATTGTTGGATCAAGACCGGGCTATAATAATCGTTGGCTTGGGCGAGCACAAAGCTGGTGGAAGCATCCCCGATAGCTGTGAAAGAAAAGCCTTCACTGGTTTCAGAGAAGGGGATCTGACTTATGCTTCCCGGGGCATTGATCTTGAAGACGCTTAGCCCTGTGGTAGCTCCATTAAAATCATACTTAACAGCTTGCTCAAAGGGCGGGATATACGCATTGGCAATATAATGCTGGTTTGATTTTGTCAGTTTGCGATTGTATGTCACCCGGTAAAAATCCAGGAAAAGATTATCCAGCGAAGTACCCCTGTTTACTCTGATCACGATACGGTTGTTACCAGATCTGAAGGCTGAAGTTTCTTGAGAAAAATTTAGGGTGGTGGTGCTATACCAGGTATGAACATCTGGATTAGCGTTATTGCTGGGCAGAATCACATCGTTTACAAAGACCGTGATGCTGTGCCATAGCTCAGACCTTATGTCTTCCTGTCGCATGCGAAACTCCAGCACTTGGTCATCACTGGGATCAAGATCCGGTAGATTCACATCAAAAGCATAATCCAGAGTGGAAGATCCAAACATCCGGCTCATATACCAGGTATAACCAACAAGCCTCCGACGGTGAGCTTCTGTTTCCACATGCACCACTTCACGGTGATGATCCATTTCAGCATCGAAAGCCGGCAGGGGTTCTTCCATTTGCATGCGTTGCGGCGGACCGTCAAAATCTCCGGCAAAAGTGAGCCAATACACTACGTTTTTGGAATATGGATTGTGATATATCTTCTGGCCGTTGGTTTGTAAAACACTGTTGATCTCATAGCCATTTCGGTTTGAGCCATAAAACAGGATATAGTCTGAGGTGTCAAAGCTCCCATCCTCTTCTCCGATGACGTGAATCGGTATTTCGGCAAATTCTTCGCCATGATATAGGGGATCCATGGGCAAGACTTTGCCGAAGGTGCTGAAGATCCGAAAGCTACGAGGGTCAATTTCGGCGATAGGGAATCCGCTGAGTTGCCCCGGATTGATCCGGTAGATGCCGGTTTCATCGGTTTCAATCCGCATCCACCATGGTGATCTGGAAAAATCAGCGAAGTTGATCTCAGCGCGGCTTTGGATTGTCCAATGCTGAGCGGATTCCGCATTGAGCATCTGATCCAGGATGACATTGGCCATCGGATCGTTGCGTTTGGCGCTTTTAGCGCTGATATTACCTTGCAGATTGATCAGAATCCGGGCTGAAGTGATGACCGTCAGTTGTTTGTCTCCATCATAGATAAATGGGTTAAGCACATAGGGGATAAAGGGATGCTCTCTAAAGATCTGGGTACCCAGAGCTTGTACAAACTGAGGCTGAGCTACGCTATAAAGATCCTCATCAATATGATATTTGTACACAGATCCGCCAGCAGAGCTTTCAATCTGAGGAACCGGAACTATGCGGGAAGGCAGAGAAAGCTGTTCCCTGGTGCTGGAGATCAAGGAATAATCACTACCGCCATAAGGTGGTATACCTATTTTGAACTCAAAGGATGGCAGAGAAGGCATTCCCGGGGTTTCAGGATATGTGGCTGCATCGATTTGGATGTGGGAAAAATCCTCCTGCTCCAATATGCGATACTCGTCCAAGCTAAAATCCACGATCATATGCCCCGCACTTTGCTCTACCAATGTGATCCTGGCAGACGCAAAGCTAAAAGCCACCAGCAGGATGGCGAAAAACAAAGCGCGCTTCATTGTTCTTGCTTGACGGTAAAGATCTTCTCCAAGGTGTAGATTAGCAGGTAGAATATTCCCGTAAAGATGAATATCCCCAGCATGCCCTGGTGCATTATCCAGAGGGCATATTGCAAAGTCTCTATTCTGGTTAGCAGTAGCTGAAACATTTTGTTTACCTCTATTATACATGATAACTTCTTCCGCTTGATATCATCATCGCGCGGTAAATTTGTTCGATCAGGATCAATCTGGCCATGCGGTGCGTAAAGGTCAGCTTAGAGAGGCTCAGACAACTGTGTGTCTTAGCCTTGAGCTTATCGCTGGTGCCATATACTCCACCGATCACGAACACGATCCTTTGTCTGTCAGATAAATTAGTCAAAAATCTTGAAAACTCAAGTGAAGATTTTTCCATGCCCTGTTCATCGAGCAGGATCACATAGTCGTCCGCATCAATCTTGTTCATGATAGCGGCACTCTCTTTTTGGATTACCAGCTCCTGGCTACCTGTTTGCTTGATACTGACATCAGGTATTTGCAAGATATCCAGCCTGCAGAAAGGCTTGAGTCTTTTTAGATATTCCCGGATGGCCTCAGTAAGCCAGAGGTCTTTGTCTTTGCCGAGCACGATGATCCTGATGTTCATTTGCAGCTCTTTAGCAAGGGCAGAAGGAAACATGCCGCGTTGCATCCCCGATAGCATTGCGGTATCATTGCGCCACCAATACGCCTGCGACCCGTAATGATCCCGTAATGGCAAGGGGGGAGAGGGGTGAAAAAATGCAGCTGTTCAATTGCAAGCATCTCACTCGATGGGGGCAGATAGTCTCATTATCAGAGCAAAGAAGCCAGACCCAGTGCCATGCAGAGCATCTTGGTCTCGCCGTCATCGGCACGGGATGGAATCAGAATCGGGGCTTTGGTGCCCATCACCACATGTGCTACACGGTATTTGCAGTAATAAGTAAGCATCTTGCCAAAGATGTTTCCTGCTTCAATATTGGGCACAATCATGATGTCTGCTGCACCACCGACCGCACTCGTGATACCTTTGAGCCTGGCGGCTGTAGCATCGACCGCATTGTCAAAAGCCAGGGGACCTTCGATCTCACATCCGGTAAGCTGTTTGCGATCATTCATCTTGGAGATCAAAGCGGCATCCAAGGTCGATGGCATCTTGGGATTTACTACTTCCACCGCCGAGAGGATCGCGACTTTGGGATTGGGATTATCCAGATAATGTGCCACTTGGACGGCATTTTTGATGATGGCAAGCTTCTCTTTCAGTTCGGGCAGAATGTTGATCCCGCCATCACTCATCAGCTTGATTCCTTCGGGATGTTCATAAGCTAATACATCTGAGATCACATCACTGGTGCGGAGGCCTGTTTCCTTGTCGAGGACCGCTCTGAGCAGGATCGACGTATCGGTCTTGCCCTTTAGGATAAGATCAGCTTTTCCTTGCTGGACCAGTTCCACGGCTTTTTTGGCAGCTGCCACCAGATCAGATCCGGTATCCACTATCTCAAAGCTATCGGAGTGTTCTGGGGACATTTTGTGCAGCAGGTCTTTGATCTTTTGGGCATCGCCCACCAGGATGCTGTCTGCCAGCCCTTCTTTTTTGGCTAATATGGCTGCATCCAATACACTCTCGGTTTGTGCAGCCGCAATCACGACCGAACCCCTGCGCGCTTGTTTTACTCTCAAAATCAGCTCATCAAAATTCTTTATCATAGTATTGGCTCCTTGTTTTAATAATCGTATCGCTCGATAAATTCATCGACAAAAGCGTCTTCCTCGGGCTTCATTTCTACCAGAATCTTTTTTAATGCTTCTTTTTGAATTTGACGTACTCGTTCACGTGAAAGACCCATCACTTCAGCGATCTGAGCGAAATTCTTCGATTCATGCTTGTCATTCAAGCCAAAATAATTGCGGATGATCTCGGCTTCCCGTGTTTCCAATTTGTCTATGGCCTTGTGGATGCGTTTATTGATGCGATCCTGTTGATACAACTGCTGAGGTTCAAGGGTTTTTCGATCCTGGAGAAAATCATGGGTAGTGAAATCTTGAAAATCATTGGTCACCAGCACATCATCATAAGATGAGGTGTCTGGCATCTGATCCTTGAGCAGGTGGATGGACTTTTCGGTGATATTCAGGCGGTCTGCAATTTCTTCTGTGCTTGCCTTTTGTCCGGTTTCGGTGAAAACACGATCCTGTGTAGCTTTGATGCGATGTGCAGTGCTGGACTTTCCCAAAGGAACCCGGATCATGGAGGATTTTTCTGAGACCGCCAGCATGATGCGCTGCTTGATCCACCATATTGCGTATGAGATCAGCTTGATATCCTTATCCGGATCAAACTTTTCTATAGCCTTGATCAAGCCGATGTTGCCTTCACTGATGAGCTCAGACAAGGATAATCCACGATTTTGATAACGTGCAGCTATTTTGACCACAAATTTCAGATTTGCCTGGATCAACTTGTTCATGGCCTCGGCATCGCCATTGCGAGCTTTGATGCCTAATTCGTGTTCTTCCTGACGCGAAAGGGTCTTGAACTTCGAGATCTCGTTCAGATAATTCTGCAGAGCTTTATCTGCAAAGACACTTTCCCGTTTCATTCCTCTTGGCATAGACTACCCCTTTTCCAAAGGCAACACTTTGCGTGGGTTGACGGCCTTTCCCTTGATGCGATATTCAAAATGCAGATGTGAACCGCTGGCATTTCCGGTGGATCCCACGGTGGCGATTTGCTGGCCCTTAGTGACTTTATCCCCCACACTCACCAGATTCTTCTCGTTGTGCGCATACACCGTCATCACAAACTTCGGATGTTCCAAAACTACTACATTGCCATAAGCTCCCTGTGCTCCGGAGTAAACCACCGTGCCATCCAATACGGCATAGATCGGAGTGCCACTTTTGGCAGCTATGTCAATCCCTTTGTGAGGTCTGCCATTTCGCAGTCCGTATTCGGAGATCACTTCACCTTCTACCACCACTGCAAGATCATCCCGGATGCGGTCTTTGGTCAGCAATTCTGCTTCGTTTAGCCGATCTATAGTAGCCTGATCAATTTCTCGGGGTTTTCCTGCCAAATAGATCTTCTGCCCCACGCGTAGATCGTTACCCGTCAGTGAATTCAGCTGCTTTAACTCTGCCACACTCATGTTGTTTTCCCGTGCGATTCGATAGAGTGTATCTTTGGGCTGAACAATGTAGGTTTTTTCTGGCTGGGTGGTTTGTTCCCGAGCTGAGGATGGCTCTTGGGTTTCATCAGCGGAGGCAGTATCAGCACCTGGCGTAGCTGTTGCCGGATCTTTGATGATGATCCTTTGACCTGGATAGATGGGCACATTGGCATCAGGAAAACCATTCCACTTCACAATATCCCGAACGCTGATATCATGCTCTCGGGAGATCCGATATAGATTGTCTCCCCGTTTGATCTGATAAAAATGGCTGGCGGGTAGAGAAGAACGCTGGATGGGAGAAGTGGGAGAAGTCTGGGTAGAAGCAATACCTGG
Organism: uncultured Candidatus Cloacimonadota bacterium; assembly: GCA_964501025.1. GTDB lineage: Bacteria > Cloacimonadota > Cloacimonadia > Cloacimonadales > Cloacimonadaceae > UBA5456. The sequence goes on along the minus strand of CAZCRD010000035.1, from coordinate 6,927 downwards.
TTCCGGAACAGTTGCCCTATCCGCAGAGCTTGCTTTCATCTTCAACACTTGACCGATGGATAGATTTGTATCCCTAAGGCCATTTAAGTCCTGGATTTCCTGCACAGTCATACCATAAGTGCGTCCCAGGCTATACAAAGTATCTCCACGCTTTACTATGTGTTGCTGATGCTGAGCCCAAACCATCAGAGGCAATAACAGCAAAAACAGGATGAGGCACAGTCGGCTATCGTATCTCAAAATCATAATACTCTTTTAGACTTTCCATTGGTTCAATACTCATATCATCCACTCGGGAAAAGCCATTACCCAGACGAAGAAGCTTACAATAGCTCTCGATGATCGCTTCTTCAGCATCCGCAATGATGTATACAGAGCCATCCGGAAGATTCCGAACATAGCCTTTCAGTCCCAGTCTCAGAGCATGCTCTCTGGCCAGATAGCGAAAGCCAACTCCTTGGACACGTCCCTTTATTTGTATTTCCCATTGTGGCATAATTACTCACTTCATGCTTTTGAATCTTTGTATTTCAGGGCTTGATATTTGTCAAGTATTCGTTTTTGACGATCAAAGAATGCCGGGTAGAGGCGGAATGGTATGTGCTGAACTTGACGCTGCCAATTCGGGATTAGTGTCTAAAACTCAGCTTTCAATTCTCTGAGCATTAGCTCACGCATTGCCAGACGCGGTTCTTTTTGCAGGTATAGAATCTTGTAAACCTGCTCCACGATGGGCATATCCACTTTGGTCTTTTGTGCCAGCTGATAGACACTGCGGGTAGTAGCTACACCTTCTGCCACCATGCTCATGGTAGCCTGGATTTCCTCCAGGCTCTTTCCCTGCCCGATCTGATAGCCCACATAACGATTGCGGCTATGAGGACTGGTGGCAGTGGTGATCAGATCTCCGATCCCGGAAAGACCCAAAAAAGTCTCCGGTTTCGCTTGCATCTGCTTCCCCAAGCGGCTAATCTCCACAATTCCCCGGGTCAAAAGAGCTCCCATTGTGTTATCTCCATAACCCAGACCACTGATAATCCCAGCTGCGATGGCAATGATGTTTTTCACTGCCCCACCTATTTCCACGCCTACGATATCAAGACTGCGGTAAGCGCGAAAATACTCGTTTGAAAATACCTCTTGCAGCCAGATCAGCAGTTCTTCATCTTTTCCGGCGATCACCACTGTAGTGGGCAGAGCATGAGCTACTTCTTCGGCATGACTGGGTCCCGACAAAGCACAGATTATGTTATGAATCGCTTCCGGCAATTCATCTTCCAGGATTTTGTCTATGGTTTTGAGGCTGCTCTCTTCGATGCCTTTGGCCACATTCACGACAGCTCTGAGTTTGGCAGATAGCCATATATTTTGATAAACTGAAGCCTCAATACTCCGTATGGTAGCCCGGATGAACTGGCAGGGTGTAGCCAGCAGGATCAGCTCACTCTCAAACTCCGCAACTGCAGCAAAAGAATTGGTGAAAGATACGCTATCAGGCAATATGATGTCTTTGAGTAAGACCGGATTGCTGTGATATCTGGTGAGGCTTTCCAGGAATCTGGCATTATATTCCCAGACCAGGATTTGATGCTCGTTTTCCGCCAGCAGCTTGGCCAGAGCCAGACCCCAACCTCCTCCGCCAATGATGGATACATTCATTTCTTAATCATTTCGCAGAAATGGCAGAGTTCCTCATCATCGATATCTTCGTCAAAATCCTCATCCTCATCTTCATCGGCAATCCAGTCCGGACAGAAGAGCAAATCTTCACGATAATCCCAGCCGTCCACATTGGCTAAACCAAAACGCTGAAGAGTCTCCTCTTCCCAAAAAGAATAGTGGCATACGCCATCTGAATTTGCCCAGACCAGCACCGGGTTTTTGTAATGGCGGATCTCGATCTTGTGGTTTTCCACCAGATCCAAAAACTCTTTGATCAGCTTTTTATCTTTTTCTTGTCTGAAGTCCATGATAACCTCACATCTCAGAATTTATATTCCACCGATGCAGACAAGCGGTTTTCGCTGAATTCTTTCAAACGAAGCACACTCGCATTCGGTGATTCTACATTCCTGAAGATGTGCAAGTAGTCAAGAGATAAATTCCACTTGGGATTGAGCTTGATGTTTAAGCCTGCGGTAGTATTGTAGATATGGTATTCACGACCACCATACCAGGAGCTATCGCCTTGATAAAATCTATCTTCACGAACCAGTTCCAGATATGGTTGCCAACTCTGATGTTTGGTGCTTTCTCCGCTGATTGGCATGGCTTTCAGGCGCAAAACTCCACGATAGATATTGCTATCGTAGCTGCCATCATCTTCATCCAGGGCTGTATAGCCAGTGTTGTCGTATATGCGGTAGCTGTATGTACCCTGGGCAGAGAATGAGGGGAAAGAGTATCGCAGCCCAAGTTCTGTGGTGAGCCTATCTCCATCAGCTTCCGTAAAATACTGATTGTAATACAAATCCTCATAGCGGATATTGCCAAAAGTGGTCAGCTTTTTGATTGGGCGCACTACCAGTTCTGCTCGATACAGATTACGTTCGTAGCTGTATTTCTGGAGTTCGTCGGTGGCTCCGGTATCAGTGTAATGCCGATAATATATGTAAGGATAATAGCCATACAGGGTAGTGAGACTCCAGTAATAACGATCCACCCGAAAGCGTAGCAGAGAGTCTGTGCGATATTTGTCGGTATTGCTCAGGTTTTGATTGATCTTGGCTGTTACAGATGGAGTAAATGTCCACCAGCGATAATGCAGGGGATAGGCCAGGTCGATCCGGGTGGAGAGCTTTAGATCATCAGTAGTATCAGCAAATCTCAAATTGGCATGGTCATTTTTCCAGCGATCCATGTCATAATCCGAGAGCTGGAACAAGTTGTCGGTATATTCCAGACCGAGACTCACACTGCCTTCGATCTGGGCATGGGCATAGCTCAAACCCAAGAAAGTCAGAGCCAAACACAGGATGATCGGCCGGAAATTCTTTTTGCGTCCCAATGCTCGAGTGCTGCGCACCTTCTTGTCGTTGCAGCTTTTGAGCTCTTCCTGTTGTTGATCAGGATAGATTTCACGCGGGTTTTGTTTGTCTTGGTTCAGGCCATCTGTCAAGCTCATATTGCTCCCCTATCTATCGATGAATACAGGACGCGCCATAAACATGTGGTCAGTCTCGGCACGAAATTCATAGTCACTGCTGTCCGCATTTTCGGGCAGCTCGATTTTTTTCCCGATGGTTAAGTAGTTCACTCCCTGAGCGCTGAATTTGCTGGATCTGGCCAGGCTGAATTCATAGGTTTCCACTTTCTCATCATTGTGGTAAAGGCTAAAGCTCGGTAATCTGCGGTCGGTAAGCCGGGCTCGCACATACACGACACAATCCCGGGCATTATTCAGAGTAAACTTAAAAACCTGGGTCTGGTTGAAAGTATAGTATTCATTGGTGGTAGAGCCATGCGTAATATCGATCACACCAGCGTGAGCTTTGATCTGCCGGCTGGGTGTTCTGACCACCTTTGGTTTGGGCTCTACTACATACATCTCGTAAGGCCGCATATAGATGCTACGCTGATAGCAAAGCAACTCAATAAAGGCAGTGCCTTCGGGAATGTCAAACTCAAAATCCTCATAAAAATAGTAGCCGTCTTTGAATTCTGACATTTCCAGATCATAGCTGTGACGCTCTTTGTCGATGATGACGATTATCTGGGGTTTACGGAGCTTCTCAATGCTGAAACTACGCACCTGGATGCGCTGGACACCCTCGGTCTTGAGAGTCATGCTCTGTTCTGGCAGACTGCGGTAATACCAGTGATTGGTGCCTTCCATGCGGCGGATTCTACGGTTTCCCGGATTCTCAAAATCCATTATTCTGGTTCGATAGTTTTGTCCCATGATCAGGCCTGTAAGCAGACACAGCAGGGTCAGGATTATGTATTTCTTATTCATTAAACTTATTGTCTCCTATAATTCGTCATCTGTATCTACAATGTTTGCCACAAACCTGCGGTCATGACGGTCAAAGATGATCACTGCAATGATTGCAGCGATGAGGATGGCCAGGCAGATGCTGGCTACGGTCACATTGTGAATCACGGAGCTAAAGACCTTGCCTTCGCCTATCACCGGTTTTTCTTCCAGAGATAAACTGAGCTCGTAGTTTCTTGCCCAACGCAGAATGCGGCGCACATGCAAGACATGCACATTGTTTTTTGCCATCTTCATCATCACGCCTTCTTTCTCAAAATTGCGTTCTGCCAGCTTGGTATTCAAGCCTTCAGGAATCAGCCTGGCATTAGTCTCACTGCCCACATTAGCCAAGCCGGCTCCGATATTGACAAAAAGGCGATATCTGCCGTCGTTTGCCAGCATTCTATCATAGGCCTGCATCCGCATATCCACGTTTTCTTCCAGGCTTGAGCCCAAAATCAGCGGAACATCGTTGCGGATCATGGCCTCCCGCAGAGCGTTCAGTCCGTTATCGGTGAGCCCGATCCCTCTGTCTTCACTCCCCCCGATGGAAGCATAACTGCTGCCAAAATCGAGCAATCCTGCTTGCTGGAGGATGGCTTCCATATCCAACCAGGTGAGTTCTTCACGATTGGCGCCATAGGATGCAGATGAAAGTGAGACGATGATCTTGGGATCCAGCTTCATTGCGGTCAAAGCGGCATACAAGGCCAGATTGACAGCGGGATTGCTGCCGGTGATGCCGATGGCGATCTTATCTCCGGCCTTGAGCCCACTCAATTCTTCCACAAAGATAGCGGCGATGTTGGGATTGATCGCAGCTTGCTTCTCATAAAGCAAACCCCTGTCTGTGGTGATGGAGGAAAGCCTTTTGCCGATCAATCCGGTTTGGAAGGGGTCGTGGATGGGATCAATCTCGAGTCCTCTGGCCTCAATCTCTTTTTGCAAGGTATCGATGTATTCCTGCATCAAATTCACTGCAGCGAGCTTTTCTTCATAATTATTGGCTCTGATCTCCACATAGCTGTTGGAAGCAATCAGATACAGGATAATCGCCAATATGAACAGGACAAAAAGCGACCAGCCGGATTTTAGATTGGGACGGTACATCTTGCGATACATCTTAAACCTCCCCGCCAAATACTACCATCAAGACCAGACGCACCAATACCGCGGCGATGCTCATGGTGGTCAAAGTCTTCCAAAAACCCTGACGCTCAAACCAGTTTGCAATCAATCCAGGAACGATATAACCTATGGACTGCATCTGCAATTGGTGAATGGTAAGATCGTGAACCACCAACAGCCGTGAAGCCCATCCCAGGATAAAGCCCACCAGGATGCTCAGGACCATGCGGCGCTTGCCAAAGAGCAGGGTGAATTGACTCACCAGACGGATGATGCCCCAGGTAAGCAAACTGATAATCAAAGTACCCAGGATCTGCATGGGCCTGTCAAGATATAGCGCAATGTAGCCGGGAACCACGATTCCTCCAGCTGAAGCACCTAACAATTCTGAAAAGATTAGACTGACGATTACGCCGATTCCGACTGCGGCTTGTACTACTGCATCAACCACGACCAGCTCCTTTATTCACTTTCGGTATTTTATGTTTGAAATGTGCCACAATCTGGGCTCCATATTTATAGTCACCGGCGATGTTTCCGATGCCCAATACATGAGCTTCGGTGTCGGTGAGTTCCCATACCTTTTGATAAATCTTCTCCGTGAGGGGTTGTCCCAAAGCAAAAAGACGATCCCGTTTTACCCCATGCGCCAGGGCATAAGCTTCCACCTTTTCTGGAATCTCTCCAGTCAAGATCAGATAGTCATACTCCACTTTTGCCAAAGCATCTATCAGTTGCTGGCTTCTGAAGATGCGGTCGGCCCGGGAATTCAGGAGGATGATCTTCTCTACTCCCTGCAATTTTTTGGTAACCATATTGATGATATATACCGTGGATTCGGGATCATTGGCAGCAAAGACGTTGTAAAAATGGATCTGTTTTCCCCGATCCGGAATCAAATACTTCTTCAGAGCTCCGGGATCAGGATGAGATTGTTGCATGCCTTTGAGCGCCACATCACGGGCTATCCCCGCTTCAGCACACACGGCAAGAGCCAGCTGCACGTTTTCTTTGTGCTCGATATAGTGAAACCTGGCCAGCTCTTCCTCTGTGACATCTGTGTGTACAATCTGGTGGATCTTGCAATGCCGGCTATCAGCCACTTTCTTCAAAATGGGAAATTGTGCTACTTCTGAGGTGTAGCAAACCCCGCCGGAGGGGATAGTATTTGCCAGGCTCATGGTCACGCTCTGCACAGAATTTCCCATCAAATCCAGGTGATCAGGACGGCAATTCGTAATCACAGATATGGTGCTCTTCACAAACTTCCGCTCGGTCAGCCATTGAAAGACTGGATTTACTGCCATGCATTCAATAATGATGGCATCCGGCTTTTGCCTGGCAGCATGGCGGAAAATGTACTTTTGCTCAATGATGTTTGCTCCCTGCAGGCGGATGATGGCTGCTTCACGACCATCCTGCAAGACCATACGCGGCAAAGTGCCGGTGATCTTGGCCAGAGTCTGTTTGCCACCGGCTCTGAATCCTGCCGCGATCAAACGCGTCACACTGGATTTCCCTCTGGTTCCGTTTACGTGAATGCGGATGGGAATCGAAGCCACATTCAGGCTATGTCTGCGATACTCCAATCCCCAATGCAGGATCAAAAGCAGCGTCGCAATAATCAATAATGTCATCTATATCCTCGTGCTTCCTAAAATCTGTGTACGATGTGGACAAAACTCTGCAAGCAGTTAGATCCACGCTTTAGCTATGTGCAATATCCATTCCACTATTGGGAAAATGTCTCTTGAAAGCTGATTATTATCGCAATTGCTCATCATTGGACCTGCTATGGAAAATGAGCATCAGATCCAGCATGG
>CAZCRD010000034.1:0-13716 GCA_964501025.1 uncultured Candidatus Cloacimonadota bacterium | reverse complement strand
AAAGATGATTTAGATTTGGAAAAGAAACCAGATTCAGCCCCTTGTGGGCGTGAGAATATAGCGAGGGTGTGCAGCGAAGCGGAACCCCTCGTAACCATGATGCCATCTTGGGCTTAGCCCGGCAGGGCGACACCACAAACACACTCTCGTCGCTTCGCCAGTTTCAAGCCGATACCAACCCGTAACAATGCCCTGAAGGCGGGAATATTAAGGCTTGATCCTGGCTTTGCTCTGCGCTAATCAAACCGGCAGGAGACAGGGGGCAGGCTTCCCGGCATCAGATCATCACAAGACTATGACCTGAGTGCAAGATCTTGTGCTTGAGCTCCAGCCGGGGGGAGAGTCCAGGATAAGCGCTTGACAAAAACCCCTGCATCTGATCCTTTGAACAAACCATTCTTTTTGTATATTCATCAGAGTCTAAAACCTAACATCAACAGAGGAAAAATGCAAGAAATCATCATTGATGGCAATAGTCTCAGCCTTGAGGCAGTGGGACAGGTTGCCAGTGAAAACTATCCGATCCGCCTGGCTGCATCCAGCATCGAGCGAGTGAATAAATGCCGGGAATACGTAGATAAAGTAATCGCTAATGGCGATATTGTGTATGGACTTACCACCGGTTTTGGCAAGTTCAGCACGGTGAATATTGCCCCCGAACACATAGCCGAATTGCAGCTCAATCTCATCCGCAGTCATGCTACCAGTGTGGGCGAGCCATATAGCATAGAGATTACGCGTGCCATCATGCTGTTGCGTATCGCGGTTTTGGCCAAGGGGCATTCCGGGATCAGGCTAAATACCCTGCAGACCCTGGTAAACATGCTCAACAAGGGTGTGCATCCGCTGATTCCGATGCGAGGATCTGTGGGAGCCAGTGGCGATCTATCTCCTCTATCACATCTGGTATTGGTGCTCATCGGAGAAGGCGAAGCTCTTTACCGGGGGCAAAAATACGATGGTGCCACCGCGATGCAAAAAGCCGGAATCGAGCCCGTGCAGCTCGCCGCCAAAGAAGGACTGGCCTTAAACAACGGCACCCAGGTGATGGCAGCCATCGGAGCTTTGTCTCTGCTCAAAGCCGAAACTCTGTGTAAACAAGCTGATATCACCGCCTCCATGTCCATTGATGCGCTCATGGGCACAAGCTGTGCTTTTGATCCTTTGATCCATCGGCTCCGGGCTCATCCCGGTCAGTTGGCTTCTGCGGCAAACATCTGGAACTTGATGACAAACAGCCCCTTGCGTGAGTCTCACCAGAATTGCGACAACGTCCAGGATGCCTATTCGCTTCGTTGCACTCCTCAAGTGCATGGAGCGGTGCGGGATGCTCTCTCCTATGCCCGCAGAGTGCTCGAGATCGAGATCAATAGCGCCACGGACAATCCCTTGATTTTCCCAGAGGAAGGCAAAGTGATCTCCGGGGGAAACTTTCACGGCGAACCTCTGGCCATTGCCCTGGATACTATGGCCATTGCCATCAGTGAATTAGCCAATATCAGTGAGCGCAGGATCGAACAGCTGCTCAATCCAGCTCTTTCCCGAGGGCTATCACCATTTCTGGCCAAACGACCTGGATTGGATTCAGGTTTTATGATCGTGCAGCTCACGGCAGCTTCTTTGATCTCCGAAAACAAGGTGTTATCCCATCCGGCTGCGGTGGACAGCATACCCACTTCGGCCAATCAGGAAGATCACGTGTCCATGGGCTCAGTCTCGGCGATCAAGCTCTTGCAGGTATTGCAAAATGTCTCAAATGTGATCGCAATCGAACTGCTGATCAGCGCTCAGGCGCTGGATGGGCGGGATTACCCCAGTTCCAAGGCCCTGGAAGCGGCCAAGGCCCGGCTCAGAGAAGATGTGCCGGCTTTGCAGGAAGATCGGGTCATGTATCCCGATGTCAATGCCAGCATCGCCTTAATCGATGCCGCAGCGATCCTGATTGCGGTGGAAGCATGCGGATTAAAAATCCATTGACAAGATAGCATGCCTGGGTTGGATTAACTCCATGAGAAAGCTATACGCTATATCCCTGCTGATAGTGCTGCTCAGCCTGGCAGCATGCGGCATTGACAATACCATGTACAATGCCAAGAATTACTTTCAAAGCGCACAGGAGCGCCCCCTCAATGCCAATGGGCGTCCTGCCCCGCAAGCTGTGAGTGATTATACCAAAGCCATCAAAAAATGTGGTATCATCCTATCCGACGATGACAAAGGCAAACGGGCTGATGATGCTCTGTATCTGATGGCAAGAGCTCTGTATTACAAAGGCAATGCCGCTTTTCAGGCCAGGGATGCTTTTGAAAGCCTGATTCGCGGGTATCCGGGCAGCAAACACGTGCCCGAAGCTCATATCTATCTGGCCAAAGTAATGCAAGACATCAATCAACCCGATCAGGCTGAAGCGGTGTTGGAACGCTTTATCCGCAATCCCAAGTATATCAAGCATCATCCGCGGGCATTGCTGGTATTGGCGGATTTTGAGATTCAAGATGAGGATTATCATCGGGCTCAATTTTGGCTGGAGCGCATTATAACCGACTATCGCAAGACTCAGGAATTCAAAGAAGCATTCTTCCTCTTTGGCAAAAATTACTATATGCAGGGGGAGTATGAACGCTCCCTTGCAGAATTTGAGACTTTTGTGGGAACTCGAGGCATTCCCAAGGACAAAAAGCTGGAAGCACGGTATTATGTGGCGCTCAACCATCTGGAATTGGGCGAAGCGGAGAAGGCGCTAAAAGAAGCACGGTATCTGGTCCGCAATGAAGTTCGACCGGATCTGCTGTCCAAAGCCCGAGTGCTATATGGCAGAGCACTTCTGGCAAATTCTCAGGTGGAAGATGGCCTATATGAGCTGGAGGAAGTTACCACGAGCTATCCCCGCACCGAGACCGCGGCTGAGGCATATTACTATTGGGGGAGCTTCCTGTATTATGAACAATCCGAGATCGATCTCGCCACGGCTCATCTGAATCGGGTTCGCACCGAGTATAACCGCTCAACTCTGGCTGAGATCGCTACCAGCAAGGCCACTGCTATCAATCAGACCAAAGCTGCCCCAAATCTGGATAGCAGACGGGATTTGCAGGCCTGGCTGGATCATCAATATCTGCGCGCAGAAAGCTTTGTTAGTCCTCTGGCCTTGCCGGATTCTGCACTTGCTACCTATCAACGGGTGATCGCTGAAAGTGATACGCTCAAAGCAATCCGCGATTCACTGTTGCTAATGATCGATACTACTTCGGACAAAATTGATAGCCTTAGAACCGTGGTAGCTGATTCTACCCAGCAGGCAGCAGCGGATACCAGCGCCGGGCCTGCCCCGGAAGTGACCCTTGATGCCAGCTCCACCGACACACTTCCGCAGGCCTCAGCAGAGCTTCCCACGCCGGATGCAGAGTCAGCCGCTGCGGATAGCCTGATGCCGAGCGTTGAGAGCAACGCCGACACTGACCAGGAGCAGATGCCGGCAGTACCCAGTGCCCCTCTGGATCAAAGTGCAGCTGCTGCGGATACTCTGTCCTCAGTTCAGCCCACCCCGGATCCAGTTGAGGACGAGCCTGAAAAGTCGCAAGATGATCCCAAAACAGGGGAATCCAGCGCGGAAGAAGAAGCTCCCGAACCAGCCAGGAGTCCCGAACTCATGCTCCAGGAACTGCAAGAGGATGTATCTGCCTGGCAGCAAGAGACAGAAGAGATCGAGCCGCTATTGGATCGCTTTGCTACCGAGATCATCCCCTACTGCTATTTTTCCATATTCAGTATCCTCAATGATGACCCCACCCAAAGCGAGGAGGCTGCACAATTGCATGAACGGCTTCTGACAGAATATCCCCGCAATATTTACAGCGCTGCCGCTACTGCACTCAGTGAAGGACGGATTCCCAGTCTGGTGGATCCTGATTATGAAGAAGCCAGCACCGCCTTTGATGCTGCTCTGGAACTATACCCAGATGCGCCTGATTCGCTGGTGACCTTGATGCAGGAATATACACAGAGTGAGTACCCGGATCTGAGCTTGCGGGCAAATTACCGTTTGGGCTGGTATTACAGCTTTGAAGAACCGGATACTACAATGGCCAGAGAATATCTGGAAACTGTGCTGGAATATCCGGAAGATACTGAATACCACACTGCAGTAAGACGCTTTTTTGATGGCAAAGACTTTCTTTTGCGCGATAGTGGAATCTCCGATAGCACCTCAGTGGAGGCAGACAGCCTGCAAACTCCGGCACCAGAGAGCACAAGCTCTTCCGAGAGCACCCTTATCGGTCCCGAAAACATCAATGATGCCCAGGAGCAAGGTTCAGCCCCAGATCTCAGCATCGATCCTGAAGCAGTCGCTGAGGATGGGTTTGAGCTAACAGCTCCCGCAGCAGCCGATACCCTGTCTGCACCGGAACCAGAAGCTCAGGAACCCAAATCCGAGCTGCAAGATCCGGAATCTGCTCCCCAGCCGGATGATGATACTGCTGATCCCGAAGAAACCGTACCGCAGCAAACGCCTTAGCCTTGAGATCAGGATTATGAATTCAGGCTTGATCTACCGCCAGCACCTCTATCTCAGGCTGGCTATTTTTTTTCTCGGCATAGCCACCGGTCTGGAAGCATCTTTGCGGCAATTGCTGGCACAAGGTTTCCTTTTTTTGGTGTATCTCAGCTTTGAATGCCAGCTTTTGGGCAAATTGCTCTTTGCGCTGCGCAAACTCATCACATTTCTGGCAGCGTATTGGATCTTTGCTTTGCTGTTTCAGCTCGAATTTCTTCATGCAGTGGATTTTAGCCTCAAAATCATCTATTTGGTCATCATCACCGTGGCGGCCTGGGGAGCGGTGGACAAGCAGCAGCTTCTGGCTCAATGCTCCTGGTGCCATTACTCCAGGACTGGCAGGGCTTTTATGGGCTTTGTGCTGGCTACATATTTCTTTATCCGTAGCTACTTTGAGGAGTACAAACTGCTCTCTTACCAGGATAGCATCGCCGGGATTATCGATCGCGCTATCCGTGCTGGTAAAAGAGTGCATGAGCGCTCCTCTGCCATCGAGATCAAAACAGAGCTAATCTTGCAGAATCCTCCTCCCCGGGTACTTCCGCAGAACTCGGCAAATATCTTCGGTCTGGCTTTTCTGAGCGTATTGGTAGTGATCTCCAGTCTGTGAGTGGGTAAACATGCGATATCTGATCAAACTCGCTTATGACGGAACTGGCTTTATCGGCTGGCAAAAACAAAATCAGGGGCGCAGCATCCAGGCTGTGATGGAAGCGGCTTTGGCGGAATTTTGCCAGCAGCCCACCCCCATCGTGGCGGCAGGAAGGACTGATGCCAAAGTGCACGCCCTGGCCCAGTTTGCACATTTTGAATATACCGGGAAGATGAGCCTTGCGCAGATCTTGAAGGCCTTTCGCAGATGGCTGCCGGATGATATCAAGGTGCTGCAGATCTGGGAAGTGGGTAGCGATCTTTCTGCCCGCTATCAGGCTTTTGAGCGCCAATACAGATACTTCCTCAGCAAAGACCGCACTCCCTTCAATCGCAATTATGCGGGCTTTATCCCTCATCTGAAGATCCACTTGAAACCTATGCAAGAAGCTGCCACACACCTCTTGGGACAGCATGACTTCTCCAGCTTTGGGCGGCTCAATCCGGAAGTGCCGAATCATATCTGCGAGATCAAAGAGCTCTTGATCACCGAAAATGAGGATGCCTTCATCTTCCTGCTGCGGGCGGATCGCTTTTTGCACAATATGGTCCGGCGCATTGTGGGCACCCTGGCCAATATCTCTCACTTTGATCTCGGCCCGGATACCATAGACCAGATCCTGGCAGATTGCTGTCCCCGTCAGACTCTGGTAACCACCGCTCCGCCGGAAGGATTGTTCCTGATCGGAGTCAAATATCCTGCAGAACTGCTTGACGGCAGAGCCACCTGCAAATTTTCTGACATCAGAAAGAGGTAAGCATGAATTATAAAATCCCGCGAGGGACCTACGATATTTTGCCCAAAGACAGTGCCAAATGGCAGTATGTACAGAGCGTATTTCGCCGTGTAGCGCAAAGTTATGGCTATTGTGAGATTACTACCCCCATCTTTGAGATGGCAGAGCTATTTGAGCGCTCCTCGGGAGAGAGTTCCGATGTAGTGCAAAAAGAGATGTACCGCTTTTCGGATCAAAAGGGTCGCAGCTTTGCTCTGCGTCCGGAAGGCACTGCCCCGGTGGTGCGTGCCTATATCGAAAACCATCTTGATCGCATGTCCGGCAAGAGCAAGCTTTACTATATGGGACCGATGTTCCGCTACGATCGTCCACAGGCAGGTCGCTATCGTCAATTTTACCAATACGGCATCGAGTTTATCGGCAGCAATCATCCCTATTTTGATGCGGAAGTGATCGCCATTCAGATGTCATATCTGGCGCAATTGGGACTGCAAAACGTGCGCCTGGAGATCAATAGTGTGGGTTGTGCAGACTGTGCCAAAAGCTATGATGAAGCCTTGCGTGAGTACTATCAACCTTATCTGGCAGAGCTTTGTTCTGATTGCCAAAAACGGTATGAGACCAAGCCCCGCCGACTCTTGGATTGCAAGGTCCCCTCCTGCAAAGCTTTTCGCAAAGATGCTCCTTCGCAGCTCGACTATCTGGATCAGGAGTGCAAAGAGCACTTTGACGAGGTGCAAAAGTATCTGGATCAGATGGAGATCGCATACACCATCAATCCTGCCATAGTACGGGGTCTGGATTACTACACCAATACCGCCTTTGAGCTGATTGTAGATGCTTTGGGTGCTCAAAACTCCATCGCTGGAGGTGGACGCTACAATGCTTTGATCCAACAAATCGGCGGCAGAGATACTCCAGCCATCGGCTTTGCCGGAGGCTTTGAGCGGTTGCTTCTGGCTTTGGACAAGGAAGGAATCCAGATTCCCGAGTCTTCCGCTGCAGATGTGTATGTGATTGGCATGGGAGAGGATACCAGAGCCATGGTGATTTCCTGCCTCACAGATATTCGAAAGCAGGGACTCTATGCCGAATACAACCCCGATAAGACCTCCTTCAAAGCGCAGATGAAAGCTGCCGATGCCAGTGGAGCGCACTATGCTTTGATCATCGGTGCCGATGAGCTGGCCTCCCAGATGCCGACCCTGAAAAATCTGCAGACTTCTGAGCAGCGACAAGTTCCGCGTGATGAACTCACCCATATCCTGCGTGAGCACTTAGTATAGCTCGATAAGATACAAAGACAAAGGGAATTGATGCTCTATACCAAGATCTCGCCAGCACTCGAGCAATCCAGCTTTTTCCAGAATCTTTTGCCTTTGCAAAAGGGCACGCAGATTTACCACCAGAATCAAAGTGCCAGAGCGCTCACCGCCGCTTATCTCTGGGTGAAGACCGGCAAAAACGTGATCCTGGTCTCGCAGGATGATATCATTGCCGAAGAGCTTTGGGATGATCTGGTCACTCTCGTGGGCAGGGAGAATGCCTTTTACCTGCCGGATTACGAGATCTTGCCTTATGAAGAGCGATCTCCGCATTACTCGATTCGTGCCACTCGCATGATCACTTTGCTCAATGCGGTCACCGAAGGTCCCGCGATCTATAGTCTCTCCATCCGTTCCCTGCTGCGTTTCATCCCTGCCAGGACACTGCTATCCCGGCACATCTTTGAGCTCAAAAAGGGTGATAATGTAAATCCGGATGAACTGCTACAGAACCTGCAAAACATGGGTTATGAGATCGAGTATCAGGTATCCACGGTCTATCAAGCGGCCAAACGGGGCGGGATCATGGACCTCTTTTCTCCGCCCAATCTGCATCCGGTGCGGCTGGAATTTTGGGGTGATGAGATCATGTCGATCCGCGCTTTTTCCACCAGTACGCAGCGCTCCATACCCGGTGAAGTATCCTCTGTCACAGTCATTCCTGCCCGGGAGATCGCCCTGGACGATGTGGATTCTGGTTCTGTGATCATCGCCAAAATCCGCGAGAAGGGCTTTTTTGAGGGCATCGAGAATTACTATAGCCTGCTCACCAGGGAGCTCAGTTCCTTTGCGGATTATTTTGCTCCAGAGCAGAGGATGTTTATCTTCAGCAATTTCAGCTATGTCAAAGAAGAGTTTTATGCCCTTACCGAACAGACCCACACCCAATATCGCAAGGAGCTCAAAAAAGGCAGCCGGGGCAAGATCCCCAAGGTGGACAAGCTGATCCAGAGTGAAGCCGATTTTTACGGCAGCATGGCCCAAAGCGAGAGCCTCTTTCTCTCGCAGAGTGAGTTTATCCTGCCCGAGATCAAGCAAAACATCCGCGCTCCTTTCGAATCTCAACCCGCATTTGAAGCTGATCTGGGACTTGTGGCAGATACTCTGCGCTTGCGGCAAAACCAAGGCTGGCAAAACTACCTGCTGTTTGACAATCAATCACAGGAAAAGCGCATGCGCCAGACCCTGGCCAGTGAAACTCCATTTATCGGGCATATCGGCGTATTGCATGAAGGCTTTGAGATCTCAGACGGCAAGATCGGGATCTGGACGGATCACGAAATTTTCAACCGCTACAAACGCAAGCGCTATGCCCCGCGTTTTGCTCCCGGCGAGACCATCGTGGATTATGAAAACCTCAAACCCGGTGACTATGTGGTGCATGTGGATCATGGCATTGGCGTCTTTGAAGGGCTCAAAATCATCCGTCTGGACGGCCAGGAAGTGGAGTGCCTGGTGCTGCGTTATGCCAATGACGACCGGGTCTATGTGCCCACATTCCAGCTTTCTCTGGTCACCAAATATGTGGCAGAAGAAGGCAGCGCTCCAGTCCTGAACAAACTGGGCAGTGCCAAATGGCAAAACACCAAAAAGCGCGCCACTCAACAGATTGAACTGATAGCGGCAGACCTGGTGCGGCTCTATGCCGAACGCAGCAGTCGTCCCGGGCTGGCACATATTGCTGATACCGAGTGGCAAAATGAGCTGGAAACCTCCTTTATCTACGAAGATACTCCGGATCAAAAGCGCGCCAGCCGGGAGATCAAGGACGATATGGAGCTGCCTTCACCGATGGAGCGGCTGCTCTGTGGAGATGTGGGTTTTGGCAAGACTGAGGTCGCCATCCGCGCTGCTTTCAAAGCTGTAAACAGTGGGTTTCAGGTGGCGGTATTAGCCCCCACGACTCTTTTGGTGGAGCAGCACTACCGGGTCTTCAAAGAGCGCCTCGCCCAATATCCCGTGCGCCTTGCCATGCTTTCGCGGTTTCGCTCCAAGAGCATGATTGCCAGGGATATCCAGGATATCGCCACAGGCAAGGTCGATATCGCCATCGGCACGCATCGGCTGCTCTCCAAAGATATCCGTTTTGCCAGATTGGGACTGCTGGTGATCGATGAGGAACACCGCTTTGGCGTGCGCCACAAAGACCGTCTGCGCCGCTTGCAGAGCAATGTGGATACCCTCTATATGAGCGCCACCCCGATCCCGCGCACCCTGAATATGGCGTTGGCCAAGCTCAAAGAGATCTCGCTGATGCAGACCTCACCCAAAGAGCGCTTGCCCATCCGCACCATCATCACCCCCCGGGATCTGGAAGTGATCAAAGATGCTATCCGCCGGGAAGTGGATCGGGGCGGGCAGATCTTCTTTGTGCACAATCGCGTGCAGACCATCGAGACCATTGCTCTGGAATTGCGCCGGGAAATGCCGGATATCAGCTTTATGGTGGGGCATGCCCAAATGGCTGAACATCATCTGGAAGAAGTGATGAAAGCCTTTGTGGAGCATCAATTTCAGGTCTTGATCTGCACCACCATCATCGAAAACGGCATCGATATCCCCAATGCCAATACCATCCTGATCGATCGCGCCGATACTTTTGGCCTGGCTCAGCTATATCAGATGCGGGGACGGGTGGGACGCAGCAACCGCCGGGCTTATGCCTATCTGCTGATTCCCAAAGGAACTACGAACGTTGCCAGACAGCGTCTGGAAGCCCTCACCCAATACGATTATCTGGGAGCAGGATTTCAGGTGGCACTCCGGGATCTGGAGCTGCGCGGAGCTGGTACCATCCTCGGTACAAAGCAAAGCGGGATCATTCAAGCCATTGGGTTTAACTATTACAACCGGCTTTTGGGCAGAGCCATCGAGGCGGTGGAAAGTGGCGATACTGCCAGCCTCTATGCCGAGGATAACCCCGCCACCCGGCAAAGTATCCGCACTGAAGTGGATCTCTATTTTCCACCAGAATACATCGACAACGATGAAGAGCGGCTGCGCATCTACCGCCGCTTGGGAGAGCTAAGCACTCTGGATGAAGTCAATGATTTTGGCACAGAGCTTAATGACCGCTTTGGCGAGATCCCTGAAAATGCCCGCTGGCTGCTGCTATACTTCAAGGTGGATCTGCTGGCCAAAGGTCTCAAACTGCGCAATGTATCGGTGAAACGAGGCAACATGGTTATCGAATATGATAGTGCCCATACCCCGCCCAAGGCTGAGATCCTCCGCTTTGGCAGCAAGCTGTCCGAGCCCTTGCGCTTTGAAGCAGAACACAATCTTAAGCTCATTATCCAGCTGGATGACGAGTTGGATTCCTTGGGGCAATTTGAACGGGCGATTGAGATTTTGGAATTGATCGCCTGATTCGGGGATTTTGGCTGGGGGTAAAAGCGGCTTCTCCGCTTGGTAAACGGGGACGTTTGCCATGCTGTGGGGATGAGCTGACTAAGCTTGCTTGGCTGCAATACAGTACTTTTACGCTACCAATTCGGGTGCGACCCGTATTGACCCCGTAGTGCCAAGGGGGAGCCACGTCATCTTGACTTGTTTTCTGGTGCTTAGTTCATAGAAAAAAGCAGCTTAGCTACGAGCTAATATTCACAACGGAGCTTCGGAAAGGCTTCGCAACAAATCATGCGGAGCTTCGGAAGTGCTACACTACTGATCCGCGTCCCATGTCCGTCATTCCAGAATTCGGAACTGGGCTGAGTGGAGCGAAGATCAGCGGAGAATATCCGGAATCCAGTTTGAAAATCGTCAATTACTCACCTGGTCAGTTTGCCTTCAAGCCCTTTCAGACTGGATTCCGGATCGATGTCCGGAATGACGGGGTTGTGGCACTCAGAAACAATTCGAGGTTGCAGATCCGGAGCTTTGTAAGGACCCTGTTACTTAATCACGGCGCTTTTGAAAGGCTCCACTACGTAGTGTAGCATTCCGATGCTACGTGCTACTATCTTCACTCCGAAACAGCTTGTGACTTATCCTGGAGCAAATTCTGCAGCTTATCGTACAGCTCGCTTAGCTGTTTTCCTCTTTCATAGCGTGCCAGAGTCGGGGATGGCTGCAAGGGCAGATTTCGTTCATCGAAGAGTCTGCTCAGGCACTGTTTGATCGCAGAAACAGATTCCATGGGGCAGATGCTGGTGATGCCGCATTCACGCAGCAATTCAGCGGCTTCACCGTGATGCGGGATTAGCGCCAGTATCGGACGCGCGATGCGTAGATATTCAAAGATCTTGGAGCTAAGCGTGCCCTTGGGAGCGCTGCTGTTTATGATCAAGATCAGAGCATCGGCTTCTTGCATCTTGATCAGCGCTTGATGGTGACTGATTTGTGGCATCACCGTGATCCTGGCTTTGATCCCGCTGCTCTCGATCTCTTGATACACTTCGCGATTGTAGTTACCATAGAGCAAGATTCGTAGATTCTTGGGAATGAGCATCTCGCGATCCAGCTCTTCGATAGCCTGATAGAGGTGCTTTAAGCTCCTTCGGGCGTAGATGTTGCCAAAATAGCTCAGAGTAAAAAAGTCACTGGAAGGTCGGCTCTGAGGCAGATCGGCAAAATCCTCCTCGTCCTGGCCGTTGTAAAGCACAAAAGTCCGTGCTCTGAGCTGCTCTGAAAAGGCTTCTGCCGTATCTTCCGCAATGCCTTGCGTGGCAGTGATCAGCAGATTTGCCCGGGTCAGGATTTTCTTTTCCCAATGTCGGGAATAGTGGCGCTTGAGGGCAGAGCCCATGAGGTCGTAATCCGTGAGCAGGGTCCAATAATCCCGATAGTCCACGACCAGGGCTTTGTCAAATTCCTCTGCCAGTTTATACGCTCCCAGAGCAGAAGAAAAGGGTCCGCAAGATACAAAGATCAGATCCATCTCTTGCTCTTTGAGTATTTTGCGCCCGGTTTTGAGCAAATGCGGCAGCCAGCCGATCTTTTCATCTATGGGATACAGTCTCCGAATTAGCAGTTTCAGGCATTCCGGGCTGTTTTTGTAAACCGACTGAGAGGCTGCTTTGTTTTTGCCAAAAAACTTGCGTAAGAGCGCCATGGGATCGGATGATGGGGTGCGGATGAGTCTCTTTTCGCTACAGAGTTGCAGAAGTTTTGGGTCTGAATATGCGTATTCGATCTCATCGATAGTGAGCACTGTGATCTCAGCTCCGGCTTTGCTCAAATGCCGCACCGTCTTGAGATTGCGCAGCACAGCCGGACCACCCAGCGGGGGATAAAAATAGCTGATGTAAAGGATCTTCATGGGATGCTTTTGATCAGTTCAAACAGCTTGGGTTCGAGACTTTCCCAATTGAAGCGAGATTCGGAGATTCTCTCACAGCGTTCACTCATGGCGGAGTACTCATCAGGCGGCATCTTCAGCAGTTTGGAGATAGTGGCAGCAATATCCCGGGATTGGTACGAGCAGAGTGCACCCAGAGAGTTATCTTCGATCAGGCTCTTCATCAGCGGGGTCTTGATGCTGATCACCGGCAGGCCGGCAGCGATGTATTCCAGCACTTTCAGCGGCGTGGCCTTACTCATGCGCCTATTACTGGGATTAAATAGCCACAGCCCAAATCTGGCACGCTTGAGCAAGAGGCCGATCTTCTCCGGCGGGATCCATTCCTGATAGAAGATCACGGTGTTGAGATTGAAGGTATTGATGCTGTCGATAAATTCCTCTTCGATGCCGGAATCGTGAAATTTGCCCAAAACCAGAATCTTGAGACCGGGGAATTTGAGCTTGAGCAGAGTGGCGCATTTCAGGATCTTGAAGATGCCCCGATCCCGCGTGAGACCACCCACGTAGATCAGATCAAAGCGCATCTCACAAAGTTGAGACAGCGCACCTGGGATGTCGCAGCGATAATCCCAGACGTTTTTTACCGGATAATTAGGTAATTCGAGGTGGCGGCGGCAGCTTAAATTGTGAGGGAACAGTTGGGTCAGGATTGCCCGATTGACCGCAGTGACAGCATCTACTCGATTTGCTAAAAAGCGTTGGAAGACAAGATATATGCCCTTTACCAGCGGACGCAGCAGCAAGCTGGAATGCTCGGCATGAGCATCGGCAAAAAATTCATGCACATCAAAGATGATCCTGGTACCGAGTTTTCTTTTTAACCACAGCCCCACCAGCACGGTGAGCGGTTCCACACAGATCGCCAGATCCGGTTTTATCGCCTTGGCTTCGGCATACAACAGCGGCAAAGCCTTAGCCGGTGAGGTGGCATCCACCACGATCTGATATGGGCTTATCTTTTTATTTACCAAGCCATTTGAAGATATGATGTACACCTCTCCCAAGTGTGTGAGACTGCACCCGAGCTTGTAAAAAAGCCGGACGTCATTGGTCGGGTGTGAGTTTGATATGATACAAATCTTCATTGGGCTGATCTCCTTTTCCCATAAAGCCGATCAAAGAGTTTTGTGTCAAGCGAAAACTGCG
>CAZCRD010000033.1:0-2487 GCA_964501025.1 uncultured Candidatus Cloacimonadota bacterium | reverse complement strand
ACCTTGCTGGTATCATGGGGTAAAGCGACTGTGTGGAAAGATAGCAACAGCAAAAGATAAATATCGGAGCTTTTGTACTTGTCAAAATCGCTTGCTTTAGTAAATTGGCTCCATTAGACCAAGCTAACTTAGGATGTGAAAAAACATGACAATGAACCTCATGCCAATAGCTGCTACAATGAAAATAGAGAGGGAAGGGCTGTGTTGAGATGGTATCTCAAGGGCATGCTCGATCTGATCTTGGTGGTGGTGCTCACCTTGCTGGTGTTTAGTGTGTTGGATATCCTCTTTCAGCAAGTAGTGCCAAGACCTGAGGGCTCATTTTACCAGACTTTCTATCCGGCATACACTACTCAGCCAAACGCCTCAGATACCAGCGCTACAGCTTCGAGCTATGATAAAGACATGGAACTGACTAAAAAAGGAGATAGTGAATACACAGAACCAATCAGCTCAAAACCGGAGGCAGGTTTTCTCTCGACCTACGTAGTGTCGATGGTGCTGGGGATTTTGTTTATAGTCGGCATCGGCTTTGTGGCAATGTTAGTTTATCTGCACCAGAGGCACAAGTAGCTTTGATTTCAATACCAAACTCCCCCTGGGGTCCCCAAGCTGCTCATAAGCTATGTATAAAAGTCAAATAGCGCGGTGCTCTGCAGATCCAGAAACCATCCTTTCGATGCTCAGGGTTTCCTGCTCATCAGATTTTGCTTGACTGTATGACTTGCTGAGATTCGTAAGTATTCTAACAGATTTCGTTCATCAGATAAGTGAGTATATCACTGGATTACTATTGCATAACTAATTGGGAGCACTTATGAAACGACAAGTGACTTTATTGGTCCTGATCCTGCTACTGATCGGTAGTTTATCAGCAGAGAGGATTCGACTCAGTCCTGAACAAAACACTCTTCACCTTTTGCATTCTACGCCACAGGAGACTGTGCTGCAATATAACATTAGCCAATTTGATACCCGCACTGTGAATATCTCTGGACAAAGCTGGTATCATATAACTCTGCCGGATGAGGGCATCACACAGCAGAAGGGCTTGCCTGAGCTTCCGGTCTTTAACCGCAGCATTATTATCGACGATATTGCCAGCTATCAGGTGGAGGTATATGACCTTGAATACACCGAGATCAAGCTGCCGATCGCTCCCTCAAAAGGCGTGATCACCAGAGACATTGACCCCAGGACGGTGCCCTATACCTTTGATCAGGTCTACCAGAGTGGCAGCTTTTATCCTGCACAAATTGCAGAACTTTCTGAGCCGTATATCCTGCGTGATTTTCGAGGAATCACGATCCGCACCATTCCCTTTGCCTACAAAGCAGATACTCAGACGCTTAGAATATACACTGCTTACAAAGTGAGAGTGTATGCTGATGGGGAAAGCCAGGTAAACAGATTTGAACGCTCCCGGGCATCTATCTCCCAAGAGTTTGCTCCCTTGTATGCCAAGCACTTTGTGAATTGGGGAGATTATCGTTACCTTCCCGTGAATGACAACTTTGGCAAGCTCTTGGTGATTTCCCACAGCAACTTTATGACAGCCATTCAGCCCTATGTAAACTGGAAACGCCAAAAGGGCATCGAAACGGAGCTGATTGAATGGTCTACCATCGGCAGCACAGCCACCCAATTGCAAAGCTATATCCAGAACCGCTATAATGCAGACAACAGCATAGCTTACATCCAGTTAGTGGGAGACGCCCCGCAGATTCCCAGCTTGAGTCATAATGGAGGAGGCAGCGATCCCAGCTTCTCTCTGGTAGCAGGCAGTGACTACTATCCGGATATCTTCATCGGGCGGTTCTCGGCAGAGAGTGTAACTCAATTGACTCCTCAGATCAACCGCAGTATTGCCTATGAGAGGGACGCCAATACCGGTGATACCTGGCTTGGCAAAGCTACAGGAATCGCCTCTGCCGAAGGCGGTGGCTCACAAGGTGACAACGGGGAATCAGATATTGTGCACATGAACAACATCCGTAACGACCTTTTAGGATACGGATATCAAACGGTGGATCAGATTTACGATCCGGGTGCATCTGCGGCTACAGTAAGCACAAATGTCAATGCCGGCCGCGGCTTTATCAACTATGTGGGCCATGGTTCAAACACCACGTGGGGCACCACGGGATTTAGCCTCACCGACGCTATGGCTCTGAGTAATGGCAACAAAGCACCTTTCATCGTGGATGTGGCCTGCGTGAATGGCAATTTTGTAGACATGACCTGTTTTGCTGAAGGTTGGATGCGAAATCCCAATGGTGGTGCCATCACCATCTATGCCAGCACGATCAATCAAAGCTGGAATTCACCCATGCGAGGGCAGGACGAGATTACCGACCTATGGGTTGCCGAATCCAAAAGCACTGCTGGTGGATTGTACTACAACGGCTCTTGCAAGATGATGGATATCTATGGCAATACAGCGTATTCAGACGGGGTGGACATGTTCAAAACCTGGCATATTTTTGG
>CAZCRD010000032.1:0-15049 GCA_964501025.1 uncultured Candidatus Cloacimonadota bacterium | reverse complement strand
TTGGGGTGGCAAATTGAATTTGCCACAAAGGCCCGAGGCCTTTTCCTGAAAGCGGCTTCGCTGTTTCTGTCAAAGCGGAGTTTGACAGCCCAGAGTTTGACAGCCCAATCACAATGCGTCAGAATGGCCTTGGTGCAGCCTTAGTAATATCTGATCAAGATATACAAGGTGCTGATTACTATGGCGTTGAGGGCAAAGATCGCACCGATCTTGGTGTATTCCCAAAAACTGATATGAAAGCCATTGCGGTTTGCGATCCCGATGGCAACGATGTTTGCCGAAGCACCGATCATGGTGCCATTGCCCCCCAGGCACGCGCCCAAGGCCAGTGACCACCAGATGGGGTGCATGGTTTCTGTATTTCCGATTATGACACCGAGGCGTTCCAATACCGGGATCATGGCAGCCACAAAGGGCACGTTGTCGATCACCGCACTGAAGATCCCAGAGAGCCAGAGGATTACCATGGAGGTAGTTTGTGGCTCGCCATGAGTAATCTTCATCACACCGTTGGCGATTAGATTGATAAAGCCGGTCTCCACCAGAGATTCCACGATCATGAAAAGACCCATAAAGAAAAAGATGGTGACCCAATCAATGTCATTGGCCAGGATATGCTCCACTTTGTTGCGATCTGAAAGCACCAGCAAGAGCAGCCCGGCACTCATAGCTATCGTAGCAGTTTCGATCTGCAATACACCCTGAAGGCTAAAAGCCGCCAGCATCACAGCCAGGATGATCAGGCTGCTGCGCAGCAGAAATCTATTCTTGATCAGGTTGTTTTCGTTGTAGCTCATGAGTCGCGCCCGATTTTGGTTGCTCACCCGCATACCTTTGCGGTACAAGAGCCAGATCAAGCCCACAGAAGTGATGGTTATGATCAAAACCGGAGGGGTGAGATTGTAGATAAAATCGAGAAAATTGTAATCTGTGGCTGAGCCAATCAGGATATTGGGTGGATCGCCGATCATTGTGGCAGCACCTCCGGCATTTGAGGCAATCACCATAGTGACGATAAAGGGTACCGGAGAGATTTTTAGCTCACTGGCGATGAGCAGCACTATCGGCACCAGGATCATAATCGTGGTGACCGACCCCATAAAGGCAGAAGTAAAGGTGGTGAGCAGATACATCAGGATCATGATAGCCAGTGGTTTGCCGCGGGCTATCTTTGCAATCCTGATCGCCATAAACATAAAGAGTCCGGTTTGCCGCATCACCGAGATCACCAGCATCATGCCGATGAGGAAAAAGATTACGTTCCAATCGATGGCAGCAAAGGCAATTTCCTGATGCACGATTCCGGTGAGGATGATGGCAAAGCCGCCGATCATGGCGGCTAACATCTTGTTGATCCATTCGGTGATAATAAGTAGATAGGTGACGCCAAAAATGGCGAGAGCAAGCAGCATCAAAGTCATATCGTATCAGGCTTTGATTACTTTTCTAAAGATATCCATGGCAGTAATCACACCGACCAGGAGGCCAGCATCATCCACCACAGAGTAAAAGCGTTTATGATGTTGGATCATCTCAAATACAGCTTCAGGGATCGAGGCCTGGGGCTTGAGATACACGTCGCTGTTGTGCATGATCTCGCCCACTCTGAGGAGGTCCTGCTGTTCGAAAAGGTGTTCCAAGGGTTCATAGGATCTCAAAAAGCTGACGTCGTCCAGCATCATCAGATAATCCGGAACCCCTACTTTGAGGAGATGAAGGATGTTCACCTCCCCAAGGTAGTGTCCGGCTTCATC
This sequence comes from uncultured Candidatus Cloacimonadota bacterium, assembly GCA_964501025.1. Lineage (GTDB taxonomy): Bacteria > Cloacimonadota > Cloacimonadia > Cloacimonadales > Cloacimonadaceae > UBA5456. The sequence goes on along the minus strand of CAZCRD010000032.1, from coordinate 13,295 downwards.
GGTAACCGGGATGTAGGATAACCTGCTGCTGCACAGTATATCACTGAGTTCACTCAGCAGCACTTCTGGAGGGATACTAATCACATCGGTGATCATTACATCCGCGATGGTAATTTCTTTTTTGAGCAGAATCTCCAGGTGCTTGATTTTTTGCACCACCCCAAACCCGTCGGTATCCATCAGTGCAGCTACCAGTTCAGCATCTTTGGATATTTTCAGCAGAGCAGCCACCAGATTTAGATACAGATTTGATGAGCTTTTGTCCGTGATTACCAGGCATACCCAATGAACCTTGGTGCCGTCGTAATCCAGGGGATTTTGCAGAAATGCCATGCCCACCACGGTGTCATCAAAATCTTCCATCCGGATATGAGGGATGGAAATACCCGTGGGATAGGCAGTGCTGCTCAGCTCATCCCGCTCCAGGACCATATTCAGCAAAGCATCCTTATCAATGGGGAGTTTGTAATGCTTGCAGATACGCTCCACGAGCATCTGATATACTTGTTCCTTGGCCAGAATTCTGCTTTCGTGGATGATAGCTTTGGGGTTCAGGAGATCAAAGAGATACATTCTGACCTGCTTTATCTTCTTTTTTTGCTGCGACAGGTTGCGATGGGCAAGATCATTTCTTCCATGGACACTCCGCCATGCTGGAAAGTACCGTTGAATTGCCGCTGATACTGATGATAGCTATTGGGATAGACGAAGTAATAGTCATCCTTGGCAAAGATGAAATTGTCCACGATGCTCTTTGAGGGCAAGCCAAAATCTACGGGTTTCTTGACAAAGAGCGCATGCCGGTCATTGGCGGTGAGGTTTTTGCCTTCCTTGTAGCGAACTGTGACCGAGGTATCACGGTCGCCGATCACCTGGGTAGCACGATTTACCTTGATCGACCCGTGATCGGTAGAGATCACCACGATGGCATCATTCTTGGCAATCAGTTTCAGAGCTTCATACAAAGAAGAATGCAAGAACCAATGTTTGGTGAAGGCTCTCAGACCTTCTTCGTGAGGGATGGTTTCCTGCAGGATCTGGTCCTTGGAGCGGTGATGAGCCAGAAGATCAAGGAAATTGTAGACCAGCACGATCAGGTTTTCCTTGTTCCAGGTCTCAATCTTGCGCAGGACGAAGTTACCTTCTTCCATGTTGAATATCTTTACATATTTGGAGCTGGGATCCAAAGTATAGCCCAAATCCCCCATATGTTCATCCAGCAGCTGGTGTTCATTGCGGTTGCGGCTGTTATCCAGCTCGCCTGAAGTTACCCAATACTCGGGGAAACGTTTGGCAATATCGATCGGCAATAGCCCGCTAAAGATCGAATTCCGGGAGTATGGCGTGGCAGTAGGCAGGATCGAGAAATACAGATCCAGTTTTTCATCAAAGAGTTCCTGAATATAGGGTTGGATAGCCAGATACTGATCCAGCCTCATGCAATCCAGAATGATGAAATATATCGGCACGTTTTCTTCAAAATGCGGAGCAATGTATTGGGAGATCAGATCAAAGCTGAGGTTCGGGCGTTCATCCGTCTTCAGCCAATCCCGGTAATTACGTTCCACATAACTGGTAAATTCGGTATTGCAATTGCGTTTTTCCAGAAAATGAGTCTGCCGCAAGCCTTCGTCATTTACTTCGTCAATGCGCAATTCCCATTGTGCCATTTCACGATAGATTTCACCCCATTCATCCCAATTCGGATTGGCAAAAAGGCGTTGATTCAGCTTTGCCATATACTGGGTATATTGTTGTCCGATCTCATTGGAGCGAATTTCATCGGCTTGGAATATCTTCTTGATCGCCATGATGATCTGCGAAGGATTGATCGGTTTGATCAGGTAATCCGAAATCTGAGAGGCGATGGCTTTGTCCATCAGGCCTTCTTCTTCGCTCTTGGTCACCATGATGATGGGGATCGCGTTGTTGATGCGTTTAATTTCTTGCAGAGTGCTGAGACCATCCAGCCCGGGCATCATCTCATCCAGGATCACCAGATCATATTTATTTTCAACCACCTTTTCGATGGCGTCAGCTCCGTTGTTGCAAGTATCTACTGTATAATTTCTTTCTTCCAGAAAGAGTACGAAGGGTTTTAGTAGATCGATTTCGTCATCGACCCATAGGATTCTCATTACTTTCACAAGCTTTCCTCCTTGTTCATTTGAGTCTCTTGTTCAAAGGCGCGTTGGCGCTCTTTCACTATTTTTTTTACACTGTCCAGGTCGGCATCCTGGAAATATAGAGCGAGCTTGAAATTCAGCTCACTTTTTGAGCAATTGAACCATGTAATCATCTTCTCCATATATTGATCGATAAATACTTTCTTCAGGTCGGGAGTCTCTTCTTTTTCTTTCTTCTTCAGCTCCTTGATTTCGCTGCGTAGTTCGTTTGTGGGGGTTTCAACTGCTTTTTGCAGCCAGTGATCACGCTGATCCCAATCTGCCTTTTGCACCATCGGTTTGATCAATTGCAGACGTTCAAAGCCGATGTCTTTGACACTCACTTCGTCCACATCCATCTCTTCGATGTATAGATCAAAGGTAACCGCCAGTTTGGCAGCCAAAGATCCGGATAGCTGATACTCTGCCTCGACAAAGTCCTTGAAGGATTCATATCCCTTAAATCGGTACAGCTTGCTGCGTTTGATCTCGCTGAGCAGCTCGCCCAGCGCGATAAAATTGTCTTCCAGCTTCTCTTTTAGATTGGCAATTGCGTTAAATTTCTCATCGGGACTCATGTTTTCACTTTTTTCGTATGACATTTTCTTTAAATTCCTTATTGTTTTTCGATCGGATAGTATATGTGCTCCGGGGCGGGAAATATGCCTTCGCGCACTTCTTTGGTGTATTCCATGATGGCTTGGGGAATACTCGTGTTTAGCTTGCTGTATTGTTTTACAAATTTGGGGCTCATCTTGCTAAAGCCCAACATATCATGAAAGACCAGCACCTGACCATCAGTATATCTTCCTGCTCCGATCCCGATGGTGGGAATCGGCAAAGCTTCACTGATTTGTTTGCCCAAAGACTCTGGAATCCCTTCCAGCACCAGCATGAAGGCTCCTGCATCGGCGATGCTCAGAGCTTTTTGATAGATCTCAGCAGAAGACATCTCGTCTTTGCCCTGAACTTTGTAGCCCCCATAGCGAAGCACAGATTGGGGAGTAAGACCCAAATGGGCACAGACCGGGATCTCCATATCCACAATCTCGCGGATGGCCTGGAGTCTATGCTCAGATCCACCTTCCAGCTTCACGGCATTGGCAGCTCCGGCATTGACCAGGCGGGCAGCATTGAGCCGGGTTTCCCGTGCGGAGAGATGATAGCTTAGATAGGGCATATCTGCAATCATGTATTTGTTGGGCGCACCCCGCTTCACTGCTGCACTGTGCGAAATCATATCCTCCATCGTCACCTTGATAGTATCATCATAGCCCAAGACCACCATGCCCAGAGAATCTCCCACCAGGATTACATCGATATCCGTGGCGGCTACTGCGCTGGCGCTGGCATGATCATAGGCTGTGATCATAGTGATTTTTTGGCCCTTTTGCTTCATCTGTGCAAAACTCTGCGGACCCAGCATCTTATTCACCGGTGCTGTCATTTGTACTTCCTTCTCTTTCTTGTATTTCTATCTCATCTCTATGCCGGTCCTGATCAGTATCGATCAAGTTGTCGGCGGCATAAGTGCCTCGGTTTATATACATATCATAGATCAAGCCACCATCCTGGTACCATCCCAGAAATCGGCCATGCAAAGCTGATTCCCGATAACTCGCACTCATCTGTGGGGCTCCATCTGGATACCACAACATGCTTAGGCCGTGCTGCAGCCCGTTTTTATAGTGCGAGGCTCGCAGCAAAGTGCCATCGGGATACAGCTCGTAAACCCAGCCGTCATAAGGCTTCCCATCCTGGTAGAGAACATCACTGCTCAGCTCGAGCTCGTCTCTGGCAATCGCACTTGTGGGCAATTGCCAGGCTTTCACCATAAGGTATTCCTCACCTTTAGCCTGAGCTAAAAGGATGCTGTTTAGCAGGATGAAAACGAAAAGAACGACCAACAAACTGGCCCTAATGTGGGTGCAGGAAGCCATTTCCGGATTCTCCGACTGGCGACTATGTATTTGCTTATGAAGACACATTTTTTACCTCCAAAAGGAAAGTCAACCTTTTTCTTCGTACACGGTGCTTTTTATATATAATAACTGGATTAGCCATAGAACAAAACGGGATTTCTTCTCACCGCTATGGATCCAAAGAAAGATTTGCTCACCAATGATTGTTCATTATAATATCGGTAAAGATTACACAAATCAGGAGGAAAATATGCCTATTCTCGAAGAGAAAGTGTTAAACGACGTCAAGAAAGCCCTACAAAATATGAAATCTGAAGTGCGACTGGTGCTCTTTACCCAGTCATTTGAATGTGGATACTGCAAGGAAACCCACCAATTGGTGGAAGAGCTGGTCAGCACAAATGATCTGCTCAAGATGGAAGTCCATAAATTTGAGAGCGACCCGGAAGCTGTAAAAAAATACGGTGTGGATAAGATCCCGGCTTTGGGAGTAATGGGAGAAAAAGATTATGGGATCTGGTTTTACGGCATTCCAGCCGGATATGAATTTTCATCACTGCTTTCAGCTATTTTGATGGTCTCCACCAAGATCGTCAAGCTGGGAGATGCGACCAAGCAGTTTCTGGACAATCTGGCCAAACCTGTGCACATGCAGGTCTTTGTCACGCCCACTTGTCCTTATTGTCCCAAAGCTGTAATCCTGGCGCATCAGATGGCCTTTTACAGCGACAAGATCAGAGCCGATATGGTGGAAGTTTCCGAATTCCCCCACTTGGCTCAGAAATACTCGGTGCAAGGTGTTCCCCGTACCACTATCAACGAAGACTGGTATCAGGAAGGTGCTGCGCCAGAGCAGATGATAGTGGAAAAGATCAAGGAAGCCTTGTAAAAATGCTGGATTTCTCTTTTAGCCTGGATTCCGATGCCGATAGCTCCCAGCTCTATGACCTGATCATCATCGGGGGCGGTCCCGCTGGATTGACGGCAGGGCTTTATAGTGCACGCTACAAACTCAAGACCCTGATGATCGAAAAGGCACCTGTATCCGGAGGACAGCTCACTGCCACAGAATGGGTAGAAAACTACCCCGGCTTCCCCGAACCTGTTTTGGGTAAGAAACTCGCTCAGGATATGGAAACTCAGGCCAAACTCTTTGGTCTGGAGGTAGTCAATGAAGACGTGCAAAGCGTGGATCTGAAAGCTGAGACCAAGGAAATAGTTACTCTGAACAACACCTGGAAAGCGCGAACAGTATTGATCTCCACCGGCAGCTCTCCCAGATATCTGGGGGTTCCTGGAGAAAAAGAGTTTGCCGGCCGGGGAGTATCGTATTGTGCCACCTGTGATGGCCCTTTTTATCCCGATAAAACCGTAGCGGTGGTAGGAGGAGGCAATTCTGCTTTTGAAGAATCTCTCTTTATCGCCAAATACGCCGCCAGGATCTATATCATTCATCGCCGGGATGCCTTTTCAGCGGATCCAATTTTGATCGAAAGAGTAAAGGCAAATCCCAAAATCGAGCTCATCACAGATACCGAGGTACTTGAGATCCTCTTTGCGGATGAGCCCAAAAAGCTGAAGCTGCATAACAATAAAAGTGGTGAGAGTAGCGAGCTTGAGGTGGACGGCGTGTTTATCTTTATCGGTGCGAATCCCAATACCAGCCTTTTTGAAGGTCAGCTCGAGCTGGAGCAAGGCTATATCGTTACAGATCGTGATCATGGCACCTCGCAGGAGGGCGTCTGGGCTGCCGGCGATGTGCAGGCAAAAGCCTTGCGCCAGGTGGCAACTGCTGTGGGGGATGGCGCTTTGGCTGCCTACAAGATTCACAAATACCTCGACGACCACCACCCTGAAAGCTGATGCCGGAACTTCCTGAAGTCCAGACCGTTTTGGATGGCCTTACCGAGGTCTTGAGTGGTAAAATAATCAGCGGTCTGGAGTGTTACTATCCCGGCACTGTGATCACGGATCCGGATCTGGCCCAGGATCCTTTCCCGGCCCGGCTGATCAAGGCTGTCCGCCGGGGCAAATACATGATCCTGCATCTGGATAGCTCATCCAGCCTGATCATCCACCTGCGCATGACCGGAAAATTGGTCTATGAGCCGGATCCTGGTGAGCCCCACAAACATGAACGTGCCCGTATCCTGCTCTTATCTCAGGATGCCTTGCGCTTCATCGATCCCCGCACCTTTGGCAAGATCACTCTGCTCAAGAGTTCTCATTTGCAGAGCTACCTGCCCAAGCTGGGTCCCGAACCGCTTTCTGATGACTTCAATGCAAGCTATCTTTACCGAATCTTGCGCGAGCGTAAAGCCCCAATCAAAAATCTGCTGTTGGATCAGAGCATAGTAGCTGGTTTGGGGAATATTTACGTCTGCGAATTGCTGTATCGCAGCGGGATCAGACCGTATCGACCAGGATCAAGTATTTCTCTTCAAAGCACGCGCTTGATCGTTCATCACACCAGGGAAGTCTTGCTGGAAGCTTTGGCTGTGGGCGGAACCAGTATCTCAGATTATCGGCAGATCGATGACAAAAGCGGTGAGTTTCAAAACTTCCTGCAGGTGTATCAGAAACAACAATGCCCTTTGGGTCACGATCTCAAAAACCTCAGGCTGGGTGGACGCTCCAGCTTCTTTTGCCCGATCTGCCAAAAATAGTTTTCGCTGCCTGCCTTAGATCGGAAAATCAAGTAATATCCGGCCGTGGGTGGAGCGCTGAATAAGGCTTTGATACTCAGATATGCCCCAATAGCCACGCGATCACCAAAAAAACCTTTACAGGATTCGCATAGCTCAGATATTATGTGTTTGAGGTGAAGATATGGAACAAAACCTTAATCATGGCGGTACTTACCGCTTCAATAGTATCAGCTTTTTTCTGAATGGAAAGCCCCTCTGTGTGGCTTTGCCACCGGGTATCAGCAGTCTGGATCTGATCACCAGACAGCTCCATCTATATGGCACCAAATGCTCGTGCAATGAGGGTGACTGCGGAGCCTGCACGGTGGTGATAGCATACCCTTGTGAGGGCAGCATAGTCTATGAGGCCATCAATAGCTGTCTCTATCCTGCTGCCAAACTGCACGGGAAGCACCTCATCACCATCGAAGCTCTGGGATCACCAGAAGATCTGCACCCCATCCAGCAAGCTCTATTACAACATCATGGCACCCAATGCGGATATTGTACTCCCGGCTTTGTGATGAGTCTTTTTGCCCTCTTAGCCTCGATCCCACATCCGGATACCGAGAGCATTCTGGCAGCCCTGGAAGGCAATCTTTGCCGCTGCACGGGCTACCAATCCATTCTCGAGGCGGCTGAAGAGCTTTCCCGGGAGCATGATCCAGCTACAATCGTGCCGGCATTTTGTCGCGAGCTTGAGCCCAAGCTGTTTTCTTTTGATCAGAAAGATATGGAGATTGTTACCCCATCTATGTCTCAATATCAGATCGAACACTATCTAAAACCGACCAGCGTGAAAGAACTGAAAGCCTTGCTGGCACAGCATCCAACCACCAGATTGATCGCCGGAGGCACAGACATCATGGTGCAGGTCAATATCCAGCGGCAGCACTTTGAACAGCTCATAGACCTCGCTGAGATTGCCGAACTCAAGCGGATTCAGATCAAACGCGACGGTATTCATATCGGGGCAGCAGTGACCTACACGCAAGTGATGGATTCTGGCATCATCAAGAGTGACTTGCCGGAGCTGGTCAGACTCTGCCGCTTGATTGCCTCCAAACAGATCCGCAATTTTGGCACTCTGGCGGGAAACATCGCCAATGCTTCACCGATCGGGGATAGCCTGCCTCTGCTCTTGATCTATCAGGCGCGGCTGCGGTTGGATTCCCCGCAGGGCGAGCGGGAATTGCCCCTGCAGGAGTTTTTCCTGAGCTATCGCAAGACCGCTCTTCAGCCCGGCGAGTACATCTGCGAGATCATTCTGCCCATCCCGGCGCGAGATGCCTTTATCCGTAGCCTGAAGACGGCAAAGCGCAAATCTGTGGATATCTCTTCCATCGCTTCAGCCCTTCGCATCGAAAGTGATGGCACAGCCATGCTGGCTTTTGGCGGTGTCGCTGCTACGACGGTCTGTTCCCGGATCTTTGCCGCAGAGTTTACTCCTGATGCAGATTGGACGGATTTGGCCGCTAAAGTGGCTGCAGAGTTTAGCCCTCTGACCGATGTGCGAGGTAGTGCAGATTACCGCACTCAGATGATTATCAACCATATCCTGCAATACCGGGAGGCATATCATGGCTAAGATACCCTGGCACATTAGTGGTAAATTGCACGTGAGCGGGACTTCCCGCTTTATCGCCGATGAGGCTCCTTTATCCGGCATGTTGCATGCCAAATTCTACTTTTCACCAGTGGCTCATGCCCGGCTGATATCCCTTGATCTGAGCGCAGCCAAAGCTGCTGCTGGTGTGCATGCTGTCTTCAGCGCCCAAGACATCCCCGGTGAAAACATGATCGGCCATGTGATCAAAGACGAACCGCTCTTCCCCGAAACTGAGATCATGTACCAGCATCAGCCTCTGGCTATGGTGCTGGCTGAAGACGAATCCATCGCCGAAGCTGCTGCCAGTCTGGTGAAGCTCGAATATGAAGAGCTGCATCCGATTCTCACAATCGAAGAAGCAGATAGCTTGCAGGAGTGGTACATTCCGGAACGTAAGATCATGCGGGGAGATGTGGATGACGCCTTGAACAAAAGCCAGTTTACCATCCACGGGCAAAGCCAAAGTGGCGGGCAGGAACACTTTTACATGGAAAGCCAGAGAACCCGCGCCATCCCCACAGATCACGAGCTGATCCACCTGCTGTGCGCCACCCAGAGCACCATGGAGGTACAAGAGATCTCCGCAAAGGTATTGGGAATCCCGGCTCATCGGATCGCCGTGGAAGTACCGCGGCTGGGGGGAGCTTTTGGCGGCAAAGAGCGCACCGCCACGATCTGGGGAGTGATGGCTGCTTTGGGCGCATATCTCACTCTACGCCCGGTGCAGATCGTCCTGACCCGTGATGAAGACATGCGGGCCACTGGCAAACGGCACCCCTTTCTGAGCAATTGGCAAATCGGCTTTGATGCCGATGGTAAAATTACCGCCTGGGATATCGAACTCATGTGCAATGGCGGCGCTTACTCTGATCTCTCGATTGCGATCCTGGAACGCGCCATGTTTCATGCGGATAATATCTACCACATCCCCAGTGTGCGGATCCGGGGCCGCGCCTGCCGCACAAATCTGCCTCCCAATACCGCCTTCAGAGGCTTTGGCGGTCCCCAGGGCATCTTTGTGATCGAATCCGCAATCCAAAAGATTGCTGCCAAGCTGGATAAGGACCCGCTTGAGATCCGCAAACTCAATGCCTATCGCAATGGGGATCTGGCGCCTTATGGACAGCAGATCACCGAAGCTGCGGCAGTGCAGACACTGGAACAGGTGGCTGAGGATGCCTCCTATGCAGATACTCTGTGTGAGATTAGAGATTTCAACGCCAGGCACCAGTACCTCAAACAGGGCTTGGGCATGATGCCGGTAAAATTTGGCATATCCTTCACCACGGCATTTCTGAATCAAGGTTCGGCACTGATCTGGGTCTATATCGATGGCAGCGTGTCGGTCTCCACCGGAGGTGTGGAAATGGGACAGGAGCTGAATTCCAAAGTTGCCCTCGTGGTAGCCAGAGTATTGGGCTTGCCTTTCGAGCGGATCCGGGTGGAATCCTCTCATACCCAGAGAACCGGAAATGCTTCTCCCACGGCAGCTTCTACCGGAAGCGATATCAATGGCAACGCCGCCAGGATCGCCGCTGAAAAGATCCGCAAAAACCTCTCAAAAGTGGCATCTATGCTGCTCCAAGAACGTTTTGAACTGAAGTGTGAAGATCCCGTCTTTGCCGAGGGCGGAGTGTTTTCTACCCCGGCACCCGAAAAAAGCATCACTTTCCAGGAGCTCGTGATCCGCGCGCATCAGGAACGGGTTGCTCTGGGTGCCTATGGTTACTATGCTACTCCTGATCTCTTTTTTGACCGTGATTTGGGACAGGGGCATCCCTTCCATTATTATGTATATGGCAGTGCCATCGCCCGGGTTCAGCTCAATCTACTCAGTGGCGAGCATGAAGTGCTTTCCACCCATATCGTGCACGAAAACGGCCAAAGCCTGCATCCAGAAATCGATAAAGGTCAGATCATAGGAGCCTTTATCCAGAGCATGGGCTGGTGTACCATGGAAGAGCTGATTCACGATGATAAGGGACGCTATCTGAGTGCGAATCCCAGCACCTACAAGATCCCCGGGATTCGGGATCTGCCCAAAACTCTCAAGCTGCGCATGGTGGAAAGCAAATCCCATGCCGCCAGTGTCTTTGGATCCAAAGCTGTGGGCGAACCACCCTTCATCTATGGCATGGCGGTGTTCTTTGCCCTGCAGGATGCTATTCAGAGCGTAAAAGCAGATGCCGAATTGACTTTCCCAGCCACTCCGGAAGCGATCATCAAGGCTCTAAACTGATCTCGCAGAGAAGTCTTGCAGAGCCTCAAATAGCTTTTTCTTACTCACCGGCTTGGGAATCACGGCATCAAAACCGCTGCGTTTCAAAGCGGGTTCCTCGGCATCAGTAGCAAAGCCGGAAAGAGCGAGTATATACAGATCGTTCCTTTTGCTTTTGATCTGACGGGTGGCCTCATAGCCATCCATCACCGGCATTTGCAGATCCATCAGGATCACACTACCCTCAGGCAATACACTCAGGCTGTCGATGGCGTCTTCGCCATTGCGGGCCAGATGCAAAACCGCTCCGCTGCGTCTGAGGTAGTGCTTGAACAGCATCAGAATGCTATTCTCATCATCCACCACCATGATGTGTTTGCCTCTGAGATCCATATCCGATCTGGGCTGGTCGGGCTGTTCTGAACCGTGCGTTTGGGAGTGGACAATGGTAGGTATCTCCAAAAAGAAGGTGCTACCTTCACCGATGCAGGATTGTAGATACAATCTACCCCCCAGAATCTCGGCTAGTTTTTTACTGATGGTCAGGCCAATGCCCATTCCCCCATATTTGCGGGTATTCACGTCTTCTACCTGGGCAAAGAGATCAAAGATCACCTGCTGTTGCTGCTGAGATATCCCGATTCCGGTATCCTTGAGATAATAGCGGATCATATCATCAGCCAGATAGTCATAGCCAAATTCGATGGAGCCTGCGACCGAAAACTTTACAGCGTTTTTGAAAAGATTGTTCAGCACCATATTGATCTTGCTGGAGTCAGCAAAGATCTTGGGTTGGCTGAAAGCAGTATCCGGCGAAAAAATCAGCTGAATCTTATCCTGTTTTCCGGAAGCATTGAGGATATCTCTGAGGTTTTTTTGGTTATCTTCAAAATGTTCCTGCAGATCAAAGAGAATGGGTTGCGGGAGGATCTGAGATTGCTCGCTTACCGCCAGATCAAAGATATCCTTGATGATCTTGAGCAGATTGCTGCCGCTATTTTTGATCTGCGAGACATACTCCGCAGCATCCGGGGAAGTGAGATCCGTTTCCAGCAATTGGGAATAACCCAGGATGTGATTGAGCGGAGTTCTGAGCTCGTGATTGACAATGGCCAGGAAAGTGGATTTTACCCGGTTGCTATGCTCGGCCTCTTCTTTTGCCCGGATCAAACGTAGCTCATAATCCACACGTTCCAAAGTGCTTGAGATCAGATTTGCCGTCATCTTCAATACCGTGATCTCCACATCAGTCCAATTTCGTTCGCAGCTCACGCTGTCAAAACCCAAAAATCCGATAAGCTCGCCCTTGATCTTCAGTGGTGCTGCCAATACCGAGATGATATCTTGCAAAGCCAGAGTTTCTTTTTCGATGCGCCAGGTATCAGGAAGCTGGTCAATCCTTGACACATTGAGCAGACCATCACTACGCAAAGCTTCCATCCAATTCGGATTGAAAGAACAAGGTATGCCCTGCAGGATGTCTTTTTGTGCACTTATCCCTTCTTTGCACCATTCATAGTCGTTGTTCATCACCATTTGGCTTTCATCTTTTTTGAAGACATAGACCCGATCCAGATCTAACAGAGTCCCTATCCTATCCAGTGCTTCTGCGATGATCTCATCCAATTCCCCTGCTCTGGCATTGAGCATGTGCGAGGAAAGATCGAGCATCACTTTATCTGCCTTACGCTGGAAAAACAAGCGCTGCATATTTTGCACCCGCTCGGAGATATCGATGGAAGTTCCGCACATGGCTATGGCCTTGCCATCCAGGTCATACACCAGGCTGGTACGCACTTCCATCTCTTTGCGCTTTCCGTCTTTGGTAGTATTTGTTACCACACCCCGAAATTGCCCTTTTTCCAAGGTCTCGCGATAAATTTCATCCTGTGTCGCTCCGGTGGTGGGATCTTCGCCATACACCAACACATGTTGTCCAATAAGCTCGGCTTTGGTATGGCCAGATACCTCACTTTCTGCCATATTCACATAGCTGATGATCCCATTGAGATCGGTCACCGTCACACAATCACTTATCTGATCAAGCACCAGGCTCTGCAGATTGAGCGAATTCAACATGTGATCCTGCTCCTGAAGACTTTGCTCCAAAAGCAGTTGATTGTGAAAATAGCTTGAGATCAATGCAGCTAACTTGGTGTAAAAGGACATGATGGAGGCTATCGTGCTTTTATCGTAACGTGGAATGTGCTTTAAGGCATCCAGATATTTTGCTTCATCAAAGCCAAACTCCTGTGCTTGCGCTTTGAATACTCCCAGATCCGGCTCTTCATCTTCAAACAAGAATTGCCCGAAAAAGATATTACCCACCTGTTGATCTTGCACAAAGATCGGAGTGGCAATATCCCAAAGGTGGTTTTTGCATTGGTACAGCCGAAACTCTCCGGCGAGAGTACCCTTGCTAAGCTCAGTATCGCTCTGCACACAGTTCTCATAACATTGTTCCTGGCAGCGATGAAAATGCTCACAAATATCTTGCCAACCTGTTTTTATCAAGACATTGCCTTCCAGATCTACTACAGCCATCCCATATCCGGTAAGGGAATAAAAATCTTCCATCAAGCCTTGAATCTTTACGCAATCCAGGACATTGGAAAGCCATGTGTTTTCAACCAATTTTGATTTTCCCTTGACCTCGTGTTGTTCCTTATCTTTTGTCATAAAACTTCCTGTATG
>CAZCRD010000031.1:0-17486 GCA_964501025.1 uncultured Candidatus Cloacimonadota bacterium | reverse complement strand
CTTTCGACCGTGCCCACATTCTCATTTTGGCAGATGCCTAAGAAAACCCATATTATACAAGGCTTTAAGACATCCTATAGTCATTTGATACTATTTCATGAGTAGCATTTTGCGGCTTTGACGGGTATCTCCCTGCTGGGCAGAGTAGAAGTAGATACCACTTGCCACGTCATTGCCATTATCGTCCTTTCCATTCCAGCTAAAGCTGTGTTCACCTTTTTCCAGGACACCGCCAAAGAGTCTTTTCACCAATTGTCCCTTGGCGTTGTAGATGTTTACTTCAAGTTCTGCCTTTTGGGGTAGATCAAGTGCGATGGTAGTATTGGGGTTAAAGGGATTGGGGTAGTTTTGTTTTAGCTTGGCACTGTGCAGTTGAGGAGCTAATTGATCCTCAGTGGATACTGTTTCGTTGTTCACTTTTTGGGCATATATGCCCAGGATTTCAGTTTTGCCACTGCTACGACCGTCGGCCCAGATCAAATAGGCATTGTCATTTAGCACAGTAGCCTTGGGTTCATATTGTGCTTTGCCAGCATCAGTCAGGATTGCTCCCTGAGTGCCAAATATGAGTTCGCCATTGTTATTGATATAGTTGTAGTAGATATCGCTATTTACAGTGAAATAATCTGCCCAGGCAAGCATCATCCCATTGTCAGCAAAACTAACCAGGGTTGGATGAGACTGGGTGGAGTCTTTCTGCACCGCATTGTAGCCGAGTTCACCATATAGATGAGCTCCGGGAAAGGAAAACTTCTGAATCTTGATGTCGTGCATACCGTTGATGTTTTCGCACCAGGCAGTAATAATGCCATGATCCGTAACTGTCACAGAGGCAAATTCCTGTTCCACTCCATTATCAGCCACACTCACGCCATCTATATCCCACAAGCGCTCGCCATTGGCGGATATGTGCTGGGCATAATATCTGAAAGGCCACATACGCATATCTTTCCAAGTAACGTATATTCCTTGCGGAGTGCTACTTACTTCAGGAAGGATTTGAATTGTGAAGCCAGATACTTCTGTCGCTTGCAAACCTTCTTGATCCCATCCTGGTGCTGCCGTTCCGTTTTCATTGACTCGCTTTGCCCAGATGGTATGAGCCCCGGATAAAGGAGATATTCTGGTCCAGACGTAATAGTCTTCTTCTATCCTGCTCAAAGTACATTCATTATTCATCTCTTCCGGTTCCAGATATGAAACCATGATGCCATCAGGTCCCCACAGTTTTTCGCCATCGAAGATGCGCTGTCCATATACATGGAAGAAATGACTTCCATCTACCAGATCCCATCCCGACCAGCCAATATAGAAGGAATCATTGTGGTAAGAGATCATGGGATTCTGCTGCTTCAAGGGCTCAGCATCAGTAAGCTTGATCCCGTTATCTCCCCACAGTCTATCGCCACTGGGACTGATCAACTGAGCATATATATTGGGATTATTGCCTCTACCGTCCACCCAGACTATAGCGATATGATCATCATCGGTAACTACTGCCTGTGGTTGTTCTTGTCTGCCGCTACCTTGCATGGTTAAGGGGCGACCATTGGTCTCAAGCAGGGTTTGTCCATCAGCATCAAGGAATTGGAAGTAGATTCTGGCCCCTTCATTTGCAAAGCGAGTATCCTGCCAGATGATGACAGTATCATCGCTGCGGGGGAGCAGAGTGTATTGTCCGATGGGGGTGTCTCCACTGAGTCCCCAAAAAATCTCTTCACCATTAAGTGATAATTGTTCGTTGCCGCTGGCGTCCAGAACTTGATAATAGAGACCGACACTACCATTTCTGAGGTCCATCCAATTGATAAAGACATTGGAACCCGCCACTTTCACGAGCCCGCCGTTTTGTTCGTTGGGCACAGAAGCAATGGCTTTACCATCGGCTGTCCACAAGGCCTGGCCGTTTGTATCCAAGTGTTGAGCATAGACATCGTCATTGGGAGAATTGCCATTACGCAGGTCGTCCCACACCACATAGACGCCACCTGCGTTATCTGAAGCCATGCGTTGGCCGATCTGAGCAAATTCAGCAGTTACCAGCTCGATGCCATCATCATCCCAGAGCTTGGCGCCATCGGCTGCAAGCTTTTGGGCAAAGAGATCAGCATTTTGATTGTCCAGGCGAAAATCTTCCCAGACGATCACCGCTGCATTATCCGAAGTAGCCTGGATTCTGGGATTTTTTTGTGGAGCAGGGGTGGGGGCGTCCTGATCACCATAGACAATAAAAGGATCCGGCCATAGCAAATCGCCGGCGATATTTAGCTTTTGGGCATAGATATCAGGATCATCATTGCGCTGATCGGTCCAGGTAAACATAAATTCTCCACCGGTAAGGGCCGCCATCCTGACTCCGGATTGATTTCCGGTAGCCACAGCCATACCCAGAGTGTCTCCCCAAGTCATATTGCCATCAGCGTCAAAATGTTTGGCATAAACATCAGAATCGCCCACATAGGCATAGGTATAGGCCAGCATCATTCCGCCCTGACCGTCAGGAAGCATAGTGTTTTGCACTTCGTCTCCGGGACCATCTGCCACCGGGATGCCATTAAGTGTCCACAAAGGATCTCCGGTAGAGGAAACTCTTTGTGCGTAAAGGTCTTTGCTGGGATTTCGGCTATCGCCCCAAATGATGAAGGCTCCGCCATCCATATCCGCTTCCATGTTCAAACCAATCTGGATGCCGGGCAAAGTGCAAACTGGTTTTCCGCCTTCCGGCCAGAGTAGCTGGCCATTGTCATTGATCTTTTGTGCATACACATTGCCATCCAGATCATCAAAAAAATCAATCCAGGCGATGATGTAATTGCCATCAGAAGTCCTGGTAATTACAGGGTCTTCCTGGCGGTCTGGCTTGCCATCGATCAGCAGGGGATCTCCCCACACCATATTGCCATTGGCGTCTACTTTCTGAGCCCAAAGGTCACGTTCACCCAATTTGGTATCGCTCCAAACATAAATGGCTCCGCCATCTGCAGTTTCGGTTCCGGTTCTAAACCATTCGATGTTTACTCCCTGTCGGATCGCTACTGCATTGTCCCACATCAGGGTTGCGGACAGGAAAGCTACTGACAATATCAGCAGCATAATCAGCGTTATCTGTTTCACATTTATCTCCTCTTGTTTCATTAAAAATCTTGTTGAAATCATGCCCGTTATTACACGAGCATACTGCTACGCTAAACATAGATGCAAGAATGATTCCAATTTGAGGGCAAAACTATGTCTGATGGTTCCCTTTGGGATTAGGGTACCATTACACTATCATTGCAGATCTGACCCGTATTGATACCGTAATGGTATAGGGGAAGAAAGGGTGTTCTCGGGTGAATCTCAGGATCGGATTATCAAGGCCAAGTTGCTGTGAATCTGTGTGTTGTCAAACTTGAGCTGGCTCTCGGGATGGCAATAAAAGTGGCAGTAGGGGTGGCAAAAACGGATTAGTCAAAAGCTTGTAGGCCATTTCCTGAAAGCAGCCCCCGGCTTTTGCCCAATCGCAGCTTGGCAGACCAAAGGTATTGGGACAGTTGCTACTTGACACTATGCCGACTATTGCTCTTCGTCAAAATTAATCTGCCGACCCTGGAGATAGATCTGGCAAAGCTCAAAATCCTCGCTGAGAAAACAGATCTGACTGAGGCTATGCTCGCCGATCTCAAAGCTTTCGGGTGGTTTGAACAGGACTAAGTCAGCGTCTTTTCCGCGATCAAGTGAGCCAATGCGGTCTTCGAGTTTGAGGATTCTGGCGCTGCCTAAGGTTACCCGATATAGCATTTCAGCCGGGTACACCGGTATCACACTTTGGCGGAAATTCATCTGTTTGGCATGGTAAAACATATTCAGAGTGGTTCCCGCACCCACATCGCTGCCCAGAGCAAATGGGATGCCTTTTTCTGATATTCGCGGGAGGGGATATTCACCACTTTTCAGGTAAAAATTTGAATCCGGACAGTGAGCAATTGCTGATCCACTGTCACTCAGCAAAGCGAGTTCACCATCACTGAGATGGATGGCATGCCCCAGGATGGTATGGGGACCCAAAAGACCGAAATCATTATAGACATCAGTGTAAGAATTTCTTCCAAAGAGCTCTTTGACCCAGGCAATCTCATCAAGATTTTCGGAAAGATGGGTTTGGATAAAAGCACTGTGCCGGGTGGCGTATGCTCCCACTTCTCGCATCAATCTTTCTGAACAGGTGGGGGCAAAGCGGGGTGTGAAGATGTAGCCCAGCATATCATCCTGCCGGCTTTCGTAAAGCTCAATACTGTGTTTCAAGGCATAATCTGTAGTCTGAATCAGAGATGGTGGTGCATTCATATCCATCATGGTCATGCCGATCTTCGCCCTGATTCCCATATCTTGAGCCACTTCAAAGGCAATATCTGCCGCAGCCCGATATGGCGCAGTGTAAATGACCGAAAAAGTAGTGCCGTTTTTGAGCAGAGCGCGGTAAAAAAGGCGGCTGAGTTCTCTGGCATAATCGGGATCCTTGCTGCGCAGTTCTTCGGGAAACACACTTTGTTCCAACCAGGGCAACAAGGCGGAATGATACAAGCCCCGGATGCGGTATTGAGACAGATGTACATGCAGATCAATCAGCCCCGGAAGTGCAATGCAGTGTCGGAAATCTTCACAGCTTCCTTGGTGCTCCCTATAGGCCTTGATGGAGTAGATCTTGCCATTTTCCATGCTGATTACGTGATCCGGCAGAAAATCTGCCTTTAGGGGGGATATCGGATTGAAGATATTGGTGCGGATATTTTTCATGGTTCTGCTCTCCACAATTCGTAAGTCAGTATTTTATTTTTTCCCAAGCCAAAATGTAATTCTGGAGCGTTCTGCGTGGTGCTGCCTTTGGCTGAGCTCAGCTCTCGGATCTGGCTGTAGTGGCTGCCATCTTTGGCTTGGAGGCGGAGGACTACTCTAGCTCCAAAGGCGGGGCTATTGGGATGTAAAGGCATGTTTTCGGCCACGCTGATCAGATCGATGTGCTTACCCTTGAAAACCGGTTTGATATATAAGGCCCGATTGTCGGTCTGGGTCGCATTACTCAGGATCTTTGTGCCATTACCACTGCCAATCACCAGATCGATGAGACCGTCTCGATTCAGATCCCCAGAGGCGCAAGACCAGCCGTTGAACACCCTGGCTCCACTGAGGAATGTGATATCGGAAAAAGTGCCGTCTTGATTGTTGTGATACAAATAGCTACGGTCGTTTTCATAGACGGAAGTGATGTAGATATCCAAAAAGCCATCGTTGTCTGCATCAAAGAAGAGAGGTTCAGCATGCAGCTCATCAAAAGTAATGCCACTTTGTTTTGTGATATCGGTAAAAAGCCAATAATAAAGCGTGTCTGTACCCACCACTCGATGTGTCAACCCATCATTGCGCAAGAGCTGGCTGAGATCCGAAATGTCAATATAGCGGGGATGAGCGAGATTGGCGATAAATAGATCCAGATCACCGTCGTTATCAATATCTGCCCAATCTGCACCGATGCTGTGGCCATAGTAGCCGCTTTTGTGATGCCCTGCCACACCATAGAGGGCAGCAACATCCCAAAACAGAGTATCGCTTTGTGAGAAGAGGAAATTGCGATTGAGACGATAGTTTGTGACCAGGATCTCCTGAGCCCCATCATTATTAAAATCAGCGGGAGCTACTCCCCTGCCGGCAAGACCAGGCGCGGTGGTGTATTCAGGTGTCCAAAAGCCCAGTTCACTACTGCGTTCGCTGAAGAAACCGGCATCATTGTGCCAGAAGTAATCCGGATATCCGCTCTGCTGTTGCCAGGCTTCATAATTTGCCATATACAGAGAAGGGAATCCTGAGCCATCAATATCGATGAAAGCAGCTCCCTCAGTGGGCATCTGGTCATCGATATCACCAGCGCGGGCATTGACTCTCACAAAGCTGTGATCAGGATTTTGCTTCATCAGCGCATCACCCATTCCATCTGCAGCGTGGGAAATGCTGACAAAATCCAGATATCCGTCTTTGTTGAAGTCTGCCCACAGTCCACCATTGGAGTGCAACCTGGATATCATGCTCGTATCCGGATGAGCCGAAAAATCAAAAGCCCCCAGATTGCGATAAAGGTATCTCCCATTAAAGAGCAGATCGATGAGGCCATCATTATCATAATCTGCCAGGGCCACACGAGTGTATCGCTTATCGCTAAAACTATGGGTGTCTTCAAAGATGATACCGTTGTAATCAAAAATCTCTCGCAGATATTCGATAGGGCTCTTACGAATATCCAGTTTTTGCAATATCTTTGCAATCATAGCTACAGCTTCGGCATCATAACGGTTGCGGGGAGCGCCGTAGATCAGGCACTGGCCAAAGTCTTTGGCAGCCTGACGCAAGTATTTCCTGGAGCTGAACAAAGCATTGATCTTGCCCCGCCAGTAATAATACTCAGCCAATTCTCCTCTATCATTGGCAGCAAAATGCACTTTGTCAATCAACCGCAAGAGTGCTTTGTGCTGGCTGCCCGGTTTTTTGTATAATCCGATCAAATCTGGCTCGTCGCCAAAAAGGCTGCCTGGGATTATGTCTGCACTATCATAGACGGATAGATCATAATAGTACAGTGCTTTTGCTTTTTGCAATTGCACTCTGGACTGCCAGTTTCCTGCCGGATAATCGTCATACAATACAGTGGAAGTTGTGTCTGCATCTGCGGCAATGAGTGCGTTTTGAGCAAGAGAAAGCAGAATCTGATTTGAGCTGACTTCATCCTGCAAACTTTGTTCCCTGCGGACCGAGGGACTCATCCCAAACAGGGCAGCGATATAGGCATGAGCAGCTGAACGTGATTGATGCTCAAAGATCAGTTTCTGCAACTGAGTATAGTCCTTGAGCTTTGCCAGGTGAGATAGATGCAGGTAAAAAGCAGCCTGATGCCACTTTGAGGAGGGGTAGCTGGCATAAAAGTCTTCAATAAGCTCAATCGCCTCATGGCTGCTGGACTGGCCGGATATCTCATCCAAAATAGCCTTAGCCTGGGCCTCAATGATATCGTTGTATTGAGGTAAAGCTTGAATCTCCGCCAGCAAATCCAGTTCTGGGTAGGCATAGTGGGCAAAAACCAGAGAATCTGCAGAAGTGTCAAAACTGTATCGCAATATGGAGGTTTTTTGCTGTAGCAGGATGGAATCATTCTCTGTGGTGGCCTGGAGGATCAACCATTGCAGCCCGTCTTCCACAGAACCGAAGTCTCGGGCTATGCTATAGTGAATATCAGCCGCCAGATCCAGCTTCTGGGTACGTTGGGCAAAATCCAGCAGCAGTTTTCGCTCGGTAATATCATCAGAACTGGCAAAAAGGTAAAAATCTTCCTGATACTTATCAATCAGATGGTATTGCTCGCGCTCCAGTAAAAACTGCAGATCATCAGCATCCACAGGATCTGCCTGCAGCATCGAAAGCGATAAGAGGAAGAGGATTATGCAGGTAAATAAAAAAAGTGCTTTCATGCTTTGGTCAAGCTCCGGATTAGTTCATTGATTTCATCGCCGCTGAAAGCATAGCTTTTGTTGCAATAATGGCAAACCGGGTCGATGCCATCTCGCATACTTTGCAGCTCTGTTTTGCCCAAAAGCAATAAGCCCCGGGCAAAACGCTCTTTGCTACAATCACAATGGTAGCGAAGCGGGTTTTGCAGGTTGATCTGCCACTTAAGTCCTTTCAGCACAAATTTGTTCAGGATATCCTCAATACCAAGCCCCATATCCATGAGATCAGATACGTTTGGGGTCTGGCTCAAGTTTTCTGCGATCAAGCGAGAATAGCTTTTATCCGCATGGGGCAGCTCCTGGATCAAGATCCCTCCAGCAGCACGGATGCGGGCTTCGGAATCGATCAAAACACCCAGATTGACTGCTGATGCTATCTGCTCGCTTTGCTTGTAATAAGCTGCCAGATCAGTGGCTATCTCGGCATCGGTGAGTTCAATGCTGCCGCGATAGGGAGTTTTGAGTCCACTCTGTTTGATCACACTAAAGGTTCCCTGACCAATGTGTTTTCCCACCGAAAAATTATCTTCGGGGCGATCCAGCCAGAGCTTGGGTTCGAAAGCAAAAGCCTTGATATCGCCTTCTTTTTTGGCAATAGCGATGCCGCCTTGCAGAGGGCCATTGCCATCAATGCGGATCGAAATCTCAGCTTTTGGTGTTTTCAGATCTCCGCTCATCAGAGCTACAGCAGTGATCAACCTACCCATCATGATCGAGGGGAGGGGATACAGATCATGCAGATCTCTGGCGGTTTGTACTATAGCTGTGGTATCAGCGGCAAAGAGGCGAAACTGGTTGTCCTGGATGCTGCCGCAAAGCAGGGTTCCTTCAAGGTTGGTCATAGAGAATCCATTGTGTACTTAGCTTTGTATTGGGATAGTATGTCTGCAAAATATCGCGATAAGCTGCGCCTTCTCTGGCTTCTCTGAGTGCTCCCACCTGACACATGCCTACGCCATGGCCAGAGCCACGTCCTTTCACAGTGATGGTTTTGCCGGGATAAATCAGATTCTTTCCGGCGTGCTTGCTGAAATAGAAAAAAGAGGAGGGCAACATACCAAAAGCCTGACGGATCCGGTATTCGCCATCCAGAGCGAAGCTTTCGTTGATCAACAGCGATAGGATGCGGCCGGATTCACCGCGCTTTATGATGCGGATGCTGTTGATGCTCTTGAGTCCTAAATGGCTGGCGAGATCACTGCTGCGGATAGTCTTTTCCCAGTTTAGGGTGCTGCGTTCCCACGAGCTCATATTGCTGGTATCCACCGGAGTGTTGATCCATCGGGCAGCTCCAGATTCGAAGGAAAGATCATAATTCGCCGCTTCGGGGATGCATAGTGATCCGCTCAGATGCGGGATATATGCTCCGTTCCAGATCGCCTGCGAGGAATCAGTCTTGCCGCCGCAACTGCTATGGTAGGTGGAATCTGCCACTCTGTCTTCGGTAACCATGATCTCTGCGGCAGTTTCACTCACTGCTTCCTCAATGGCAGTATTGCGCAGATGCTTGCCTTTGTAAACCTGGCAATGAGTGCTGCTGCACAGATCAAAACCATCTTTGGCATGGCGGTTGTAAAGCAGCAAGTTTACGGCATGAGAACGGGCAGCGACGGCTTGGGCCTTGAGTGCTTCCATGGGGCTGTAGTTGCCGATCTCGTTTGGGACCACCCCCGCAATGTATTCTTCCAAGGGCAAGATCTGGTTTAGTACCACTTTGCCGTCAATCACTTTGAGGATGAATTCACCTTCAAAGCAAAGCTCCCCTATCCAGAGTTCTTCCGCTATAATCTTGAGCGGGCTCTCAAAATAATGAACTTCACTTTCAGCATCCAGGATGTTGAGGCTTGAATTCACAATCGGGATTTCTTGAATACTATTTTCGGAGATCCCGATAGCCTTGGCGAATTCTCGTGCTCGAGCTATCGTTTCAAAGCTTCGGGGATGAAAGTATTGCCTTTGTTGCTTGATCACCAGGTGACCAGCTTCCCAAGCGAAGTAATCTCGGGTTATCGCATCTTCATCACTCTCTTCCTCGGTTTCACTCTCAGCTGTATGTTCGAGGAAGCCAAAGCGGCTTTCATTTGCTCCCCCTACTACCGAGATTTTGAGATTCCCTTCCAGATTCTCGCAGAAGAGCTCACTCTCATCGCAAAACCGGAAAGAACCTTCCCGCAGCTCAATCGTGGAGCCTGAAGCAAGGTTGACTTCCAGATACAAGACACCATCCCTGAATTCTGCTGCACTCAAAAGAGCACACATGAAAAGCAGAATCAGCAGAGGTTTACGCATTTATTGTACCGGAGCTCCAGGCTTGCCGCCGTCACTGGATACCAGATGCAGACCGGCTTGATCATGCGCTGCCAGAATCATGCCATTGGAAACGATTCCTCTGATCTTGCGGGGCTGAAGATTTACCAGCATGGTAACCGTCTTGCCGATGATATCCTCAGGCTTGTAGCTCTGCGCTATTCCAGCCACCAATTCGCGCTGCTCAAAGCCAAGATCTACCTTGAGCCGCAGGAGTTTGTCGGTCTTGGGCACAGCTTCTGCTGCTATCACTTTGGCCAGACGCAGATCCAGAGCGGAAAACTGTTCGTAAGTAATCTGCTCCTTTACCGGTTCATAAATCATCTGAGCTTCAGGTTTGGCTTTGGCATGAAGCTTTTGGATCTGAGCCTCGATAGCCTCGTCATCGATCTTGCTTAGCAGTGGCTTAAACTCACCCAGCTGGAAGTCCTGCTGAAGAAAGGCATCCTGCCAGGAGCTTAGCTGAGGCAGGGACATCATCTTCCTTAAGGCATTCATGTGCTTCGGCAAAATGGGGGAGAGGGCGACAGAGATTCTCTGCAAGAGTGAAGCACAGACCCAGAGGGTTTGCTTCACTTTTTCTTTGTCCTCTTTTATAACCGCCCAGGGCTTTTGCTCGTCAAAGAAGCGATTGCCCTGCCTTGCCAGATCAAGAATGGCCCGGGTGTTTCGTTTTACCTGGTAATCCTCATAAGATGCGGCAATCTCTGCCATGATGCGGTCTGCTTCAGCCATCAACGCAGAAGCCGTATCATCGAGAGCAACTTGCTCTATCCGGGAGTCAAAATGCTTGGCGGCAAAGCTGAATACTCGATGTCCGAGATTGCCCAAGACATTGTTCAGCTCGCCATTTATCTTGAGCTGGAAGTCTTTGAAGCTAAAATCTGCGTCTTGACGTTCGGGAGCATTTGCCGCGAGGTAATAGCGCAGATATTCGCCATCAAAATCCTGCACAAATTCATCCACCCAGATCGCCCAATTCCGGCTGGTGGAGATCTTATCTCCTTCCAGATTCATGAACTCATTGGCCGGGATGTCATGTGGCAAGCAGTATCTGGTATTCTGCCCCATCAGCATAGCAGGCCAGATCAAGGCATGAAAGATGATGTTATCTTTGCCGATAAAATGGATCAATTGAGTGTCGGGATCCAGCCAGTAGTTCTTCCAGAGCTCCGGCTTCCCGATCTTCTTTGCCCACTCCACAGTGGATGATATATAGCCGATGGGGGCATCAAACCACACATACAGCACCTTGCCTTCGGCATCTTTGAGAGGCACGGGCACTCCCCAGCTGAGATCTCTGGTGATGGAGCGTTCGATCAAGCCTTGTTCGAGCAGATTCAGCATGAAGTTACGCACGTTTTCCTTCCAGTAATCCTTGTGTGAGATCCATTCTTTGAGCTGATCGGTAAAGTCTGCTAAGTGGATAAACCAGTGTTTGGTGTCCCTGATCTCCGGCTCATTGCCACAGATCTTACATACGGGGTCTTTCAAAGACGTGGTCTCATAAGTCTGGCCGCATTTATCGCATTGATCTCCCCGAGCTCCGGGGCTACCGCATTTGGGACATGTACCTTCGACATAGCGATCTGGCAAATAGCGTTTATCATGCTCGCAATAGAATTGTCTGGTAGTCTTTGGCTGGATATGCCCATTGTCAAATAAATCCGTAAAGAACTGCTGAGATAGCTCATAATGCTCAGCTCTGGCGGTTCCGGAAAAGTTGTCAAATTCTATGCCGATAGCATCAAATGCTTCCTTGATGCTTTTATGATAGCGATTTACTACTTCAATGGGCTTGATCCCTTCTTTATCGGCTGAGATGGATATGGGAGTGCCATGTTCATCTGTGCCGCAGATGTAGATCACATCTTCGCCTTTCAAGCGCAAATAGCGCACAAAGATATCTGCCGGCAGGTATGCTCCAGCCACATGTCCCACATGCAGCTTTCCATTGGCATAAGGCAGAGCGCTGGTAACGATGTATTTCATTTATTCTCCAAAGAATTCTTGATGCAAGAGAGCTACCGTTTTTGCCACCTGAGTGGTGGGTAGCATCAATTCCAGGCTTCGTTCACTGTGGGAGATACGTTCCACATGGTTGTGCTCGGTGAGCTTCATCACTTTGGCCGTGAAGGCCGGATCTGCTGCGAGTCCCAGACCCACCAGGATCACAAAACCCAGATTCCGGTCTTTTGAGAGTTGGTCGTAACCTGAATCTGAGAGTAGATAGTCGATCTCTGTTTCATATTTGGCTTCGATATAAAGCTCCAGAGCTTGATCCTGGAGATTGATCTTAAAGATCTCATGATGCCACTTGTTCAAGAGCAGGAGTGCTTTGGCATCTGGCTCGATCCGATAGCGTAAAATGTCTTCCTTGTGTGCGATGGCATTTACTTGACGTTCTTCCATAGCTGAGTCCTTGGGGCTTTCCTCGTTTATGATCATGGTACCCGCAGCAAAGCTATACGAAGATTTTACTTCTACGGGAACCTTGTATTTATAGGCATATTCCACTGCTCTGGGATGCAGTACTTTGGAGCCACTGTAGGCCAGAGCCAGCATATCCAGATAGCCAATCTCACGAATAAAACCTGCGTTTGGTACGATCCTGGGATCTGCAGTATAGACTCCGTTTACATCGGTATAGATCTCACACTTTTTTGCTCCCAGAAAGCATGCCAGCGCTACCGCTGAAGTATCGGATCCACCTCGTCCCAAGGTCGTGATTTCCTTGGATGTGCTCACGCCCTGAAAGCCGGCAACGATTACCACCTTGCTTTTGGCCAGTTCCTCATGGATGCGAAAAGCATTGACCTTGAGGATCCTGGCATTGCCATGATGATCATCTGTGATAATTCCGCTTTGTGAGCCAGTGAAAGAAATGGAAGAGATTCCTTCTTCCAACAAAGAGAGTGACAAGAGCGACATCGAGATCCTTTCTCCGGCTGTGAGCAGCATATCCATCTCTCTGCGGGAGGGATGGGTAGTGATCTCATAGGCCAGGCTAAAGAGACTGTCTGTAGTCTTGGCCATGGCAGAAACCACCAATACCAGCTGATCGCCGCTTTGAATGTCTCCCGCCAAGCGTCCGGCAATGGCGCGGATCTGCTTTACACTGCCCACCGAGCTACCACCGAATTTTTTTACAATAATCGCCATCTAAGCCTTAGCTGCAGCCTTGATCAATTCCACAAACAGTGGATGCGGGCGGTTTGGGCGGGATTTGAATTCGGGGTGAAACTGAACTCCCAGATAAAAGTCATTTGCCGGGTATTCCAGGATCTCCACCAGGAGTCCGTGATCGGATACACCGCTCAAGCTAAGCCCAGCATCGCTAAAAATCTGGCGATAATCGTTGTTAAACTCATAGCGATGTCGGTGTCTTTCGCTGATCTCAAGCTTTTGGTATGCCCGATGCGCCAGACTGCCTTGTAGCAGGGTGCAATTGTAAGATCCCAGACGCATGGAGCCACCGACCATTTCGATATAGCGCTGATCTTCCATGAGATGAATCACTGGATCGGGGCTGATCTCGTCAAACTCGGTGCTATGGGCTTGGGTGAGCTTGCAGACGTTGCGCGCAAATTCTATCGCCATGACCTGTATACCCAGACAAATGCCCAAAAGCGGGACATTTTTGGTTCTGGCATATTGAGCGATCGCGATCTTTCCATCGATGCCGCGAACTCCAAAGCCACCGGGAATGAGTATTCCATCCATGCCGGATAGCTCTTTGTCCAGATCGTTGTTCTTGAATTTTCGTTCGGAATCCACCCATTTGATGGTGAGTTTCTTTTTCTCATGGGCAGCAGCATGATCCAGTGCTTCCACGATGCTCTTGTAAGCATCCTGATGCTTTATATACTTGCCACAGACGGCTATTCGCACCTCAGCTTCGCCATTTGCCCGGTTGTCCAAAAATCCCTGCCAGTCATCCAGATTCATCTTGCAGCTTTCCACGTGGAAATGCCGACAGATTATCTCGGGAAGATTGGCCTTTTGATAGATCAGCGGGATTTCATAGACGCATTTCACGTCAATGGCATTGATGACGCAGTCTTTGGGCACATTGGTAAAAAGTGCGATCTTGGCGTAGATGTCATCACCAAATTGCTTTTCACTACGGCACAAGAGCACATCCGGCTGAATACCGATCTCCCGCAATTTGTAGGCACTGTGTTGGGATGGCTTGGTCTTAAGCTCACCGGCTGTTTTGATGTATGGCACATAGGTAAGTAGTATATTCAGGGTGTTTTGCAAACCCAGATCCAAACGCAATTGACGTACCGCCTCCAAAAAAGGCAGACTCTCAATATCGCCTACTGTGCCTCCGATCTCGGTGATGACAAAGTCGTTGCCATCTGCCAAACGTGTGATCCTACGCTTGATCTCATCTGTCACATGTGGGATCACCTGAACCGTCTTGCCCAGATACACTCCCTTGCGTTCATTCGTGAGCACACTTTCATAGACCTGGCCGGCACTGCAGCTGCTTTTTTTGCTCAGAGCTTCATCCACAAAACGCTCATAGTGTCCCAGATCCAGATCTGTCTCAGCGCCATCATCGGTCACAAACACTTCTCCATGTTGGAAGGGGCTCATCGTTCCAGGGTCTACATTCAGGTAAGGATCAAGTTTTTGCAACACCACTTTGTAGCCCATGGATTTCAGCAGCAATCCGATCGAGGCGGTAGCGATCCCCTTGCCCAAAGAGGATAGCACACCGCCCATTACGAAGATGTATTTTGCCATTTTTCTTCCTTAGACCATGCTCTTGAGTTGGTCCAGGGATTCTTTGATGGCATTCACTGTGTAAGATAGATCTTCCTCAGTATGACGATAGCAGATATAGCCATGGTGATAGGGCTGCAAAAAGACCTTGCGGCGGATGAGCTCGGTATAGAACTGCACTCTCAGCTTTTTGTACAAGCCACTCTCATCCTTATCGAATGTCACAAAAGGCATCCAGGGTGCACCGCTGAATGATACCGGAAGCCCGGATTCATCGATCACTTTCTGCACATCAGAACCGAATTTGTTGCCCTTTTCTGCGATTACATCCAGCACATTGTCACGCTGCAAGATCTCAATGGTCTTGAGGGCAGCTACAATGCTATCACTATTGGGGAAGAAGGTAGAGGAAAGAAAAACTTGATCTGCCAGCACTTTCATATATTCCTCTTTTCCCACCAATGCCGCCATAGCATAACCATTGGCCATGGCTTTGCCAAAGGTGGAAAGATCCGGAGTAACGCCAAAGAACTTTTGTGCGCCACCGATAGTGACTCGAAAACCGGTTCGAATCTCATCAAATATCAGCAGGCAGTGATATTTGTCAGCCAGCTCACGTACAGCTTCCAGATATCCTGGCTTGGGCATCTCTACTGCCGCTCCCAGAGGATGGCCTACTGGAGTGATGATGATCGCTGCCATATCGTCTTTGTTTTGCTTGAGCAGAGCTTCCAGGGCGTCGATGTCATTGTAGTGAAATTCCAGGGTGTCTTCAAAGAGTTTTTCTGGGATGCCACCTTTCACTTCCACGCACCAATCATGCCAGCCGTGATAGCCACAACGGGCAATCCTGGTCTTGCCGGTGTAGGCACGTGCCACTCTGATGGCGATGGTTGTGGCATCTGATCCGGTCTTTACCAGTGCCGCCATCTCGCAGGATGGGATCACTTCTTTGAGCTTGTGCACCAGCTCATTTTGCTGGGGTTGGGTCAAAGAGAAGCAAAAACCTTTGTTATTTACCTGCTCTTGCACTGCTTGATCGATCTCTTCTTCCCGGTAGCCGAGGATGATGGGGCCATAAGCACAAAGGTAATCTATATATTCATTACCGTCGACATCGGTGATGCGTCCACCTTTACCATGATCAAAGAAGATGGGGTATTCACCCTGAACAAAGTTGTAAGGACGTCGGATTCCGGCTACTGCTCCGGGTACGAGTTTGAGTGCTTCCTCGTACATTGCCATGCTTTTATCGAGTTTTAATTTTTTTGCCATGATTATTTCATCTCCCATAAGCTTGCGATTCCCATTCCACCACCGATGCATAGGGAAGCCAGACCCTTTTTATTGTTTCGGCGTTTCATTTCGTGTAATAGAGTTACGATGATGCGGGCTCCGCTGGCTCCGATCGGATGTCCCAGAGCGATCGCACCGCCGTTAACATTGACGATATCCGGGTTTAGGCTTCCCAGACCTTCTTCTTCCAGCCCTTTAAAGACCGAAAGAGATTGGGCTGCAAATGCTTCATTGAGCTCTGCCAATTCGATGTCGCTGAGTGACCAGCCGCTTTTTTTCAACACTTTCTTGATCGCCGGCACGGGCCCAAAGCCCATGATGGCGGGATCGACGCCAGCAGAAGCACTCTGGACGAAATATGCCAGAGGGCTGAGACCCAATTCTGCGGCTTTGTCTTCACTCATGATCAGTAAGAGGGCAGCGCCGTCGTTGATGCCGCTGCTGCTACCTGCTGTGACTGAGCCATCTTTTTTGAAAGCGGGGCGCAATTTGGCCAGAGCCTCTTTGCTCACTCCAGCTCTGGGCATTTCATCTTTGTCCACCACTATGGGGTCGCCTTTGCGTTGGGGAATGCTGATCGGCACGATCTCATTAGCAAAGGTACCGCTATTTTGGGCTGCTTCAGTCTTGTTTTGAGACTTTGCGGCAAAAGCATCTTGTTCTTCACGGCTCAGGGCAAATTTCTCGGCCAGATTTTCAGCAGTAAGACCCATGTGATAGTCGTTGAAGATATCCGAAAGACCATCTCTGATCATCATATCCATCATGTTCTTATCTCCCATCCGTGCTCCCCAACGGGCATCTTTGAGGATGTATGGGATCTGGCTCATGTTTTCCGTGCCACCGGCTACAACGATATCAGCTTCGCCGCTGGATATCATCAACGCAGCCAGGGATACTGCCTTCATCCCGCTGCCGCAAACTTTGTTCACGGTATAAGCCGGCACATAATCTGGAATCCCGGAATAGATACTGATCTGTCGGGCTACATTTTGTCCCAATCCTGCACCACAGACGTTACCCACGATCACTTCATCAATGGCGTCCGGCTGAATTCCGGTTTCCTTGAAAATAGCTTGCAATGTGTGCACTCCAAGCTGAACTGCAGAGACGTCTTTGAACACTCCACCAAAGTTTCCGATTGCGCTGCGCTTTGCGCATACTACAACGGCTCGTTTCATCTTTCCTCCAGATAATCAATTTTTTTTCTATTGCATTCCACTCAAACAAAAGCGGGATTTTAGTCAATGGCAATTTACTGATTGTGATATTTACAGTGATACGAGACTGTTCACAATCCTTAAGGTCATTATGTGCTTTCCTGGTGTTCTTTGAGAAAAGCCGGTCGAGATATCAGATAGCGTTATGCCTTGTCTTTGAGTGCCATCGGCACGCTATTTTAGATAGCATCCAGTAAACCCCACATGATTCCCGAGTGCCATCGGCACGGCATATTTGTGTGTGTTAAGCACCTGATCAAAAAAATGTCGTTCCTACGGAACTCAAAGCTATTGTGTGGCAATCGTATGCTATCTGAAATGCCGTTCCTCTGGAACTCAGGATGATAATCCCGGGTATCGTGGGGGTATACTGGATGCTATCTAAAATGCCGTTCCT
>CAZCRD010000030.1:0-19686 GCA_964501025.1 uncultured Candidatus Cloacimonadota bacterium | reverse complement strand
TATCATTTTTCTGCAGATAGTGTCTTTGTCTCCAATATCAGCGAAGACTTTTATGTGAGTGATTCTGAGAGTATTGATATTGATGGCTATACGACCTCCTTGCCTCCAGAGCTGCGCCTGGGAGTGATGTACAAGCATGAATACGCCGTAGTCTCAGCGGATTGGGTGCATGGGTTCAAGGAAACCGCTTCTACCAGCGCTATCGGGAGATTGTCTCTGGGTACCAGCTTTTTACCTTTGCCCTTCTTACCTTTGTCTTTTGGCATATCTTTGCCCAACAGCCGCAGCCCACTGAGGATCTCATACGGCATCGGTTACCAAAGCAGGTCCATCGATTTTGGGCTGGCTGTGCAAACTTATGATAGCGCCTTGCCGGGCTATAAATCCAAAGGAGTTTCCCTGGCCACGAGCATGAGCTTGGGATTTTGATGATCTTTGTACTGTCCGGACTCCTGGCAAGCCTGATCTCAGCGCTGTTCTATTACCGTACTCAGCCCAGCCTGAGAGGGGGCAGAAAGGTTCTGCTCTTTGTCCTGCGCACCATCACCCTGTTCATTCTGCTATTGATCCTGCTAAGCCCGATCCTGTATTTTATCCGGCAAAAAAGTGAGGCTCCGCAAATCCTGATGCTCAAAGACACTTCTGGTTCAATGGATCTAAGGCGCGAGGGTAAAAGCAAGAAAGAGCTTCTACAGCCTGCTCTAAGTAGCTTGCAGGATAAATATGCCAGGGACGGCTACCGGATTGTTCAGCAGGATTTTGCCGATGGCCTGGAAGGTGGACGGGAAAATAGCTTGCTCAGCAAAAGCCTGAGTGAGCTCAGCCAGAACTTGGATCTGAGTCAAGTGCAAGGCATCGTGCTCAGCTCTGATGGCTGGTTTCGGGATCAGGACTATGCTCTGGTGCAAAGGCTCGGCATTCCCATCATCGCGCTGGCGGATAGCAGTCGCTTTCTGATTCCAGATCTGGCGATTAACGACCTGGAGTCCGGACGCTATGCTTATCGCAATGAATCTACCATCATCAGAGCCAAAGTGCAGGCTTCAAACTACTCTGGTAAAGCCCAGATCAATCTTTATGTAGAGCAGAACCGGGTAGCCTCTCAAAGCTTGAATCTGGAAGCAGGGCTGGAACAGACAGTGGATTTTAACCACCGCTTTGCCCAAACCGGATTTTACAAATATCGGGTAGAGCTCCAGGCTCTGGAGCAGGAACAGCGCCTGGGCAACAACCAAATGCCGGGAGCTCTCGAAGTACTTAGCGAAAAAGAACTGATCGTGAGCTTTTCCGATGCACCGGCCTGGGACAACAAGTTTATCCAGGATGCCATCGCCACCAATCCCAGATGGCAAAGCAAATCTTACCTGATCCGGGATGGCAAGATCTGGCAAGGTGAGCAAACAGCCCAGCTGAGTGCCAAAGATCGAGCCGCCGTGATCGTGATCGTAAACAATGGCAATCTGCGTCTGCACAGCGCTGCTACAGAATACATTAGCCGCAATCTAAGCCGGGGAGCCGGGCTTTTCTTTCAAGGCTTGCCTGTGCCCGAGCTGGCGGAGTATCTGCCCCTGCTGCAATCCAATATCCAAAGTCCCTATCAGGGCTTTGTCCAGATCTCAGAGCAGGCCTCACTGTATGCCATGCTCAACCCCCTGGCTCAGGAAATCTCAAGCCTGCCACCGCTGGATTATTATTATGTGAATTCTGCTACTGGCACAGAGATATTGGGAACCATGAACAACCCCCAAAAATCCCCTGCCATCGCGATAAAACAAAATGCCCAAAGCCGGGCACTGGGCTTTAGCTTTCTCAATCTCTGGCGCTGGCAGATGCAAAGCCCGGAATCCGCTTACCAAAAGATGATCGTAAGCATTCTCACCTGGCTGAGCAACAAAGCTTTGGGATCCTATAGTGCCATCTATAAAACCAGCTACCTTCAGGGCGAGGAAATCCAGATTAGCCTCAGAGCCGAGGATGACATCCGTAGCAGCGATCTGGACAAAAACCCGCAGATCACTATCTATGATGCTGAGGGTAACGAGCAAGTGCGCGACTTTATGGTTCGCAAAGGCGATGAATACAGCTTTCGCACCGAATTGGCTGCAGCTGGAGATTACAGCTTTGTGATCCGTGAACCGGATTCTCAGCAAAAGAGCAGCGGCAGTTTTGCGGTGTCTGAACTGGCTGTGGAAGAGCGGGATTTTGATTTTAATCTAGCTCTGCTCTCTTATCTGGCTTCTGAAAGCCGGGGACAACTGCTTTACTTGCAGGAAGCTGCTGATTTTTATCCACTTCCTGCTGTAGCCAAAGAAAGGATCAAACGCAATGAATACGCTCTGTACAAAAGATGGTATATCATTGCCCTGTTTATCCTCAGCTTTTGCCTGGAGCTATATTTCCGCCGCAGATGGGGATTGCTATGATCCAGGTACCATACACAAGCATACAAACAAATACCTTAGGAGGTCTTAGATGCCTTATTACATGATGATTATTGCTGTATTGGCAGTTGTTGCCATCCTGACCTGGATGAAGGATTCCAAAAACAAATTTAATGTCTTGGGCATCGCTTTCATCATCGGAGTCAGTATCTTTGGACTTTTTTTCTGGCAGAGCCGTCAAAGCAGTACCAGCTTACGCGTGGTGGGATATTCCAGCAAACTCTTTGAATCCGACCTGGTCAAGTGGAACCTCTCGCTGCAAAAATCCGTAGGCAGCAATGAGCTAAACCGTGGTTATCAGCTTATGAGTGCAGATATCAGAGCGTTTAAAGCCTATCTGATCGAGCAGGGTATAGCCGAAGATGAAATCAGTGTGCACCCCGTAAACATCCATCAACGCTATGATAATTACGGCAATATGACTGGCCACAACCTCCAGCAACGGGTCTTTGTGCTCTCCCAGGATCTGGATAAGATCGAGGATCTGGCGCTGAATCCAGATTTCTTTGCCGAACGTAATATGGTGTTGCAAAACTCAAATCTGGAATACCTCTATACCAGGCTACCGGAACTCAAGCAGGAGCTATTGGCCGCTGCCACCGAAGACGCTCTCTCCCGGGCCCGAGAGATCTCCGGATCAGCCGAGACCAAGCTGGGCAAGATGCGGGAAGCCAGAGCCGGAGTCTTTCAGATTACCGAACCATATTCTACCGATGTCTCAGATTATGGGATATACAATACCGGAACCCGCCAAAAAAGCATCAGTGTAACTCTGACGGCTTACTTTAAGCTCCGCTGATTGTGCTGACCTAAAACAGTTTGTCGGTGGCTGAAGCCAACTGGAAATCATCCTGTTCGGCCATGATGATCATTGAGGCACGGCAGCTAAAGCAGCCATCTTTCAACTTTTAGCCCATTGGGGGTGATAGATCTGACCTATATGCTTGTGCTGCTATGGCTTACTTTCCGATGCAGAAATTTGAAAAGATCGAATTCAGAAGCTCATCTGTGGGCACCACACCCAGAATATCCTCCAGTGCAGCAGAGGCAGCGATCAGCTCAAAGGCGATGAATTCAAAACCGGTTTGCTGATTGAGTGCTTCCTGGGCAGCTTGCAGAGCTTTGATGCTGCGGTTCAGTGCTGCCAGATGCCGGGCGTTGGTGATCAGAGGTCGCTCCAGGATCTGGGTGGGCAAGCGCAGACGCTGCAAGATGGCAGTGGACAAAGCTTTGATCCCATCAGCTCTGAGCACAGAAACGGGGATATGGCCACAAGCAAGCTGACGCTCGGGATACAGATCCGCTTTGGCAGCCACGTAGATGATCTTATCCTCAAATTCATGCAGCTTTTGGGGCAGAGAGGTAAACTCAGCTTCGTAGAGATAGAGAATGAGATCTGCATCCCGGAACAAGGAATATGCGCGGGAGATGCCTTCGTTTTCGATATCGTCAACACTCACTCTGAGTCCGGCAGTATCAAATAGCACAATGGGATATCCGGACAGCGAGAAGGATTCTTCCAGATAATCCCGGGTAGTACCCGGATGTGGGGTGACAATCGCGCGGTTTTGTTTGAGAAAAGCATTAAAGAGGGAGGATTTACCCACATTGGGTGCACCTGCCAGGCAGATTCGGACACCTTCCCGCAGTTTGATGCCTTGATTTCCTTCTTCATACAACTCTTGGGCAGCATCAAGGATAGAGGAAATCCGGTGTTTGAGATCAGCGAGATCAATCTGTGGCAGATCTTGATCCGCAAAATCTATGGCCAGTTCACAGCGCATTCGGGCATCCTGGATGTCATTCAAGATGTTTTGCAACTGCTTGCTCAAGTATCCCTTAATCTGCATCAAGGCAGCCATCTC
Organism: uncultured Candidatus Cloacimonadota bacterium; assembly: GCA_964501025.1. Classification (GTDB taxonomy): domain Bacteria; phylum Cloacimonadota; class Cloacimonadia; order Cloacimonadales; family Cloacimonadaceae; genus UBA5456. Next base: position 15,380 of record CAZCRD010000030.1, on the reverse strand, counting down.
GGCCTTGCTGGTGCTGGCAGAAATCAGATCGTTGACCGCTTCCGCCTGGCTGAGATCGAGCTTGCCATTCAGATATGCGCGCAGGGTAAATTCTCCCGGATTTGCCAGTCTGGCCGAGCCTAAAAGCACACTGAGGAGGCGATCTGCCAGAGCGGGATTGCCGTGACAGCTCAGCTCAATAGTATCTTCTCCGGTATAGCTTTTGGGGGCCTTGAAGACGGTGAGCAATACTTGATCCAGAGGGATGCCTTCAACATCCTGAAAGGTCCCAAAGATCACTGAATTAGCGGGAGCAGAAAGCAATTTGTTGGGTGCCGAAAAGTGGCGGGACACTAGCTCGATCGCTCCCGTTCCCGAGATGCGGATTACCGCAATGGCAGCGGTTCCCGCGGCTGTGATGCGGGCACAGATGATGTCGTTCACAGCTGTTCTTTTACTACAGCGGCCAGGCTCTGGGGATCGAATCCGATCTGCTCTTTGAGCAGCGAGGTCTCGCCATGGGGGATAAACTCATCGGGATAGCCGAAATTTACCACCCGGGCTTTGGCTCCGGAACTCAGTTGGGCGATTCTGGCTCCCACGCCGCCGATGATGGAGCCATTTTCAAAGCTGAAGATCAAGCTGCAGCCTTCAGCCAGGGCGAGGATGGTTTTCTGATCCAGAGGTTTGACACTGCGCAAATTTACGATCAAGGGGCGGATGCCATCCTCTGCCAGCAGCAAAGCGGTGTCTTGAGCGGTTTGCAAAGCGTCACCAATGGCGACAAATGTGATTGGGGGTTGGGAAATATCCTGTTCGGCATTGATGATCTCAGCAGTGCCGGGGCAAAAGGAAGTGATCTGAAGATCGCGGCAGCGTGCTTTACCCCGTGGATAGCGGATCGCCACAGGGCCATCCTGGTATTGCGCAGCCCAACTCAGCATGGCCCGCAATTCTTCATTGCAGGAGGGGGCCAGAATGATCAGATTGGGGATATAGCTGAGATATGCCAGATCAAAGGCTCCCTGATGGGTGGCGCCATCTTCACCAACGATGCCGGCGCGGTCCAGACAGAATACTACTGGCAATTTGGGCATGGCGACATCATGGATGATCTGATCCAAAGCCCGCTGGGTGAAGGTGGAATAGATAGCAACAAAGGGTTTGATACCCCTGGTGGCCATGCCGGCTGCGAGGGTGACAGCATGCTGTTCGGCAATGCCCACATCAAACAAGCGATCCGGAAAATGCGCTTCAAATCCGGCCAGCCCAGTGCCCGTGCTCATGGCTGCGGTGATGGCAACCAGATGGGGATTTTTCCCCGCCAGTTCGATCAGGGTATCGCCAAACACTTCACTATAGCTCTTGGCTTCATTGCAAGCGCTGGACTTGCCTGCTTTGGCAAAAGGTCCCACGCCATGATAACCGGAAGCATCATTTTCGGCAGGGCTGTAGCCTTTACCTTTTTGGGTAACCACATGGATGAGCACCGGACCCACCATGAAGTTTTTGACCCGCTTGAAGATAGAGATCAGATGCGGGATGTCGTGACCATCAATGGGACCCACATACTTAAAGCCAAGATCTTCGAAGATGATGTTTGGCACCAGGATGTTCATCATGGATTCTTCCAGCTTTTGCGCACCATAGATAAAGCGGCGGCGAATACTGGAGGGCAGGCTGCTGCTCATATCCCAGACCTGTTTTTTGAGAGTATTGTAGCTTTTGGAGGCATACATTCGGGCCATGTATTTTTGCAGACCACCCACGTTTTTGGAGATGGACATGGCGTTGTCGTTCAAGATCACGACAAACTTATCGGGTTGCAGGTGACCGGCATGGTTGAGTGCTTCAAAGCTCATCCCTCCGGTGAGAGCACCATCACCGATTACCGCGACACAGTGTCCGGAATCTGATTTCAGATCCCGCCCGCAGGCGATGCCCAGAGCAGCTGAGATCGAAGTGCTGCTATGTCCTGTGCTAAAAGCGTCATACGGGCTTTCATCGCGATTGGTAAAACCACTGATCCCATTTAGCTGGCGCAAGGTATCAAAGCGGTCATTGCGTCCGGTCAGGATTTTCCAGGCATAGCTCTGATGTCCCACATCCCAGACCACTCTGTCCGAGAGGGGATCAAAGACACTCAGCAAAGCCAGAGTAAAATCTACGGCGCCCAGGCTGGGAGCGATGTGTCCCCCATTTTGGGCTACTACTTCGATAATCCGGTCCCGGATTTCTATTGCCAGGGCATCCAGTTCTTCATTGCTCAAGCCTTTGATCTCATGGGGATGTTTGAGTTCTTTTAGAATCATGTTTCACTCCTGTATAAAGACTTGTATTCCTGGGTCTTTACGATGATGATTTCCAGAATCATCAGGGCAATGGCCAGGATCAATAGGGTTTTCCACAAATCCCGCCCCAGCCGGGACGAAAAGAGTTCACCGGCAAAATCCTCGGGCAACATCCTGATTCTGGCATGGGGCTCGGTTCTGGTGGGATCACTATCGTAGTATTCGATGTTTACCGCTATTTTGGCAGCGTTTGAGCGTGCAGGATTGATAGTATAGATCCCGGGGGTGTTTGTGATATACATCGGCTGCGGAAGGCTAAGCCGATCCAGGGAAGGTAGCTCAAGCTCGCTGGCGCGGATGCTGTCTCCCACCTTCAATTCTGCCATCGGGACTTTTGCGCTCTGCAGAGAGCTAAACTGACGATAAGCAAAGACGGCAAAGGCAGGATCAGCAAAGAAAGCTGAACTATGACTGATATCCCAGAGCCACAAGGCTGAACCGGCACTACTTACAGCCAGGGGTTGACCGGCAGCAGAAATCAATGCGGAATTGTGAGACGGGCTCTCCCAATAAGAGCTGATCTGCTTGAAACGCAAATCCTTGTCCGCAATCAGTGCACTGGGATGATGGTGAGGTGAGACAAAATCTATGGAAAGTGGGCTTTGCTTTCGCTCACCCAGGTTTAACGAATATCTGTTGTTCAAAAAGCTTTTGGTATCCGAAGTCAGGTTTTTCCCCAGGCAAAACAGGCTGCCGATTTCGCGGGAATCCAACGTAGAGATAAATTCCCTTAGTCTTACGTTCATCTCGCCAAATTCGTAAAAGACAAAGAGTTTGTAGTGCTCCAAAGCCTGTAGATTGAGGCTGGAAGGTTGGATCAAATCCGGTTGCTGACCGCCGGTATAGACGCGCAAGATACTACTCAGATGAGGTGGCAGGGCCTGTGTACCGATTACTGCGACCTTGGGATGCTGGTAGTATTCAAAGGCAAAATAGGCACGGTTGTCCGCACTCAGGTGTTCATCCAGCACCTCGATATATCCCGCTTGCCAGCCGTCTGAGCGGATCTGAAAAGTGATCTCTTCTTTCACACTCTGACGGGCAGGAATGCTCACAAACCGCTCTGCTACCTTGATCTCATCCAATACCGCCTGAATCAGCACTTCGCTGCGGTCCACAGAGCCATGATTTGTGATCCGGAATTCAATGGTCTGCGCTTTTCCGCGACCAACGGTCTGCGGTAAGGGTCTGGCTTCAGATACCGAGATGTTTTGCCGGGGCTCAATCTCGGATATGGGAATACTAAAGACAGGATACTCACTAAGGTAATCGAGCTCTTCGTTGACAAAGTCTGTGAGCAGATAGATCTCCCGATTGGGCATCTGACTCTCAGCAAGCTTGGCATCAGCATAGCTGAAAGTATCTTCCCAGCTCAGGGGTTGCCAGCTGATAGCAATGCTGTGCAAGATCTCTGCAGGGATGCTGCCTACGTAGATCTGTGCGTGCAGATCGTTCCAAGCCTGATCTCGGGAGATCAGGATCAAGCGATCCGCAGCTGTGGCTTTGGCATTGATGGTGCTGATGGCTTCCAGTGCCTTATCAATGCGGCTTTGGCGGTCTTCGATATAATCCATCGAATATGAGGTGTCCAGGATGATTGCCACGGCTGTGGGTGGATGTTTGTCCGATGCACCCAAACCAGACGAAGCCAGCATGGGACGCGCTACCGCCAGAGCCACCAGCAAGATGATCAGCATGCGAATGATGAGCAGGATGATGTTCGTGATCCGGGTGCGGCTTTTTTCTTGCTCCTGACTAAGCTTGATGAAGCGCAGGGACGAAAAGAGCAGCTGAGGAGGCTTTTTCTTTGCTAACAGCCAGATGATCAGAGGCAACACGGTAGCTGCAGCAAAGATCAAGAGACCGGTGTTTAGAAAAGAAAGCTGAAACACAGGCTAAAATCCCAGTCCCAGCGAAAACAGAAATTCGCTATCGGCAAGCTTCAAGCCCTTGCTGTTCAGGGAAAAATCAAAGCGAAACATCTGATAATAATAACCACTGCCCAGAGTGAGATTCACATTGTCAGCACCATAAAAATCATGACTGTAAAAACCCAGCCGCAGGTCCATGCCCTGGGAGATTTTATCGTCGCTGGTAAAATCCTGGCTATCCCAATTCATGGTATAAGAATAGCCAGCATGATATGTGGTTTGGGGATCGCTGGAGATCTTGCTCTGAATGCCAAAGCTGGTCCTGGATGCTCCGCTGCCATACTGCACCGCAGTGGCGATCCGGCGCTGGATGCTGACGGCATCGTAGTTTTCCCACCACAAACGGGACAGCACATCATAAGCGGTGAGTCCATAGATCACATCACCGGTGCGGAAGGTGATCCCCAAATCTGATGAGACACCTTTGATCTTGTCATCAATAAAGTGCTCCCGGATAAAATGTGATCCCTCCAAACGCTCTACCAGATAGACCAGGCGACCGCTGAGGTATTTGATATTCATGCCGGCTGTAAGTGAAGGCCAGCTTTTATCGGTCACGCCCAGACTTAGCTGCAGTTTATCCAGCTTATAATCGTAATACAAGGTCTTGTTGGTTTCCAGATCAAAGGTGGAGATATTGATGGCTGCCATCGGTTGATATGAGAAGGCAGCCTGTTTGGTGACCAGGGTGAAATACTTAAACTGCTTTTCTTTGAGGAAATTGCTGGCACTGGCCACTTCCCAAAAGCTGAGGTCTTCGGTTTCTGCCAGACGGTAAGCCAGATAGACCATAGTGGTCTCATTCCTGGCTAAAAGCGCGGGATTGCCATAAGAGGCAAAGGGATCATCAGGATTGGTCAAATTGATCCCTCCCATCCCGATGGCGATGGCAGAGACGTTGTTTTCCGGAACAGCGTAGTCATACGAATCGATGGGAAGCGGACTTTGCGCACCCAGACTCAGAACTATCAGTGATAACAGGATCATAAATCCATACTTCATCTAAAGGGCTCCTTGCAATTTGCGATGAGTGTAATTTGCCAAATAGTATCCTCCCACCCCGATCAACACGCCAAATACGGCGTCGATAAACCAATGGTAATGACAATATACGGTGGCAATGCTCAAAAAGAATGAGATCAGGACAAAGATATAGCCCAGGCGCCTTACATGGCGGAGTGCTGCCACGGTGAGTACCAGAGCTATGCCTATGTGCGAAGAGGGGAAGGCTCCTCCCAGGTGATGAGAATTGCGGTAGATATAGACCATGATGTGCGTAAAAGGTCCCCCGCGATAGCTTTGGGTAAGTGCCATGGCTTCGGGGATAAAGCGGCCTCCGATCACCGGCAATATGCTATAGATAATATAGCACAGATAAAAGACAAAGCTGAGATTGAAGATCAACTCTTTGAAGGCGGCAGGTTTTTTGAAAAACAAGTATACAGGCAAACCCAGAATCATGGGATAATAGCAGAAATAAGCAAAGTGAAAGAGCTCGCTGAGCAGATAATGGTCGTAGCTTTTGCCCCACACCAGCGAAGGCAGATAGCCAAAGATGCTCTGATCGATATTCATAAAGAAGGGATCCAGCCAGCTGGTGAAGATGATCTGATTGACACTGTATCCGGAAGTGTAAAAATAGCCAAACAGCGTGACTGGATAGAGTGAGCGGATCAGACTTAAGGCTTTGTCCCACTTAGGGTATCGTGCCTTGTCCAGCTCTTGGTGCAGCCAGGCCATAAATACGATGCTGACCATAATGCTGAGGAAGATCGGAATATGGGTCAGAGCATCCTTGGCTCGCAGAATCCCGATGCTCATATAGAGCAAGATCCAGCCACAATAGATCAAGGTAATGATATCGATTGAGGAGAGAAAGCGCTTAGATGTCTTTATCATAGATACGGTAAGTCTTGTAAGGAATGGCGTCCAGCATTTCGGCAACGCGGATCATCATGGTGTTGTTTTCCAAAACCCAGGAAAATTCACCCCGGATAAGACCCTTGGGCAAACCGTTTTTGTATGAATAATAGTAAAACAGACTGTCGATGCCACGTCCCTGATACTCTTTGATCAGACCCATGGTGATGACCCGGGCTGAGCTGATTCTTTTCTTGGCAAGCAGCGCTTTGATCATGGTGATGGGATTGATGCGGCCGTTCATTACCTTCAATACCTCATTGTAATTTGGCAAAGCCAGGGAAAAGCCGGCCGGCTTACCATCCTTTTCGGCGATGAAGATCAATTCCGGATCCGCCAGGGGCAACAGCTCTGCCACTATGTGATCAAATTCCGCCTTGGTCATGGGGACATTACCCCAGTTATACTCCCAGGCTTTGGTATAGATCTCAAAGACGGTCTCGATATCCTTGCGCAGCTCTTTCTTATCCTTGGATAAGCTGCGGATGGTGACCCCACTGCGTTTTTCGATTAGCGCAGCCAGACGGTCAATTCGCTGGGGCATCTCCGTGCGCTCGCTCAGATAGGCATAAAGATCCATGGTCTTGGTCAGCTCGCAGGCGGCGAAAAGATCCTGATAATAGGGATGATCGTGCCGCATCATTACCATCGGCGGGCTATCAAAACCATCGATCAAAAGCCCTACTTCCTGATTCACGGAGAAATTCAAGGGGCCGCGCATGGAGGCAAAGCCCTGGTTGCGGTTCCAATCTGCCGCAGCATTAAACAGAGCTTGAGCCACATCTTTGCGATTGACGCAGTCAAAAAAACCAAAGAAGCCGATGTCCTCCTGGTGCTCTTTTTGATGCTGAGTATTCGTATGAGCGCTAATGCGCCCCACCACCCGTCCATCCTCCGTGGCAACAAATAGTTGAACCTCAGAATGCTGGTAATAGGGATTGTGACGGGGGTTAAAAAACTTGTATTGCTCAGAAATCAGTGGAGCTACCCAATTGGGATCATCTTTGTACAGCTCAAGGGGAAGCATGATAAAGCTTTTTAGCAGTTGTTTGGAGTTTACTGGTAAGATCTTGATCATCGCTACCTCAAAATTCGCCTAAACGTTTGGATACAAATATATTCAAGATTCCCATGAAGAGCGCAGATCCCAGCAGAATCGCGGTAAAATATGGGGGTAAATCTCTACGAAACCAGTAAATAGTGTGATAGAAGATCTGATACAATATCACGGGCAGGATCACGATCGTATATTGGGCAAAACGCACTTGCTTAAATCTCCACACCAGGATCATTGCCAATATGGAAGTAATCAGCATCGGCAAAAAGGCAAAATAAGAAAAAAAGCCCATATAAGTAAAGATTCCCCGTCCTCCATGAAAATGGTGTGCCAAAGGCAAGCAGTGCCCGATCAACATGCCCAGACCATAGACCAGCATCATGGAAGAGCTGTAGAGTGTGGCAAAATCTGCAAAAGCGGCATTGTTGCCCAAGAGCCTGAGCACAAATTCTATCACGATCAAAAAGAGATAGGCTTTACAGACATCAATGGCACCCACCAGCACCCCCATGGATTTGCTGATATTACTGAAGATGTTCTCTGTATCAGCAATCCCAGTGCCGACTTTGTAAACATTGAGCGAGCGAAAACTCTTGGCAATGACGCGGGCGGTGGAAAAGCCACCGTAAAGATATGCCAAAAAGAAGATAAAGATGGCGATAAGCACTGTCATCGGTCATCTCCATAATGTCTGTATCCGAAGATAGCACTACCGATGCGCAGCATGTTTGAGCCTTCCTGCAGGGCAATCTGCCAATCATGGCTCATGCCCATGGAAAGGTAGTCAAAGCTGCCGGGAAACTCCTGCTTGACCTCATCAAACAGTTCTTTGAGCTGTCGGAAATAGGGGCGGCTAATCTCGGGATCCGGGTGCAGCTTGCCAATGGTCATCAGGCCTCGTACATAGAGCGTGGAGAATGAGGCTATCTTCCAGATCAGTTCGCGGGCGTTATCAAAAGTCACCCCGCTTTTACTCTCTTCTTCGGTTACGTTTACTTGAATCAGGATCTCCTGGGTGCGGTTTGTGCGCCCCAAAGCCCGATGCAGCTTCTCAGCCAGATGCAGGGAATCTATGCTGTGGATGAGTAGTGGCTTCAGAGTAAGCAATTGATTGATCTTATTGCTCTGCAGATGCCCGATGAAGTGAAAGCCGGCATAAGGCTTTGAGACCATGGGCAATTTGCGCATGGCCTCCTGCACCTTGTTTTCGCCGATATGGCTGATGCCATTGGCCAGGGCGATATCCACTGCTTCCACAGGATGGGTCTTGGTGACTGCGACCAAGGTGATATCTTCGTGCTCACGTCCCAATTCTTTGAGCTGTGCAGCAATCTCGGCCTTGAGGTTTTGGATGTTTTTGATGATTTCAGGCATTACAGCACCTATTTGAGCAAGAGCATCTTGCGGGTCTGACTGCCATCGGCACTATGCATGCGATACAGATAGAGTCCACTGGCCAGGCTGCGACCACTATCGTCGGTGGCATCCCAGCGCACAGTGTGGCTGCCGGATTCAAGATTGGCTGCCAGCAAGCTGCGCACCTTTTGGCCTCTGGTATTGTAGATCTCGATGCGCACATTGCCCGCTTTGGCCAGATCAAAGGCGATGGTAGTATTGGGGTTGAAAGGATTAGGATAGTTCTGTTTGAGCAGATCCAGGCTGGGGCTCTGCTGGAGATCAGCATTTGGCACATAGCCCGTGGAGGCATAATAGCCCTGCCGCTTGAGTGATCCCCGATAGGTGATCCAGGGAGTAAGCTCGGATGAAGGCCTACGCAGATTTGACATCAGCACACCATTGGAGAATCCGGTGATCAGCTTGAAAAAGCCATCATCATCATAATCCACCAAGGTCCCGGGTGTGGCGCCGTTGTAAGTAGTGAAAAACGGGAATCCTTCCAGGCTGCTGCCATCTTGATTATAGGCGAAAATGCTGTTAAGATAGCTGTGTAGCACCAGCTCAAACTCGCCATCAGCATCGATATCTGCCACCAAGGGGGGGCAGTTGAAATTGTCATTCAGACTCATGGGGAAGCCAGCGATGTCATTACCAGCCTGATTCACAGCCCAAAGTTTGCCGGCGATGGTGACAAAGATGATATCCAGTGCTCCGTTCTGATTTAGATCGGCTGTGATCAATCCTCCGGCCACAGGGGAGTCGATTTCTTTTTGGAACAGGATGCCGCTGGCATCGATCAAATACAGATGGGTATTGGTGGCAATGGCAAAGCGGCCATTATTGAGCACAACCGGTGCTCCGGTGATGGGGCTGCCCAGGTTGTGACTATAGGCTTCATTGAGCACAGCACCGGCGCCGATCACTCTGATATCACCGGAATTAGTGCCAGCCACGATCTGCATCTGATTGTTTTCCGTCAGATCACCCACTGCCACTTCCGTCTGATAAGTCCCGGGGAGCTGCAGGGGAAAACCTGGCATATCTTCACCATTGCTATCGACTACATATAGCTTGCCATCCATGCCTCCGGTGATAATCTCATAGCTGCCATCTCCCACAATATCTGCGATCACCGGAGTGAGCAAGATCGCACTGCTGGCAGTGTAGTCAAAGATCAGATCACCTTCCGTGCTGAGGGCATAAATGTGTCCCCCTCGGCTGGTAAAGACCATGTCTTCGCCACCCTCACCATCGATCTGAGCCATAGCACCACTGCGGTTGATATTTTGCTGATCGGGATGCTGGACAAAGCTAAACTGTTCACCATCGTCTCCGAGCATATATATGCCGCCAAAGACATCGGCAAAGATGATATCCAGATTGCCATCAGAATTGGTATCTATCACCATGGGTGCAGATTTGCCACTATTGGCGGTTTCCCATGGGAAGCGGCCATCAAAGAGGGTGATCTCAAAGGAAGCATCAAAATATCTGGTACCTGTGCTGAGGAAGGTGGTAGGATGAAAGGCTTCCACCGCTATTCTCAAGGTAAATATTCCATAGCCCAGGTCATCAGGCATGGTCAATTCGATATACATATCTTCAGGATTGGTCTGTCCCGGCAGGATCTGATCTACCAGGATGCATTCGCCATTAGTCTCCATTCCCAAAGGCATGGCTTCCAGGCGGATGGAGACGTTATATGCGGTAGCCCAGTCCTCAGCGTTACGCACCACCGGATAAAAGCGGATCGTCTCTCCCGGATTGATGATGCCGTCGTTATCGCCTTGAGAGTCGTCAAATTCATAGCTTTCCAGACTCAACATCGGCAGCTCCGGATCCGGCATCTTGATCGAGACAGAAGGATCTCCAAACAGGATCATCTCCATATAGCACCAACGCATGACATCATTTTGCAGGGCTGAATTGAGATTTTGCAGACGCGAATAGGTGAGCGCTTCGCCCAATATCGGATATCCTTCTTCGTAGAGACCGATAAAGTATTCCCGATCATAGTATTGCGATGCACCATCAATGCCTCCGGGCATATACCAGCCATACCGGGTATTGCCGATGAAGGAAAATACGCCCCCATTTGCCATCACAAGGTGTTCACCGATGCACTCTCCATCTTCGGAGGTGCGTTGATCAAAGGCAGCAGGATAGCAGCCCTGAGAATACAGAAAGCCATACTCGGTGTTTTGCAATTGCTGGATCGAGTTGTTGCCTTGCCCCATCAGATAGGTCTCATTGGCATGTCCCATGTGGTTCATCACGTTTATTCCATTATTGATGCTATTCCACACCGTGGTGCTGCTATAAGTACCATCCCGCTGATATTGGGTATCGTAAAAGTAATCTCCGGGCAGATGATTGGCTACGTCGTCCTTGTAATCCCCACCCCAGGTCAGCGGGTTGTTGTTCAGGTTTTCCCCGTAAAAGGTGGCGATGTTGTTGCTGAAAGTGCTGTAATCCACATAGTATTGGATCTTGTGAAAGATGTTGCCAAATTCCAGATAGGTCTCGGCGGGAAACCGGCCGATGTGCAGTTCCGGGATCATATCGGTATCGTCAGTCATCTCGCCATAGATAGTGTTGTCATTGGCATTCCAGTTTCCATCAAGATTGCTGAAGTACAGATCCGAGGGCATGCGGTTGTCCCGTGTGCCGCCCACTCTGCCAAAAACTCCGCGTTCCGGCACAATCTCGTCATCTCCACCCATAATCACATATTCGAGGGGAGTATCTGTATCAGCCCAAGTGTCATAGGCATCGATGATAAAATTGCGCACCATTTCGGCATCGTCCACACCGTCATAATTCTGGTAGATATACTCGGTAGTATAGACTCCGGTGCTTATGCCTTTGCTTTCCCGCCAGCTGGCATAGTCTGCAAACCAGGGCAATCTCTGCTCGTCGGTGATGATGAGCATGCTCCTGGCATCGGCGGGATTCAGATTGCGGCTACGCACTTTGTATTCAGCAAAATTCGTATAGCTGGCCTGCTCCTGCGGATTTGCCACAAGCTGGCTCAATTGCCGCAGAGTACTCTCGCTTTGTGTTACGAATCTGGCTTGCTTGCGGGCTGCAGCTTCGCTAAAGACACTGGTGATCTCAAGCTCGAAGGATTCGTGTATTTGCAGCTCTTTGCGCACGGGATTGTAGCGAAAGGGATATACATTGAAGATCGCAAGGGCAAAACCGCGATAGTACTGGGTTCCCAGATACTCAAAATCCCGGGCCGGGAAATACGCATCCCGCTGATAGATTTCGGGATCCGCCGGGACCGGGGTATAATCCTGCGGCCGTGAGATGGGTATCTGCGCCTGGGCAAAATCAATCTGTACGCCGCTTTGGCTATGTTTGGCAGAACCAAAACGCAGCTCTGCGGATTTATATTCTTCCCCAAAAGGAAGCAAGACTTTGAGTGGATAGTAGCTTAGCATGGGCTGGCCGGGCTCCAGTAAAACCGGATACTCAGCAGTGCGCTTGCCCAGGGACGCAGCATCCACGCTGAGCTGCAGGCTGGTGCCAGAAAGCAAACCACACAGCAGGATCAGGGCTAAGATAGTTAGATTTTTACGCATATTAACTTCCATTTATTCCTTATTCTTTATGTTTAATATCAATCTCTAATACATAAATCAGAAGCCACATATACGTCAAGCATTAATTGCAGTGGAGACTGCTCATCCCGATGCTTCATATGAGATCTGCTTTTGCTATAAACGTGGCCGGGGTGAGTACATTGTCTTTTCCACAATCGCCAAAGCAAATCTCTTCGCAGTAGCTGTGTCGTCAACTACTCGTTAATTGCCATTGCATAACCAACTGTAATAGTGGTATTTATTATTCTCAGTCACCGCCCGGTTTTACGATTTGTGATTATTCTCTTGACAGCATATTTGGTATTTATAAAATTGCAAAAATGAGATAGTTGAGGATAATTGTTATGCAGCACGAGAAAGATAAGTTTTCATCCGGATTACAGGGTAACTCTGAAAATTCCCCTAAGATCAATACCGAAGATATTTTGAGAATGGAGATGAATGCCCCCTCTGGCATGATCCCTGATATCGTTAGTAATCTCATCTTTGCCCTGTGCATTCTGCTGATCTCCTTCATCCTGGACCGCAGAATGGATTATATCTGGATCGGTCTGTTTCTTGCCATACCCAGCAGCTTGAAATTGGTGCAAAGCTACCAAAGCGGGTCAAGATCAGCAAAAAGTAGGGCAAAAGTTTTTGCTCCCAGGGTAAATCTTTATCCTAAACTCATAGTAGGACTGCTGGGAGCCGCTTTTTTGATTGGATCCACCTTCCTGTGGGATAATCCTGCCTGGGGTGGGATCATCTTGATCTTGTATTGGATAATTGCGATCGTGGCTTTGGTCATTACGCTAATAGTGTTCTGGAGAAACAAAAGGGCACAAAGCATATTAGGGGCATGCCTTCCGGTCTTATTCATCTTGTGGAGCACTAATGTGGTATCCCGTGATACTCTCCCCTTTTGCCTGGTGATCCTGGCGATACTATACGCTTTTGTGGCTCTGGTGATGAGCATACAGGCTTGTAAGAAGAGCAAGAGATAGTTCGGCAATTTTTCAATAAGAGGCCACAATCCTGAAGCAAAGTGCAAGATTTTACTTGACTGCAAAGTCCCCCTGAATATTATTCACATCTATAATGTAATAAACGCATATTTCGACAGTTAAGGAGTTGAATGATGACAAAAGTTCGCACAATCATCTTTGTGATGTGTTTTACTCTGCTGGCAACACAGCTTTTTGCCGGCGGCTTTGCTTTGACCGGAGTAGGCTCCCGTGCCACTTCTATGGCCGGTGCTTTCCGGGGACTCTCCGATGATCCTTCCGCAATGTTTTGGAATCCTGCAGGTTTAGGCTTTATGAATGAAAATTCCTTCTCTCTGGGAGGAACTTTTATTTTACCATCAGCCGCTTGGGACCCCAGCGGGACGGATGTTACGACCAATCCCGGTTACTCCGATACCGAGTATGAAGCAGAACAGAGTCTACGCATGTTTCCCACCGCATTTGTCACTATGACCAAAGAATCCCGCCTCAAATACGGTCTGGGAGTATATGTGCCTTACGGACTTGGAACCACTTGGGACGCATACCAGCTACCAAGTGCAAGCCCCATGGGTCCTCTGGTTTATACCGATGGATTTCCGGATGATGAAATGATGAGTAGTGTAGCTGTGCTTGATGTACATCCCACAGTTGCATATCAGATCTTGCCGAATCTTTCTGCCGGAGCCGGCTTCAGCCTGATGTTTGGCTCCATTGATATCACCCAACTGAAATTTAATCCTGCGCTGGGGGCTACTTACATGTATGCTCCGATCACCTCTGATCTTTCCGGCAGCGGCATTGGCTATGGCGCCAATATGGGTATCATGTTCAAGCCCACCCAATGTATGTCCATCGGGGTTTCCGGCAAGTTGCCCTCAGAAATTGCTATGGAAGGAGATGCCGAGGTATATCTCTGGAGTCCTGCTTCGATAGATAGTCTGGGCAATCCGGTGCCACCTGCCAAAATGGGCGGAAAATCTGACATCGATGCCACGCTCAAACTTCCGGCTGAGATCGGCATCGGCATTGCTTCTACCAGAATTCCCAATCTGACCATTACTCTGGACTATGCCTACACGATGTGGGAACGTCTGGACGAAGTAGTAGTGGAGATGAAGGATCCCGCTGCGGTACTTGGCACCACGGAAAGTGTGCTGGTCTTTGACTGGGAAAACACCCACCGCGTGAGCTTTGGCATGGAATACGCCCTGGCTTGCAACAAATTTAGAGCCGGAGTGTTCTTTGATCAATCACCGATCCCCGATGAAACCCAGATTCCCACCTTGTCTGATATTGGCAACAAGATCAGCACAAACTTGGGCTGGGGACGCGAGTTTGGTGCGATCGGAGTGGAAACAAACGTGCAATACGTGATGTTCCCCGAGCGCGAGATCAAAAACGCCGATGCCACCCTAAACAATAAGCCCGGAAAGTACAATGCCAGTTCTATTTCCGGAAACATCGGTCTTAGCTACAGATTCTAATTAAGGCTATTTACTGACCTTGTGAAAGGCTGTCCTGCACTGACTGGATGGCCTTTTTTTTGTTATGTACAAGCGAAGTTTGTTCCGAAGCTTGGATTGTTTTGTAACGGAGTCTTGCCAAAGCTCCAGAAGTTTTGTAGGCAGAGTCTTGCCAAAGCTCCGCATCCCAACCTCACACGTAGCATCGGAATGCTACATTACGCAGCAGCCTTTCATCCTTTAGCCCCCTGCGGGCGAAAGTTCATAGCGAGGGTGTGCAGCGAAGCGGAACCCCTCGAACCCGACGGCACTCCCTTCATGGAGCCCTTTACGGGCGACACAAATCGCCTGGGTCATATATACCGATGTATGAAAGTACCCCCCCTAACCTGTTGATCAATATCAAAAATCCTTCATCATTATCTGATTCCCATTACTCTTTGTTTCCCAATAGCATAGCGGGAGCATTACGCCTGCGAGGCGTAATGGTGGCGTATTGACCCCGTAATGCTAAGGGGGTAGCCACGTCATCCTGACGGGTTTGTTGTGCCGTCCTAAATAAGTTGATACCAATCTCATTAGTCCAGCTCAGAAAAAAGCGCTGCACACAGATATGTTGATATGTTACCACAATTCTCCGGATAAACAATAAAAGATTCTTATTTTTGCTTGACACTACAAAATTCC
>CAZCRD010000029.1:0-24457 GCA_964501025.1 uncultured Candidatus Cloacimonadota bacterium | reverse complement strand
AACAATCCGGATACCCGTCCGGATTTTGTGATCCTGATCGGTGATACCCCGCAGATTCCTACGTTTCATGAAAGTCTGTCCGGATATAATGGGGAAGGGGATTATCCTTATACTTTCCTGGCGGGAAGCGATATGTTGGGCGATGTCTTTATCGGCAGAATATCCGTGGAGACGGTGGAACAACTGGCTGTAGTCTTACAAAAGATCTATCGTTATGAGCGGGATATTTTCAACGATCCCACTGCTGCTGAATGGGTAAACCGGATCCTTTTGGTGGGAGATCCTTCCACTTCCGGCGTTTCCTGTGTCTACAATAGTAAATACATCAAGGAGCTTGCAGAAAGTGTAAATCCTGATTACAGCTTTTTTGAACACTACGCCAGCAATGCCTCATCCATGATCAATTCCAGCATCAACCAGGGAGTGAATTTCTTCAGCTATCGCGGCTATATTGGCATGAGTAGCTGGAGCCCCAGCTCATCACTGATAAACAATCCCCGTTTACCTCATGCAGTGATCCTTACCTGTGGAACCGGGAATTTTGCCAATTCCTATAGCCCCGGCACAAGTGAGGCCTTTATTCGCTTAGGTACATCGGCAAATCCGGCAGGAGCGGTTACTGCCATTGGCATGGCTACCAGCGGTACTCACACCATGTTTAACAACACCCTTAATGCAGCGATCTTCAACGGCATATTCGCCCATGAGATGAGAAGCATGGGTGAAGCTCTGCTCAATGGTCGTCTCTTTATCAAAGAAGTCTATAGTGCTACGCATGACACTCAGGCAAATTACTTTGCCCATTGGTGCAACCTGATGGGAGATCCCACTATGGAAGTATTTGTGGGCATCCCGGAAAACCTGGTGATAGAAGCTCCACAGACTCTGGCTGTGGGTAGCACAATGATCGACATCAGCATCCTGGACGAGAGTGGAGTAGCCATGGCTGATGTGAGTGTGACTGCTTATGATGCTGTGTCAGATCAGATCGTGGCACGTGGTTACACCGACGCAGAAGGGAATCTCAGCTTATTTATCAGTGGCGGGATGCAGCACGATCTGAGCATTACTGCTGCCAAAAACGACTTTAAGCCCTCTTCCTCCACGGTGCAGCTTGCTGAGGGCGGTATCGTCTATTATGACAAGATTATTTATGACAATGGTGAGCATGGCTCCACGGGCAATTCGGACAGCTTTGCTGCTGCCGGCGAGACTGTGGCGCTGATGCTATCGGTGAAGAACAC
The DNA here is from genome assembly GCA_964501025.1 of uncultured Candidatus Cloacimonadota bacterium. Lineage (GTDB taxonomy): Bacteria > Cloacimonadota > Cloacimonadia > Cloacimonadales > Cloacimonadaceae > UBA5456. Next base: position 23,213 of record CAZCRD010000029.1, on the reverse strand, counting down.
AGCCGCTCTTGCCCTGAGTGGACTTAGCGGCACTGTATCCAGTGATGAAGAATACCTTACTTTGCTAAGTGATACAATCACTTTTGGAGACATCCCGGCGGGAGCTCATTTGATGGCCAATGAGCCTATTCTGGTGGAGCTTGCCCAGAGCTTGCCCGGAAACCAGGATATGCGCTTGATCCTTGATATCAATGATTCTACAGGCGGCAGCTATCAGTTTCCAGTTCATTTTGCTGCTTACAACGCAGAGCTGGCCGTAGAAACTGTGACTGTCCTGGCCGGAGATAATGACGTCCTGGATCCCACCGAGACTGGCACCATCCAGCTCGGAATTCGCAATCAATCTGTGGCCGCAGTGCAAAATGTGACTGCTGAGCTGTTTTCTTTGAACGACCTGGTCCTGGTACAGGATGCGGAAGCTTATTTGGGTAGTATCTCGGCTGGATATCTGGCCAATACTCTGGATAGTTTTGAAGTGTTTGCACGCTCGCTGCTGATTCCCGGAATGCAGATTCCCTTCCGTTTGCGCTTGAGCAATGACAGCGGTTTTGTGCAAGATGCTTTCTTCAATATCACCATCGGCACTGTAAACCAGAATACTCCCATGGGTCCGGATAGCTATGGATACTTTATCTATGATGAAGGCGATACTGCTTTCAGCGATTGTCCGGTCTTCGAGTGGATTGAGATCAATCCTGCTCAAGGTGGTCAGGGAACCTTGCTAAGCACCTTGTATGATAGCGGCTCCAGCAATGATGAGGGTGATCAAAACAATAGCAACGTCCTGGAAGTGGTGGATCTGCCCTTCCCCTTCAGCTTTTATGGTGAGACCTATGAGCAGATCACGGTTTGCGTAAATGGCTTCATTGCTATGGGCGTGACCGAGAACGGAGAGTTTCGCAATAGCCGTTTACCCGGCGGACTGGGACCATCTCCGATGATCGCACCTTTTTGGGACGATCTCATTTTGATCAATGATGCCGGGATTTTCAAGTATCATGATGTCGCAAATCAGCGCTTCATTATCGAGTATTACAAACTGCGCAATGGTTACAACCGCACTTCGATAGAGACCTTCCAGGTGATTTTTTACGATCCTTTGTATCATCCCACCAGCTTTGGTGATGGCAAGATCAAGATCCAGTATCTGGATTTTAACAACGTCGATGTGGGTGGTGGTGGATATACTCCTGTGCATGGAAACTATGCCACTATCGGCATCAAAGATCATAGCAATACCCAAGGTCTCGAGTATTCTTACAACAACCAATATCCTGCGTCAGCCGCACCTCTAAGTAACAATTCTGCCCTTATGATTACCACGGTTCCAGTGCTGCACGAAAATCCTCATCTCCTTGTGCAGGATCTGATTATCAACGATCCTAATGGTAATGGCACGGTCGAGCCAGGAGAGACTGTCCAGCTGGGGATTCGGTTGATCAATCAGGGCCTCAATCCAGCGCAGGAGACCAGCATATCGGTGAGTATGGATCACGCCTATGCAGTTTTGAACAATGCCGAAAGTGCATATCCCGAGATTCCGGGTGATGAAGGTAGGGTAAATATCGAGCCCATCGGCATCAGCGTTAGTGCAGATTGTCCTGATGGCAGCATCTTGCAAATGATGGTGCAGGTAGTCAATGGCAGTGCCGAATGGACATATCCGCTATCTCTTGTCGTGCACAAGCCATCTCTGGCGCTCAAAAGCTACTATATGAACGATGCTCAGGGCAATGGCAATGGCCTGGCCGAACCCGGAGAAAGCTTTGACCTCGTGCTCAATTATGAAAATCACAGCGAGATCGACGCCATCAATATCACTTCAAACATCATGAGTCTCTCGCAGTATGTGACCATCACAAATCCCGAAGCTTTGCTGCCCCGGGTGAAGGCAGGAGAGATTGCCCAGGTAATGTACGAAATCAGCATCTCACCCGATGCTCCCATGGGCAACAATCTCACCTTCTACATCACCTACCTGGGAGACCTCATCTCGGCTACCAATGAACAATTGCTGATCAGCATCGGTACCACAGGAATGAATCAGGATTTTGAAAACAACAATGGCAATTTTCTGGCCAGTCCTGCTTACAACGGTTGGGAGTGGGGTACGTCAAGCTTTGCTGGAGCTCATAGCGGCAGCAAAGTGTGGGGCACCAGATTGAATTCTGCATATCTTGCCAATGCAAACTATACCCTGACCACAGAATCTGTGTATATTGGCAATAACTTCATGCTGGAATTCTGGCACAATTATGATACCGAGAATGGCTATGATGGCGGAAATGTAAAGATATCGACAAACAACGGCAATAGCTGGAGCCTGCTCACGCCCGAAGGTGGCTACACGCATGCCAATCTCAACGCTTTGAATGGTCCCGGATTTTCCGGCAGCAGCAATGGCTGGGTCTTATCCCGATTTCCGCTGGCTGCTCATGCGAATCAATCTGTGATGTTTCGCTTTAGCTTTGCTTCGGATAGCAATACTCAAGCTGAAGGCTGGTTTATCGACGACGTTCGTACTTCTGGATACATGGAATTTGCCGGCAAGATCGATGGCAATATCACCAGCTCAAATCCTGAGATCGATTTTACCCAAATCCTGGTTTCCAGCGTGGAAGGTATCTCCACTTTTGCCGATCAACAAGGTGATTATCAGCTTTATCTGCCGATGGGCACGCAATATGTGTTTACTCATGCTGAAGGCTATTATAGCACAGATCCAGTGGCGATTCAGCTGAGTCAGGCTCTGCCGGTGGCGAATCACGATTTTTATATGGGATATCTCCAGCCAGTCAGCAATGTGGATTATGCAGTGAGTGACGGACTCTTGATTCTGAGCTGGGATACCCCAGATGATGCCGAATATGCAGTGACAGGATATCAGGTTTTCAAGCGCTTTGGCGCTGCAGCCTTCGAGCTTGTAGATCAGCTTTCTGCACCCGGCTATCAGGAAGATCTGGAATTGCATGGAGAATACAAATACTACATCCAGGCTCAATATGCTGAAGGGCTGTCGCTGCCCTCTGCTCTGCAGGAGTTTTATTGGGGAGGAGTGGACAATCAGGATGAAAACCACACTCCAGCCATTAGCGGTTTCAAAGCTAATTATCCCAATCCTTTCAATCCGGAAACCACTATTGTTTTTTCTCTGGCAGAGCCTTCAGCAGCTCGTCTGAGCGTTTACAATCTCAAGGGACAAAAAGTGAAAACCTTGCTGCACCAGGAACTAACTGCCGGCGAACATCGCAAAATCTGGAACGGTAGAGATGAACATGGCAGCAGCGTAAGTTCCGGCATCTATTTCTTCCGCCTGGAAACAGAGCAGGGAATCTATAGCCAAAAAGCTATGCTGATGAAGTAATACCATGAACTTCAATGAAAAGAGCCTTCTGCACAGAGGGCTCTTTTGTTGTTCAAGCTCGTTTTGGCAGATTTTGAACAGCTTCAGGTCCATACTCCTTTGTACCGGAATCTACGGTATCTTGTGTCAAAGCAGTCCATTGGTTTCGACTGGTGCACAGCCCAAGATGAGCTGCATATCCTGTCAGCATTGCGGCAGCACTGCGCCACCAATACGCCTCGCAGGCGCAATGCTGCCGCTATGTAGATGGGGAACAGGGGGATAGCGTGCTGGGTCCGAAGTCCATTCAAAAAAACTAATGACAAACCATTTGTAAGCATGCTTTGTGGCACATACAGTTTGCCACCCCGAGAGCCAGCTCAAGCTTGACGGAACAGTAGCCCCAGCCAGGCCCTTATACGAGAATTGCACTCTGCACCCTTGGAATTTTGGCTCTGGGTTCTTCAAGTTTATTGCAGTCAGAGAGATTTTCCATTGACAGGAATCGCAGCTTTGAGAATGTGGCATCAAACGAAGCCGTCTGCTTCTGCCTTACTACCTTAGCTGTGTGTGTAAGGCTCAAAAAGATTAAATTTCAGTACGTTATTTACTTTGAAACAGGCGGAATTTCCTTTTGGAGATTTCGCCTGTTTCATTTAACCGGTAAAGAAGGAGGTTCTTATAATCCGGATTAAGCGTTTCAAGGCAAAGACCAAAGAGGTCGTACCCAAAGAAAGAATTAACCATCAGATCACAGCAGATACAGTTCGTTTGATCGATCCTGATGGTAAGCAGATCGGTGTGCTTTCAACCCGGGAAGCTCAGCGTAGAGCTGATGAAGCAGGTTTGGATCTGGTAGAGATATCACCTACAGCAAATCCCCCTGTATGCCGATTGCTGGATTTTAGTAAGTACTATTTCCAAAAAGAAAAGAAAGCCAGAGAAGCCAAAAAACGGCAGCACGAAGTCGAGGTAAAGGAGATCAAATTTGGTCCCAATACTGAAGAACACGACTATAACTTCAAGAAAAACAATGCGATAAAGTTTTTGAAACAGCATAACAAGGTGAAATTCACAGTTCGCTTTCGGGGACGTCAGATGGCGCATAAAGAGCTGGGATATAGAGTCCTAAACAAGATCAAGGAAGACCTCGTTCAGATCGCAGATGTGGATCAAGAACCCGTAAGTGACCGTAACATGCTCTCCATAGTGGTTTCACCCAAAAAAGATATCGATCGCATTTTGGAAGAAGCAGCTCAGGCTCCTCAAACACCGGAAACGCAGACAGAGACCGAACAAAGCTAAGTACTGATAATCAGTCGGGGTTGCTGTAGGGCAACTTTCCGGCTGTGTGTTATAAGATAAAATCAAGGAGATATAAAATGCCAAAGATCAAAACCAATCGATCTGCCGCTAAGCGCTTCAAGCTAACCGGCACCGGAAAGATTGTGCGCCATCATGCCAAGAGCGCACATATCAAGACCAAAAAATCCCCCAAATTGAAACGTCACCTTCGTGCCAGCGCAATCGTCGTGAAAGCAGATGAAAAAAGAATTTACCGTATGCTGGGAAAGTAAAGGAGAATAAAGATGCCAAGATCGACAAATAATGTAGCAGCCCATCGCAGAAGAAAAAGATATATGCTTGCCGCCAGAGGTTACTTTGGCCGCCGTAGTAAGACATATCGTGTGGCGCGTCAGACAGTAGAACGTGCCATGGCTTTCGCCTTTGCTCACCGCAAGCTCAAAAAGCGCCAGTTTCGCAGTCTGTGGATCAGCCGGATCAATGCCGCCTGCAGAATGAACGATATGAGTTATAGCCGATTTATCAACGGACTGCATAAGTCCAATATCGAGATAAACCGCAAGACCTTGGCGCATTTGGCCTGGCATGATGCAGGCGCATTTGCCCGATTGGTAGAAATAGCCAAAAACGTCTAAACATGATGTGACCGAGCAAATGATCCTGATCAAGGGTTTTTTGCCAAGCTATATAAGAAAAGCGGTTTTGTAGAAAAAACCGCTTTTTTGTTTTGATCCACAAGCCAAAAAAGGAAAGAACATTGCAAGAACAGCTTGAACTCCTGGTAAAGGAAGCGGAGCAGGAGATTGCCCAATGCTCCAGTCCTAATGATATACTGAACACCAAAGCAAAATACTTGGGCAAAAAAAGCTTGTTGAATGGGCTATATGGCCGCATGAAAGAGCTTGATCCGGCAGAGCGTCCAGCATTTGGGAACCAGCTCAATTCGATCCGAAAACAGATTGAGGACGCACTGAATATCCGAGCTACAGCCATCAAAGAAAGCGCCTGGCAGCAGAGCCGGGTGGAATATGACCCGACCATGCCCGGAATCACGCTTGAGCGCGGGGGCTATCATCCCTTGAGCATCATCCGCCGCCAGATCGACGAAGTATTTCTGAGTATGGGTTTCGAGATTGCTGAAGCCAACGATATCGAAGACGAGTTTCACAATTTTGACGCACTCAATACTCCAGCGGATCATCCCTCCCGAAATCTGGCTGATACCTTCTATGTGGAAGGCGGGATGTTGCTGAGAACCCAGACTTCCACGGTGCAGATCCGGGTAATGGAACAGCACAAACCACCGATCAGGATAATCTCTCCGGGACGCTGCTATCGCAATGACAAGCCGGATCCTTCACACTCTCCGGTCTTTCATCAGGTGGAAGCGCTCGTAGTGGACAAAGGGATCAGTATGGCAGATCTGCAAGATACCTTGCAAAATTTTGCCAGCATTATGTTTGGCTCTTCGGTGAAGAGCCGGATCCGACCTCACTTTTTCCCCTTCACCGAGCCTTCGGCCGAGATGGATATCTCCTGCGTGGTGTGCTCCGGAAAAGGCTGCAGGGTATGCAAGCAATCCGGGTGGCTGGAAATGGGTGGAGCCGGAATGGTGGATCCCGCGGTATTTGATATCCTGGGTATCGATTCCGAAGTATATACCGGATTTGCTTTTGGCTTGGGCATCGAGCGCATTGCCATGCTCAAATACAACATTCCGGATATGCGCATCCTCTTTGAAAATGACCTGAGGATGCTCCGACAATTCAAGGGAGAGCAATAATGAAAATCGCATTATCATGGCTAAAGCGCTATCTGGATATCGCAGGTCAAGAGCAGGAACTCTCGGATCTACTTACTTTTACGGGCATCGAAGTCGAAGCAATCCAGCTTGTGCCGGCTCTTGGCAAGAGCTTGGTGGCAGCAAAGGTGGTATCGGCAGAACCGGTACCCAAAACAGACCACTTAAAGCTCTGTATGGTAGATATCGGGGATACTGAGTACCCGGAAAAAGATGAAAACAACTTGATTCAAGTGATCTGTGGCGCTCCCAATTGTGCCAGCGGGATGATGGCTGCGCTCGCTTTACCCGGAACTCAGCTCCAGGATATGCTGATCAAGAAAGCCAAGATTCGGGGGATTCACTCTCATGGCATGCTGTGTTCGGAGCGGGAGCTTGGTCTTTCTGAAAACCATGCCGGCATCATCTCGCTGCCTGGAGATACTGCCATCGGCACGCTGATCGATGAGCTGTTTGATTTGCCGGATACCATCTTTGAGCTGGAGATCACTCCCAATCGCAGTGATCTTTTGGGCTACAAGGGGATTGCCAGGGACCTGTCTGCAAAACTATCCCGGTCCTTGATCCCGACAGAAACTCCGTCCATCGTGAGCGGCGAAAACACGCTCAGATTGGGGCTTTATAACGAAGATGCCCAAGCCTGTCCCCGCTATACAGCACGAGTAATCAAGGGAGTAAAAGTGCAGGAATCTCCCTTGTGGCTAAAAACTGCTCTGATCAAGAGCGGACTCCGACCAATCAATAACATCGTGGATATCACCAATTTCGTGATGCTGGAGAGCGGGCATCCTTTGCATGCTTTTGACTACGATCAACTTGCGGCAAAAGATGAGACCCAGGGCTATCCCGATATCGTGGTGCGAAAAGCTTATGAAAACGAGCCTTTTATCGCCCTGGATGGCAAAAAGTATTGCCTGGATCCGGATGATCTGGTGATTGCTGATGGTCAAAAAGCCTCTGCTCTGGCGGGAGTGATGGGCTCAGAATACTCTGCGATTTGTGCTCAGACCGAAAACATCGTATTGGAAAGCGCAGCTTTTGAACCGGGCTGTATCCGCCGGACTTCTTATAAACACAAGCTAAGCACGGATTCTTCTTATCGCTTTGAGCGCCACCTTTCTGCCCGCTATGCAGCTCAAATCAGCGATAGAGCCACAGATCTCATCCTGAAACTGGCAGGAGGCAGAGTGTGTGGCGAGCTTCTGGATAGCTATCCTGCTGAGGATGAAGAGATTATCCTGGGTGTGCGTCCAGCAAGATTCGAGCTTCTCATCGGCTACACTCTGCCAAACGATAAGATGCGCGGGATTCTGGAAAACCTGGGCTTTACTTTCCTGCAATATGGAGATTTCAAACCCGGCGTGATCTCAGATCTCAAGGATGTATATTGTCATCACGCCGAGGAGATGAAGCGGGAAGTGACAGAATTTTCGGAACTGGAAGACTGTCAGCATACCCACTATTATAAGATTCCTGCCTATCGCAAAGACATCACGCGGGAAGCAGATATTCTGGAAGAATTGGCACGCCTGGCGGGTTTTGACAGGATTCCCAAAAAGACGATGTTACCACAGGTCATGGATCGCCATGCTTATAAGATTGAAAAGCAGCTTGCGGATTGGATCGTGGCTTTTGGTGCTTATGAGACCTTAAATTACAGCTTCATGGATCCGGCTCAGATGCAGAATCTGGGCTATGCGGAGGGAGATTGGGATTATATCCGATTGGTCAATCCACAAAGCTCAAATCAATCCGTGATGCGTGTGTCTCTGTTGCCGCAATTGCTCACAAATCTTGCTTTTAACCTGAATCATGCCGAGCGGGATGTAAAGCTGTTTGAGCTGGGCAGGGTCTATCACAAGACGGCAGCCGGGCATCATGAGCCCAAGCAGCTGGGAGCCATTTTCACTGGGAAAGCACGAGCGGAGCATTGGCAGCAAAAAGACAAAAATATAGATTACTATTGGATTAAAGGCTGTTTTGAAGGATTGCTGTCCACCTTGGGGATCGACTTCCAGACTCAGGCCTGCGAATTGCCATATCTGATGGCTGGTGAAACTTTTGCATGTTACAGTAACGAACAGTTGTTGGGTAGCTTTGGCAGGGTGAAACCGGTTGTGCTCGAAGCATGGGGTATTGATGCCAATAACCTCAAGCAGGATGTCTGGACTCTGAGTTTTGAGCTGGAGCAGCTGGTATCAATCACCAGAGAGATCAGTATCAAGTATCAAGAAATCCCCAGATTCCCCACCGTGACCAGAGATCTTTCCTTTCTGATCTCGGATGCGTATAGCTACGCGGAGATTAGAAGCTGCATCATGAGGCTGGATCCTGCTATTATCCAGGAGGTAATGGCCTTTGATGAATATCGCTCAAAGCATATACCAGAAGGCTTTAGAAGCCTTAGTCTGCATGTGGTATTGCAAGACCAAGAAAAAACATTGACAGATCAACGCGTTGATCAGCTCATGACTTCAGTGCAAGAAACCTTATCAGAAAAATATGAGATTACAATGAGGTAAGAATGGAAAGCCCGATAGTAAATCTGCAACAGAGATTGCAGAAACTGATCGATCAATATACTAAAGACAAAAAGGAACTGGATGAGCTCAAACAAAAGTATGCTCAGCTTTCGGAAGAAAACGTGCAGCTGCTCAGCCAGATCGAAGATTACTCAAAGCTGGCAACAGATACAGACAACACTCTGCAAGCCCTTCAGGCTGAACACGAAAGCCTGAAAGCCAAATACGAAGAGATCGAAAAGATGCTCTATGGAGTGGAGAGTTTTGCCGATGATGCCATCAAAAAGATAGATGATATCTTCCCCAAAATAGGGAATAACGAGTAAGCCATGAAATCGGTAGAGGTGGAGATCTTTGGGCGCTTGTTTCGCCTGAGAAGTGATAATCCCACCCGGACTCAAAGGATAGCTGCAGATTTGTCTGAACAGCTGACAGAACTTTATGAAACATACGAGCATCTGGACTTTCCCAGGCTCCTGCTTTTGGCCTGTTTCCAGCGCGAAGAGAAGCTACAAATAGCTCTGGAAGAGAATCAGGAACTAAAGACAGAGCTAAACCGGGTGAACCAGATGCTGGATAAGATCGTAAGCATATAAATCATGCCTGCGGAATTCGTGATATGGATTGCATAAAAGCCAAGAAATAAGAAGGGAGTCGAGCCATGGGTGGCATGCGCGCCGGCTTTGTCTCGGATACATAAAGCCCACAAGGTAGATTCCCACCTGCAGTATGGCTTTGTATAAAGTCAAGCATACACGGTTCTCGCGGGCCTTTAATTCCGCTTTCCGGATTAGTTTCGGGAGCGTAAATAGATTCACTTAAGGATAGTAATATGCCAAACGCATACATTGCAAGTGCCATCGGTTTTGCGCTGGGCTTTGTCGTGGCTTTGGTGATATACCTGATCAAACGTAACTCTGCGTTTAAGGTAGTATCACAAGCCAACGAGATTGCTGAGAACATCAAAAAAGATGCCAAAGGCGAAGCCGAAGCTGCCAAGAAAGCAGCTTTGGTGGAAGCTCGTGAAGAGTGGTTTAAACAGAAACACATTCTGGATCAAGAGGTCAAAGAACGTCAACGCGAGCTGAGGGCTCAGGAAAAGAAATACAATGAGCGGCTCAGTAGCTTGGACAAACGGCTGGATTCTCTGGATAAAAAGGAAAACAGCCTCAGTGAGCAAGAGCGAAAGCTCAAAAACAAAGAGGACGAGTTACAGCAGAAAAAGCAGGAATTTGAGGCTATTCTTGATGAGCAGAAACGCAAGCTGGCTGAAGTGGCAGGGCTTTCCCGTGAAGAAGCGCTTGAAAGACTGCGGCTGGAGCTGATCAGCACAGCCCGGCAAGTGGCAGCAAATGATGCCAAACTCAGCATTGAGCAGCTCAAGCTGGATGCCAGTAAAAAGGCGACAGAGATCCTCTCTACAGCCATCCAACGTATGGCGGTAGATCATGTGTCCGAAAGCACAGTTTCCGTGGTTTCTCTGCCTTCGGATGAGATGAAAGGCCGCATTATCGGTCGTGAGGGGAGAAACATCCGCACCTTTGAAAAAGCCTCTGGGGTGGATCTGATCATAGATGACACTCCTGAAGCAGTGGTGCTCTCATGCTTTGATCCTGTGCGCAGAGAAATTGCCCGTTTGTCCCTGGAAAAACTCATCTCTGATGGCAGGATCCATCCTGGCCGCATCGAAGAAGTGATCTCCAAGACCACCAAAGAGATGGAAGAAACCCTGATCAAGATTGGCGAGAAAGCAGTATTGGAAACCAATATCCACAATATCTCCCCCAATCTGATCAAGGTATTGGGCAGATTGCATTACCGCACTTCATACGGACAAAATGTATTGCAGCACTCCATTGAGGCTGCCTGGATCTGTGGCATATTGGCAGCAGAACTGCATCTGGATCAGGAAGTGGCACGTCGGGCGGGGATGCTACACGATATTGGTAAAGCAGTGGACCACGAATTTGACGGTACCCACGCAATCATTGGTGCCAATCTGGCCAGAAAAAACGGAGAAGGCAAGCTGATTGTCAATGCCATTGAGGCGCATCATGAAGAAGTGGAAGCACTTTCGGTCTATGCTGCTCTGGTTCAGGCTTCAGACGCCATATCCGGAGCCAGGCCCGGAGCTCGCCGCGAGATGCTGGAGACCTATATGCAGCGTCTGGCCAAGCTGGAAGAGATAGCCAACAGTGTGGAAGGTGTAAACAAATCCTACGCCATTCAGGCCGGCAGGGAATTGCGCATTATAGTAGAACCAGCCACGATAGAGGAGAATCAGACTCCGCTTTTGGCCTCTGAGATTGCCGCTTCGATCGAGAAGCAAGTACAATACCCCGGACAGATTAAGGTAACCGTGATCCGTGAGACCAGACAGATAGCGATGGCAAAATAGATGAAAGTCCTATTTTTCGGTGATGTTTTTGGCAAGCCGGGCCGGATGGCTCTTTTGCAACATCTGCCAAGCCTGATCGCCGAATACAACAGTGATTTTGTGGTGGTCAACGCGGAAAATCTGGCTGATGGCAGGGGACTCACCGAAAAAACCCTAAAACCTCTTTTCAGCCACAATGTCGATGTGGTGACCAGTGGCAATCATCTCTGGGATAGAGCCGAGTCTCTGGAGTACATAGCCCATGAGCAGCGCATCCTGAAGCCCTTAAACTTTCCCCCATTCGCCCCGGGAAGCGACAGCATCACCTTACAAAAAGGAGACCTCAGCCTCACAGTGGTATGCCTCACCGGACAGATCTTTATGCCGCCTTGTGATTCTCCCTTTCAAGCCTTTGATGCTTTCTGGGAAAGAAGCAATCAAGAGATTCCTTTGTTAGTGGATTTTCATGCGGAATCTACTTCCGAAAAGCGTGCATTCGGCTGGCACGTCAATGGCAGAGCCACAGCCATGATCGGCACCCACACCCATATCCAGACTGCAGATGAGGAGATTCTTTCTGGGGGAACTGCTTATCTGACCGATGTGGGAATGACGGGTTCTCATGACAGTGTAATCGGGGTCAAAAAAGAAATCATCTTGCAGAAGCTAAAGACCTCCGTTCCCCACCGATATGAAACTTCAGATAGAGGACTGATGATCAATGGAGCTATGATCGAGATCGACGAAGGATCCAGACATGCTCTTCAGATCAAACGTCTGAGATTTCCTGTGGAGTTAACAGATGGAAAAAGTACTTAAAGGAAAGCCCATCTCCGCTGCGATCAACAAGGTCTCCAAAACCTTGATTGCAGAATATGCACTACAGCCCCAGATGCGTTTGATCCAGGTGGGCGAAGATCCGGCATCTTCCTATTACGTGCAGAGCATTGTCAATACTGCCACCCGGCTGGGGTGTAAAGCAGAGCTGCTCTCTCTGGCTGCGGATACCACGCAGGATGAGCTGCTTGCCATCATCCAGAAAGCAAATACTGATCCTGAAGTGCATGGCATCATGCTGCAGAAGCCGCTACCCAAGACCATTGATGACAGCTTGATCAATATGAGCATCAATCCGGATAAGGATATTGATGCTCTTCATCCTCTGAATCTGGGCAAAATCCTCATGCAAGAAGATGGCTTTTTGCCAAACACACCGGCTGCGGTCTATTATACTCTAAAATACTACAAGATAGATCCTCAGGGCAAAAACCTGGTAATTCTCGGACGCTCCAATGTAGTAGGAAAACCACTGGCCAATATGCTGCTATGGAAGAAACCCTTTGCCAATGCAACCGTGACCGTGTGTCATAGCCGCACCACCAGGCTCAAAGAAATCTGCCACAGTGCGGACATCTTGATCTCAGCAATCGGCAAAGCAAATTTTGTCGGTCCCGAAATGATAAAAGAAGGCGCGATTTTGATCGATGTAGGTATCAATGAGCTCACACAAGCAGACGGCAGTTCGATCTATGTGGGTGATGTGGATTACAATGCCTGCTACGATAAGGCTTTAGCCATCACCCCCGTACCGGGAGGGATCGGTCGCATCACTACCAGCCTCTTGTATCTGAATCTGGTGAAGGCAAATCTAATTGCGAAAAGTTTGAATAAAAGTGTTGACGGATATATCGACATGATTTTTAGTGAAAACCAAAAGAAATAATAACCTGATGTTTGGGAGGACCGATGAGTAATAAGAGTTCTAAACTCTTGGCAATCATCTTGATACTTGCAGTAGCGGCATTGGTCGTAAGCGGCTGTGGAAAATCTGGAAATAGATTTGACAATGAGCTTCCTTCGATCTCGATCACCTCGTTTGAGGGATGGACACCGGAAAACATACCTGCAAATATCGACACGCTAACACACGAATATGATTTTCAACAAAGAATCTATTGGCATGCCACAGATCCTGATGGTATCATCACCGGCTATGCATTCCGCATACTGGATGAAAACCGTGAGCCTATTGCCATTCCCGGTAATCAATTCATTGCCAGTGCGGCAGACGACCTGATTCCGGATGAGCTTTTAAACAACTTTGGTGATGGTTGGGTGATTCACTATCTCCCCAGTGCGGATCAAAGCATAGCCTTGGATGATCCTGAAGCAGATCGCTCAATATGGACAAATCAAAAGTATGCCGTGATCAATTTCCCCGCTGCCAATGATGACGGCGACCCCATGCCCACGCTTTCATATATTGAGGTAGTGGCCATAGACAACCGGGGTGGGATCACTCCAGTGTCTGCCTGGCGGAAGTTTAGGACAAATTCAAAACGTCCAGTTTGCAACGTCAGTACCACCAAGGGTAATCCTAATGGCGGTGACGTGGGTAGTGGTATCACGCTCAGATTTTCCATGAGCTATCCTGATAGTCTGGGTTTGTTGATTGACCCCATCCCATACAAATACGAATTTAAGATGATGAAGGTGTATGACGATACCGGAGATGTGGTTCCGGACACTGAAACAGACTGGATCAGCACCGAAAATCAACTTCACATCAATGAGTTCCGGCTCACCAGAAAAACTGATCCCGTGCTGGAATATGACTATAATGAAGAAACCGGAGCTTCCCTGAATACCAGAACCAGAATTATTGCCAGAGCGATAGATTTGGCAGGAGTGTATTCAGAGTTTCCTTCAAGTTCAAGCGATGAATCACTCCCCGGCTGGGATCTGCAATTCAAAGTAAAACCTGGCTTCCGTCCCCATACCTTGCTGTATCAGAAAAAGATTCTGGCTTTGGGTGACAATCACTTTGAGGATAGAGGGGATGATTCCACTCCGGAAGATTTACCATTTACCATCACCCAAAATGAGCAGCACTTTGCCACGCCGCTATTCAAGGATACTGCTGACCGCTATACCTTGGTGCACAGCAACAATCTCAAGGTCTATATCCGTTGGGGCTGGTGGGGAGAATATGGCAAGGAAGAATCCACCGGAACGGTTACCTATCCTCTGGACAATCCTTATGAAAAGAAGGTTGATACGGTCTTGAGCGAGCCAGATCCTGAGACCGGATACAATGGTGGTGAAAACTACTTCGGTGAGATCACCCACTTTGACGTTCGTTATGACGATCAACCCTACAATTTTCCGCCTTTTGCTGATAGCGTCATCTCTGATGAAGACGGCACCCAATGGTTAAGACTGCCTTTGTATTCACCACTACGTCAATCTATCGTGCTCACTGGAAACCAGATAACGCCTGGTGAACACAAATTTGAAGTACGCTGTGTGGATTCTCAAGATGAAGTATCCGAATATCCAGCGGTGTTTTACTTCACTGTATTGCCCTATGTCGCGCCAGCATCTCGCTCCGGGGTACTGATTATCGATGATGATCCCAATCACAACCAAAATTCACCAGATGCATTGGTTACCGATAAGTATGCAAATATGACTTCAGATATTCCCGAGGTTACCGTTTTGAAATATGGTGGAAGCGGAGAAGATGGCACGAATGCGGATGTCCGCAAACGTAATCTGGCTTTTCCTGATCTTCAGAATTACAAGATGGTGTTATACCATGCCGATAATCCCAGTGCGGGTGGTACTTTTGAAGATGAGATTGATGGTCTGTCCCTATATGTACGCAAAGGTGGCAACTTGGTGATATCTCATACTTCACAGTTTGCATCAAAAGCTACTGATATCTCAAATAAGAGAGGATTTACACTGCTGGAATACATGGGATTCCCCAGTTTGCCGACCTTGACTGCCGGTCCGGCAAACCCGGCTTTGGGAGCATTTTTCCAAAACGCCGTGGGAAGTATGGAATATCCCGACCTGGGTCTGCAATACTCGGCTCATCCAGACAATGCTGATCAAACCCCGAGTTTCCATCCCCTCATCGAGAATCTGCAAGGATACTCTGCGGTGGCTTATCACAATATAATTGATGGCTCTCCGAATATCTTGGGCGAACCCCTTTATACCTACGGTTGCAAACCGGTTGATTATCCAGTATTCCCACCCAGCCAAGTTCAGTTTGATGCTCGCAACGGTAAGGTAGTCGGTGTCCGCAAGGTCAATTCCAATGGTGCGAGAGTGTTTACCTTCACTTTCCCGCTATCCTATATGCTGGATATTGATACCAAAGCGCTGATCAATGAGATTTGGAATGAAATAATGTAACCTGATCCCAAACACTTATATAAAGAACGCAAAGAGACCGGCCTTCACCAGCTGGTCTCTTTGTCTTTTGGATGATACCTGAATAAACTGAGGTGCCCAAAACCAAAGCCGCTCCCCCTCTGGCACTGCAGTATCACCACGCTATTTCTGCGGATCTGACCCGTATTGGTACCGTATTGCTATGGGGGAAGAGAGGGGGGCAGGAGCTTGCCAAGATGGGTCTTTTCAGGAGGATCGGATCAGGATCTGCTTATTATCAGACAGTCTTATGGAAATTTGTCAACACAGATAGTCAAAGCTATCTTATTGTTCAATGGTGAGATAGAGCACTCGTATAGTGTATTTCATGGGCAAAACGAAGAATGTGTCCATTACAATGCCCGCAGTTGCCCGGTCAGTTCGGTAAAGAATGTTGACAGAATGCGCCATCTCGTGATTTTGGGATTCAGCCAACTAACAGGAGAATAGATGAGTAAACAGAAAAGGACTGCAATAGAGCCTACTCGGGAAAAGAACTATGCCGAGTGGTACCAACAAGTAATCAAAGCCGCAGATCTGGCTGAAAATAGTGACGTGCGCGGTTGCATGGTGATCAAACCCTGGGGCTATGCGATCTGGGAAAACATCCAAAGGGCTTTGGATCAGATGTTCAGAGACACAGGGCATCGCAATGCCTATTTCCCGATCTTCATACCCAAAAGCTATTTTGAGAAGGAAGCCGAGCATGTGGAAGGCTTTGCCAAAGAGTGTGCAGTGGTTACACATTCCCGTCTGGAAGACGATGGCGAAGGTGGGCTAAAGGTAGCCGGAGAGCTTACTGAGCCGCTGATCGTGCGTCCCACCAGCGAGACCATTATCGGCGCTTCTTTTGCCAAATGGGTTAATTCATATCGAGATCTACCGCTTCTGATCAACCAATGGGCAAACATCGTGCGTTGGGAAATGCGCACCCGGCTGTTTTTGCGCACTGCAGAGTTTCTCTGGCAGGAAGGGCATACCGTGCACGAAAACTATGAAGATGCAATGCTCGAGACTCGTAAGATGCTGGATGTCTATGCTGATTTTGCGGCTGAATATCTGGCTCTGCCGGTGATCAAAGGGGAAAAGACAGACAGCGAAAGATTCCCCGGGGCGATCAATACCTTTTGCATCGAGGCTATGATGCAGGATAAAAAAGCCCTGCAATCCGGCACTTCGCACTTTTTGGGGCAAAACTTTGCCACAGCTTCCGGGATCAAGTTTCAAAACAGAGATGGGGAAATGGAGTATGCCTGGACCACTTCCTGGGGTGTGTCCACCCGCCTTATCGGAGCTTTGATCATGGCTCATAGCGATGACAACGGTCTGGCTCTGCCGCCCAAAATCGCTCCCGCACATCTGGCGATCATTCCCATCTATCGGGATGAAGCGGAAAAAGCCCAGGTTTTGGATTATTGCCAGAAGATTACAGAGCTCTTTGAGAGAGAGTATCTGGACGATGTTCGCATCTATACTGAGCTTGACGACCGAGATCTGACCGGTAGTGAACGAAATTGGTATTGGATCAAAAAAGGCATTCCTTTGAGGATAGAGATTGGTCCCAGAGACATCGCTTCAGATGCTGTGATGGTGGCCAGAAGAGACAAAGAGCCGCGGGATAAACAGAGCGTAGCCATGTCTGAGCTCAAATCCTATGTGCAGGAAAACTTGCGGGAGATGCAGGATGCTTACTATCAGAGAGCTTTGGAATTTCGGCAGGCCAATACCATCAAGATCGACAACAAGGATGAATTTTACCGCTATTTTACACCCAAAAACCGGAATCAACCGGAGATTCATGGTGGGTTTGCCCATTCGCACTGGTGCGGTGATCCGGCCTGTGAAGAGCAGATCAAAAACGACCTGAAGGTTACTATTCGCTGCATTCCCTTTGATAAAGAGATCGAAGAAGGTAGCTGTATCTGCTGTGGTAAGCCTTCCCATGAACGTGTGATTTTTGCCAAATCCTATTAAAGTAAAATGAGTATTCACTGCGCTGTAATCAGCATCGGCAATGAAATCCTTTTGGGCAAGACGGTGAATAGCAATCTTGCCTGGCTGGGATCAGAACTGGCCAAAATGGGCATCGAGATCAAGGAAGCCATCACCATCAAAGATGAGGCTGAAGCAATTACCGAAGCGCTGGAGCATTTTTGGGAACGCTATGATCTCGTGCTAAGCACAGGCGGCCTGGGCCCCACAGAAGATGATATCACCAAAGCAACCATTGCAGATTACTTTGGCACAGAATTACAGTTTGACGATAGCATTTGGGATAAGATCAAGCTGATGTTCAGCCAGCGTGGGATTGATATCCCTGAGATCAACAGGAGCCAGGCTATGGTTCCACAAGGTTTTGTTGCCCTGGAAAACAGGCAGGGAACTGCTCCGGGCTTGTATTATCATCAAGGGAACAAGCATTTCTTTGCTTTGCAGGGTGTGCCTCTGGAGATGAAGCATGTGTTTGATACTCAGATCAGATGCATCCTGAAAGCGGAGTATCCTGCGGCGAAGAGTATTATCCAAAGGACATTGCATACTTTTGGGATATCTGAATCCGCTTTGGCAGAGATGATCTCGCAGCAGGAAATGCCAGAAGGGCTGATCCTGGCGTGGTTGCCGCAAATCGGAAGAGTGGATTTGAAGCTCTGTGCCGATGATCCTGTTCAGATCTCCAGAGCAGAAGAGCTGATCTACAGCAAAATCAGCGATAAGATCTGGGGCAAAGATCAGGATACCCCAGCCAGTGTATTGCTGGACGCCTTGCGTCAAAAGCAGCTGCTTCTGGCAGTGGCAGAATCCTGTACCGCAGGGCTTTTGCAAGCTTACATTGCTGCTATTCCGGGTGCCTCAGATGTGTTTGTGGGTGGCGTGATCACTTATGCAAACCGGATCAAACGAGATTTACTCGGTGTGGATTGCATCGATGAATATGGTGCTGTGAGTGCGGAGACTGCCGTAGCCATGGTGAAGGGCGTGCAAAAGCTATGTCAGAGTGATGCGGCTATCTCGATCACCGGTATTGCGGGACCCGATGGAGGCAGCGCAGAAAAACCGGTTGGAACTGTACATTTTGCTTTTGCTTGCGGCGAAAAGCAGTGGCAGCGAAGACTAATCTTAACCGGAGATCGACAGATCATTAGACATAAGGCAGCAGAGGCGGCCATGTTATTACTATATAGAATATTACAGGATAGAGAGATTTGAAAGTACTGATTATAGGAAGCGGCGGACGCGAACACGCAATCGCAGATGCATTCAGTCGCAGCAAGAAGACCCAGGAGATCATCCTCAGCCCGGGTAATGCCGGCATTGCGAGAGAATACCGTTGTGTAGCTCTCGATGAGGAAGATGAAATTGCCCGATTTTGCCGTGAGGAAGCAGTGGACCTGGTCTTTATCGGTCCTGAACAGCCGATCAAAGATGGACTTTCTGACTTTCTCAAAGAGCAAAGGATCAGAGTATTGGCACCTTCAAAATTGGCTGCCAGGCTGGAAACTTCGAAAGCTTTTGCAAAGCTGATCATGCTTCAACACAAAATTCCTACGGCCAGATATACCTTGATTCAAGATCAGGATCAGGCCGCTGAGATCATGGCTCAGCTAAGCTATCCGATCGTTCTTAAAGCGGATGGTCTGGCAGCCGGAAAAGGAGTAATAATCTGTTCAGATGAGGATGAGGCCAAAGCTGCCTGCGCCAGTTTGTTTAGACACAGTGCAGGCAAAACAGGTGTATTGGCCGAAGAGTATTTATCGGGATGGGAGGTCTCACTTTTTGCGTTTTGCGATGGTGATTCTTACCAGACCAGTCTTTTTGCACAGGATCACAAACAGCTTGATGAACATGACCGGGGACCAAACACCGGTGGCATGGGAGCTTTTTGTCCCATACCTCGGGCTGAGGGGTATCGACACCAGATTGAACAAGAAATCCTGGACCCGATTTTGGCGGCAATGAGAAAACTCGGCTGTCCCTACGAAGGGGTCTTGTATCTGGGCTTGATGATCACTCCTGATGGTCCCAAAGTCATCGAATTCAATTGCCGCTTTGGCGATCCTGAGACCCAGGCACTATTGCCGCTCTTAAGAACGGACTTTATGGAACTCTGTCTGGCAGTTACAGATCACCGACTACAGGATGTCGAGCTTGAATGGGAAGATCAAACCGCCATCGCGGTGGTGCTTGCTGCTCCCGGTTATCCCGGTAGCTATAAAAAAGGGATAAAAATCCATGTTCCCAAGATTGAATCCAAGGTGTTTTATGCCGGAGTCAAAGCTGCTGACACAGAATTGATCAGCTCTGGGGGAAGAGTATTGGCAGTGATGAATAAGGCAGAGACTCTGCATCAAGCCAGAACAGCGGTATATCGCGATATTGATGCCATCGACTTCCCCGAGAAAGTGTATCGCAAAGATATCGGCCTCAGAAAAAACCTTCTATTGTGATGGAGCAATTATGAAAATACATATAATTAGCTTGCTGATGCTCTTGCCAATATTCATTTTTGGCAATCCCATCAGCCTGGTGAGCGAAACCCCAGATGCGCTTACCATCAGATTTGAGCTTCCAAAGTACCATCTGGAAGAATTCACCCACAAGGGACAGACCAATCACAGAATCGTCATGGATGAGGGTGCGCCTACTGCAGAAGAAGGCTTCCCGCAGCTGAGAGTATTTTCGGTTCCTGTGGCTATTCCTATTGATGGCTATGCTTCGGTGAAGGTGCTTTCCTCGGCAAAGCAAACCCTGCGTGATCTGCGCATATCTCCTGCAGCAACCATGCAATTGGATCAGGATCAGCCCAGCTATAGCTATGAACAAGATTTTGCCGCGTATAGCAGATCGGCCTTGTATCCTGCCAGGATAGCGGAAATCTCTGATCCCGCTTTTATCGGAGATCGTAAGTTTGTGAGCCTGAAAGTCTATCCTTTCCAATACTCGGCAGCAGGTCAGCAATTGACAGTGCACAACGAGATTGATATCGTCGTAAATATATCTGGAACGAAGAAATCAAGCAAAGACTGGCAATTGAGCTCAAATCCGATCGACAATGTGGCAGAGCATTTCTTCCTTAATAATGACAGTTCGCAAGCCTGGCGTCTTCCCCGAAGCAAAGACCAAAGCTACGAGTATCCCAAAAATCCCACAAATCAGGTCTCCGAGATCCAGCTGATTGTGGATAGCGAAGGCATCTATCAAGTGGCTTACCGTGAACTCAAGGATCTTATCGTGGAGATGACAGACTCTCTGAGCATCGATATGAGCTGGAACATAGATAGCATCGATCCACGCTTTCTTGAGCTGAGCGACGAATATGGTCAGATCCCCATCCATTTTGTGGGTGAAAACGACGGTAGCTTTGATAACGGGGATTACTTCGAGTTTTTCGGGGATCGGCACTATGGCGATACTTCGTATTACGATGACTATACTGCAGAAAACGTCTATACTTTGAAGCTCAAAGATGGTTATGGAGCCCGAATGGTAGCAGAGAATGGCGGCTTGATCAATAGTAATCCTCTGGAGTATATGCTTGCCGATGCCTATGAAGAAACAGTGCATCTGGAAGAGCAATTGGTAAGTGACAAACTGGGTAGAGGGTGGTCCAGCAATTATGAATACTATCGTGAAGATGTGTGGTTCTGGAAAAAGATTAATGCCCCAAATCTGGAGATACTTCCCCTCGAATTGCAGTACCCCATCGAAAGTGCAATCCGCACCGCCAGTGCCAGAATAGTCTTACATGGACTTACTTACAAGGAAAACCTTGCTGGAGGGGAATATGATCATGAGGCAGACATCCGTCTGAATCAGGCGATGATCAACAGCCACACCTGGGTGGGGCAGACTGAGAAAATCTTTTACAATCAGACCCCGATCTCAAATTCTTTCCTCAGGCACGGTACCAATAACCTCTATATCAGCCTTTCGGGAAACACTGCATCTGGCGACAGAGAACAAGTGCTTTTGGATAATGTGGAGATCACCTATTGGCGTGAATACAAGACGGACTTGGATTTTATAAAGTTTACCAAACCCTCGAATCGTCCTAATGGTCTGTTTCAGTTTGAAGTACAGGGCTTTTCTTCCCCCAACGTATCGGTGTATAAGATTGGCTCCAGTATCTTTACCAGTTTGCAGATCGAGCCCTTCCATGTCGATGGAGGAGCTCCCTGGACCGTCAGTCTGCAGGATAGCGTATCTTCTCAGGCTACTCGATATTACGCTGTAGAGGAAAACTCAAAGAAGACACCCAAGGGGATGCGGCTCAATCTACCTTCAGATCTGCGCAATCCCATGCAGGCGGCGAATGTGATTGTGATCACACCTTACGAGTTTGTAGAGGCGGAAGGTACTCTGCAACTAAGAGACCTTTGGCAATCCGAAGGGCATCAGGTCAAGATCGTGGATTTGCAAGATATCTATGATGAGTTTAACGGTGGGATTGTCTCCGCCGAAGCAATCCAGGACTTTCTGAGATATGCTTACAACAATTGGAGCATGCCGCAGCTATCTCACGTGATGCTTTTGGGAGAAGGAGTTGCCGACACCAGGGATAATAGTCCCAGCCGACAATACAATCTGATTCCTGTGAAGAAGATATGGACTTTCAAACATGGCGCTACCGCCAGTGATACCTGGTATGGTTGCATCGTGGGTGAAGACAGTGTGCCCGACATCACAATATCCAGGCTCAATATCTGGACACCTGAGCAGATCCTGGATTATACCGCAAAGGCTCAAGCGTATCGGGACAATCTCTTGACCAACCGACTATGGAATAGCCATCTTACCCTGACAGCTGGCGGTAAGATCACTGATGGCAACGATATTTTTGCTCAACAATCGGAACGAATCCGCCGCAGAACTATACCTCAGGATTATCGAGTCACAAGAGTATATACTTCCACCCAAACCGTTAGTCCGGAGTACTTTGGTGGAACATTCAATCTCAAAGATGCCATCAATAGCGGCACGCAGTTTGTGCAGTTTATGGGTCATGGTGGTGGACGGGTCTGGGCAGATTACAATCTCTTCAATTTCAATGATGTGGCTACTTTGAACAATCAAGCCTATCCAGTTTTCCTGTCCCTGGCCTGTTATGCTTCAGCGTTTGATACCAACGGTGCAAATTCGATATCGGAAGCTCTGGTTAATGTTCCCAATAAAGGTGCCATAGTTGCTTTGGGCTTTTCTGGTCTGGGTTATCTGGATCAGGATGAAGACTGGGGATTGGCTTTTGGCGAAGCTGCTTTCTCGCACGACTTTGAAACTTTGGGTGATGCCTATCTGTATGCTCTGGCCAGGTTCTTTACAACCACAAATTCCGCGGCAGCGCGAGAAGCTCTTACCTACGGATCAGCCTACATTGGTGATCCTTTGATCAGATTCAACAAACCGGTTCCAAATCAAGAGGTCGCTGCTGTGAATCCAAATCCAGTGGCAGGGGAGACCTTAGAAATCGAGGCAGCATTCCCCTCAGATGCTACTGCTGCCAGAATATACATCATGCAACCTAACGAGAAAATCGTAAATGTACCCTTTGATCTCCCGGTGATCAATGGCGAGTTTTATGCAACATACAATATTCCAGAAGAGGAATCAAATTATACAAACACCATCTATGTGGCGGGGTATTCT
>CAZCRD010000028.1:0-18626 GCA_964501025.1 uncultured Candidatus Cloacimonadota bacterium | reverse complement strand
ATTGTCCAGCCGGAGTCCAGCCCTAAGATACTGTAAGGATACTGTATCCTTGTAGATCTTTGCTATTGTATAGAGTGTTTTTTTTGTGAATTGTGCTTGAAAAGTGCAAGCTGGAAAGAGGGCGGGATGGTGAGATGAAAAGGGCATTGGCAGTGGAGAGGATGCTGGCAGCAAAGATTTTGCTTGACACCATCGGCGCTTGCTCAAGATAAAGACGTAAATTGGGAAAATACTTCCCCAAAAGGAAAAGGAGTAGAGTTTTGAAGATATATCTTTCGAAGACAGGTGTCAAGAGCCTTGCTCTGCTGCTTTTGCTGGTGCTGCTGAGCCTGGGGCTGGGAGCTGAGCTGCTGATCCCGATGGACAGGACTCAGACCAATCATCTCAAGGCCTATGGTGTGGCTTTTGCCGGACTCAAAGAGCAGATGGTGGTGAAGTGGCTTTTGAACTACCGTGGGGGCAGCTTCATCTTGCCTTCGGCTCCGGAGCTTATTGCGCTCTGCAATATCCGCGGGGTGCGCTATGAAAGCGTGACTTCTGCCGATATCGCGGCAATTCACCTGGAGATCCAGGAAGCCAATATGGAAGTCATCACCTTGGAAAAAGAGCCCAAGATAGCGGTGTATATCCCGCCCAATACGCTGCCTTGGGACGATGCGGTTTCGATGGCTCTGGAATATGCCGAGATCGATTATGACCGGCTCTGGGACGAAGAGGTGCTGGCCGGAAAGCTGAGCGACTATGACTGGCTGCATCTGCATCATGAGGATTTTACCGGACAATATGGCAAGTTTTACGGCTCATACCGGCACACGGATTGGTATCAGACCGATGTGCGGATCAATGAAGCCCTGGCGGCAAAATACGGATATGACCAGGTCTGGCAGCTCAAGCATTCGATAGCGGAGAAGATCCGGGATTTTGTGGTCTCCGGCGGCTTTCTTTTTGCCATGTGTGCGGCTACGGATACCATAGACATCGCTCTGGCTGCACATGGAGTGGACATCGTGGATTCCGCCATCGATGGTAATGGCATTGATCCCCAATATCAAAGCAAGCTGGATTTTGAGCGCACTTTTGCCTTTGAAAATTTCCAGCTCAAGACCAATCCCTTTGAATATGAATTTTCGGATATCGATGCCAGTGATTACAGCAGGCTGCGCGGTGCTGAGGGAGACTATTTTCAGCTCTTTGACTTCTCTGCGAAATACGATCCCGTGCCCACCATGCTCACCCAAAATCACACCAATATCGTCAATGGCTTCTTGGGACAAACCACCTCCTTTTATCGGGATAAGGTAAAGAAAAGCGTGATCATCCTGGCGGAAGTACCAAATCAAAGTGACGTAAAATACATCCATGGCAATCTGGGTAAAGGCACTTTTACCTTTTATGGTGGACATGATCCGGAAGACTATCAACACATGGTGGGAGATCCTGAGACTGTGCTGGATCTGCACAAGAGCTCTCCCGGATATAGATTGATCCTGAACAACATTCTCTTCCCCGCTGCGGAAAAGAAAAAACTCAAAACTTAGAGGACATTGCTGGTGGCAAAATTTTACAAACAGCTCCGCAGCACCAGGATCAAGACCGGAATCTGGACTTTGGCGATAGCTTTGATCTTGCTCTTTGGCTATCTCTGGCTCACAAACCGGCTGAATATGCGCGCCCAGCAAAATCTGCGGGTGCTCTTTAGCGATGTGATGGGGCTGGAGACCGGAGACAAGATCATGTATCGGGGCATGGAAGCCGGGCGCATCAAAAGCGTGGTCCTGCATGAAGACGGCATCCTGGTCTCGGGCAAGATCTCATCTGATATCAAAATCCCGGTGGGCAGCAGGTTTTATATCGAAGATAGCCTCATGGGCAGCAAGAGCCTGAATATCCAGCCGACACCCAATCCTGAATACCTGGATCTTGACCAGATTCAGCCTGGCGAGCATCCGGTGGGCATGATGGACATGATCTCAAGCGCTTCTGAGCTGCTATCCAGACTGGGGATGATCCTGGATGAGGTGGATGCTGAGGGCGGCTTTATCGATCAAGGTACCATGCTTTTAAAATCTACCGGAAAAACCGTGCGCAATGCAGACAAGAGCATCTCAGAGCTGAAGGTAAATGTCTCCGCAGCCATCGGCAGAGTGGATTCGCTGACCCTGCAGCTAAACAGCTTTGTGGCTCAAAACAGTGACGCCCTGCAGCAAAGCATTGAACTCGCTCCCATCACGTTGCAAAAAGTAAACAGTGCGCTGGATAGCCTCAATGTGCTTTCAGCCAGGCTCAACCACAGCGCAGAAGCCATCGCTTCCGGACAGGGCAGCGCCGGAAAACTGCTCAACGAAGACGATCTGTATGAAAAACTGCTCAGATCGATCGACAATCTGGATGCCTTGATCTCTGATATCAAGGAAAATCCGCGTAAATACATCAAATTCTCTGTGTTTTAGGAGCCTATGAAAAAGCTTATCTTTGCCCTGCTGATCCTGGTTTATGGCTTGCTCTTCGCGCAAAGCTTTGGTCAGAATAAAGTAAACGCCCAGCCTCAGGACTGGTCTGAACTCAAGACCATGCACTTTGATATCTACTTCCCCAAAGGAGAGGATGATTTTGGCAAGACCGCAGCTTTGATGGCAGAAGAGATCTACTACTATCTGAAAGACGACCTCAAGTATCCGGTGCTGAGCCGCATCCCGATCATCTTTTATGGCACGCGCACTGAGTTTCAGGTGACCAATATCATCTATCCGCTATTGACCGAGGGCGTGGGCGGCTTTACCGAAAGCCTGCGCAACCGGGTGGTGGTTCCCTTTGATGGCAGCTATAGCAATCTCGAAGAGCTGCTGGCGCACGAGCTTACTCATGCTTACATCAATGCTTTGGACAATAGGGTCACCAATGCTCTGGAGGCCTTGCGTCCCACCTCGATTCCCTTCTGGTTTTCGGAAGGTCTGCCGGAATTTCTCTCTATCGGCGGAGAGGATGAATACAACAATATGTTTATCCTGGATATGGTGGTAAACGACAATCTGCCCAAGCTGGATAACATTGGCGGCTATCTTGCCTATCGGCTGGGAGAGAGCTTCATTACCTTTATTGCCGATACCTACGGGCGCGAAAAGGTGAGTGAATACTTTTATTCCCTGCGCACCATGCACAATCTGGAAGACGCCAGCAAACGGGTCTTTGGCCTCAAATTTGAGGAGCTTGAATCCCGCTGGCGTTATCAGCTCAAACGCGACTATTTTTCCACCATCCACACGCACAAGATCCCCCAGGAAGCATATCAGCGCCGGACAGAGCACCTCAAAGACGGCTCTTACTTCAATTTTTCCCCCCGCTTTTCTCCTGATGGCAGTCGCTATGTATATTTTTCAAACGCCGGAGCCCGCTATAGTATATGGATGGGCGGCACACATGGCGTAAGCAAAGCCAGGAAGATCATCACCGGAGAGGCCAGCGGCAAGATGGAAGAATTTTACTATATGCGCAGCAATCTGGCCTGGCTGCCCGATGGCAAACAGGTGGCATTTGGCGCCAAGACCTCCGAGGGAGATCGCATCCATATCCTGGATGTGGACAAAGGCAAGATCGTGCGCAGCATCGAGATCCCGGAGCTGAAGGCGATCTTTGAGTTAGATGTATCTGCAGATGGCAGGCAGCTGGCTATCAGCGCCCAAAGCCAGATGCAGACCGATATCTTTTGCTATGATCTGGAAACCAAAGCACTGCGGCAGCTCACGGATGACAGCTTTTATGATGCACAGCCCCGCTTTTCTCCCGATGGCAAGTATGTGGCCTTCTCCTCCGAACGCGATGAAATCCCGGATTCCGCGCGCTATGGCTATTTTGCAAATATCAGCTCAGATATCTTCCAATACAATCTTGAGAACGATGAATTGCTGCAAATCACCAAAGAACCTTTTAATTGCAGCCAGCCCATGTATGTGGATCAGGGGCGCAAATTAGCCTTTGTCTCTTCCCGAAATGAGATTACAAACTACGAAATCCTGGATCTGCAAGAGCAACAGATCGCAGTGCTGACCAATATCCTGGCCGGCACGTTCAATGGTGATATCTCGACTGATACAAACTATATGCTGATCTCAAACTACTTTGATGGTGCCTGGGATTTGTATCTGGAAAACAGCCCTTTGGCGGATCTGGAATACCGACCTTACCCGCAACCCTCCCGCTATGAAAAAAGCTATGATCTATTGGATCGGGTGGATTTTTCCGTACTTGATCGCTACGGGATTCGCCAGAAGACAGCTCTGCCCAAAAGCAAGACCCGTACCCGGGATACCCGTCGTCCCTTTATCAGTGGCTTTGAACCGGTGGTTCCGGATACTTCTCTGATTGCGGCAAATTTCACCTGGGATGAACGCCCCTCCGAAAGCGCCGAGAATCCTCCTGAGATCCGCAAATATCGCCCTCGCTTTGCCCTGGATACTTTGTGGGGCGGAGTGGCATATTCAAATTCCTACGGTGCGGTGGGCAATATTGAAGTGGGTCTGAGCGACCTTATGGGAGATCATGGCATCGGGATTAGCCTGGGAATTAGCGATAAGCTGAAAGAGACCAATTTTGTGCTTTCATACCTCTATCTCAAGCGCCGCATAGACTGGGGAGGGGGAATATTCAACCTCTATGATGAGACCTACTATCGGGATTACAAGCCGGAAGGAAGCGACTTTTATCGCCTCCGGCAACAGCAGACCGGACTCTATCTTTTGGCACGCTATCCTTTTAGCCGGTTTTCGCGGCTGGAATTTGACAATATGCTATACAACTATGAAATGCACTGGGACTATCTGCCCAATGCTGATCTCAATGCCGGCAACTGGTTTTCCAATGTAGATAAATCCAATGATGTGGCTTATGCTCCGGGAGTGAGTATGGTGTTTGATAACGCCATCTATGGTCCCACGGGACCGCTTTTGGGATTGCGGGGAAATTATACTCTGCGTAAAAGCTTTGCCAAAAAAGACCTTGATTATCTGACCAACTATATAGATCTGAGATCCTACACTCTCTTCAGCAGACGCTATTGCCTGGCTTTGCGTGCCAATGCCGGCATCAGCACCGGCTCCAGTCCGGATCGCTTTGCCCTGGGCGGATACTATGGAGTGCGTGCACTGAGCCACAATCTCTCCGGCAATCGCAAGGTTTTGGGCAGTGCGGAATTGCGCTTTCCTATGCTGGATTACCTCGCCATCGCTTTTCCCTTGCCATTGGTATTGAGCAATATCCGCGGTTCTGCCTTTGTGGACGCCGGTGCAGTCTGGGATAAGGACGACAAATTCCGGGGCTCAATTGATGGCCGTCTGGAGGATCTGAAGCT
Organism: uncultured Candidatus Cloacimonadota bacterium; assembly: GCA_964501025.1. Classification (GTDB taxonomy): domain Bacteria; phylum Cloacimonadota; class Cloacimonadia; order Cloacimonadales; family Cloacimonadaceae; genus UBA5456. The sequence continues at coordinate 13,282 of CAZCRD010000028.1, read as the reverse complement.
GGGATATGGCTTTGGTCCCAGACTCAATCTCGGATATTTTGTTTTGAAGCTGGACATAGCCTGGTTGACCGATCTTTCCAATATCAGCAAACCACAAGTATATCTCAGCCTGTCAGAAGATTTTTAAGTTAATCATATAAGGAGAAACCATGAAAGTTGATGTAAGCCGCAAAGTTCCGGAGCATATTGAAAGCCTGGTCTATTTGCAGAATGAAGATTCAGAAATCAAGGGTGCCGATATCCTGGGTGAGGAAGTAATCACAGCCATTGATAACTTTGCCAAGCTTGAGGATTACAATTTCAGCCATGGCAGCATCAAGAGTTTCACCCGGATGGTCCGAAAAAAGAAACAAGTGATCATTCTCTGCGGTGTCAAAAAAGAAGCAAAGATGGATACCCACGCTCTGCGTAACCTGCTGGCAGATTGCTGGCGCGAAGCTGCGCGCAACAAGGCGCGTCAGGTCTATCTGATGTTCGGTTTTGATACCGGAGTTCCAGAACCTCTGCTGGGGCATCTGCTCTGTGAATCTGCCCTCCTCAGCTCCTATAAATTCAATAAATACCTCAGCTCAGATCATGTTCATGAGCTGGAAAGCATCCATCTGATCTATTTTGCCAAGACCAATCGCCATCTCAATCGCGGAATTCTGGAGGGACGTATCTATGCGGAAGCAACGAACCTGGCCCGGGATCTGGTAAATGAACCGGCGAATGTGATCAATCCTGAATCGCTGGCTGAATATGCCCGTAAGGCAGCTTTACAATACGGTTTTTCCATCGAAGTGCATTCGGTGGACAAGCTCAAACGCCTCAAGATGGAAGCGCTCTTGGCCGTGGGAAGAGGCTCCAAGACCGAGCCCAAACTCATCATCATGCGCTACAATGGCAACCCGGAAAAGAAGAATCAACTTACCGCTTTGATCGGCAAAGGCCTTACTTTTGATACCGGTGGTTATAGCTTGAAAACCAGCGCTGGCATGCTGAATATGAAATGCGATATGGGTGGCGCTGCTGCCGTGATCGGAGCCTTTTCGGCAATTACAACCCTCAAACTCAAGGTAAACGTCGTGGGCATCATTGCCGCTGCCGAAAACATGGTGAGTTCCACGGCATACCGCCCTGGAGACATCATCACCTCCATGTCCGGCAAGACCATTGAGGTAGTAAATACCGATGCTGAAGGACGTCTGACCCTGATCGATGCCGTGCATTATGCTCTGGAAAAGGAAAAAGCAGATCGCATCCTGGATATTGCCACTTTGACCGGTGCGGCTGTAGCGGCTTTGGGCAGGGACTATTCTGCGGTCCTGAGCAACGACGATGCCTGGGTCTCCAAGCTGGAAGAAGCGTCGGCATTTTGTGGTGAGAAATTCTGGAGAATGCCGCTGCATGAGCCTTACAAAGACCTGATCAAATCCGAAGTTGCAGATCTCAAAAATTCCGGAGGTCCTTTGGCCGGATGCATTACAGCGGCGCTGTTTATCCGGGAATTTGTCCAGGATAAACCCTGGATCCACATCGATATCGCCGGTGGCGCTATGCGAGACAAAGTAAAAGGCATCGATAGCTATGGTGCCACGGGTGTAGGAGTTCGGCTTATTACCAGCCTTTTGCACCACATGGAATAACAAAAAAAACAGCACTTGGTCTACAAAGCTCCGGCATGCTGGATCAGGTGATTGGAGGTTACAATGAAACAACTTTGCCTTATATTTTCACTGATTATATTGATTTTAGCTGGTTGTAAAGATGCTCCAGCCCAGCAGGAAGCAGTGGAAAAACCATTGATCCTCACTTCTATCTACCCCTATGAGCTTATGGTCAGGCAAATGGTGGGTGATGCCATCGAAGTCAGAAGCATGATCCCACCCGCAGCTTCGGTGCACAACTTTAGCCCCCAACCCTCTGATCTGAAGGATTTGCACAAAGCTGATCTGATCATCACCAACGGCATGGGGCTGGAATCCATGTTTGCCCAAAGCCTGAACACTTTGGCAGACAAGCATATCGTAGTGGCCGAGCTCTTGCGCGATGCGATTGCGCTGGATTCCTTGAACCAGGTGCGGGATCAGCTCATGCATCATCATGAGGAAGAAGAAGAACATCACGGCGAAGAAGGGCATCACCATGTCGGCGCAGATCCTCATCTTTGGACCTCAGCGCAGATGCTGCTGAAACTGAGCACCAAGCTCAAAAATGAACTGGTGGAGCGCTTTTCAGATTATGCCCCTCTGATTACCCACAATTATGAAGACCTGCAGGTGGAGCTGAAGCAGGCACATGAGCAGATCTTGCGGGAACGCGCAGAATATCACAATCCCGCCTTGGTGACCTATCACAATAGTTTCTACTATTTTACTCGGGATTATGAGATCAACTATCTGGGGTGGGTGCAAAGCTCTCCCGGTAAAGAACCCAGTGCCCGTGAACTGGCAGATTTGGGCTCCAAAATCCAAAAACATCAGCTGAAAGGCATCTTTATCGAACCCCAGCAAAATCCCAAATCAGCAGCGGTTTTGGCCCGGGAATATAAGCTTGAGGTTTTCACGCTGGATCCCATCGGATCTACTTTGGATGCAAACACTGTGGCTGAAGTCGTGCTGGCAAACTGGAATTCCATGAAACAGGCTTTTTGAGCTACAGATGTTTTGACTTCCTATGATCCGCATAAAAGATTTGCAATATAACATAGCCCACAAGGCGATTTTGGAAGACATCAATCTCGAGATCCCGGATGGTGTCTTTGCCGCCATTATCGGACCCAATGGAGCTGGAAAATCCACTCTGATCAAGCTAATCTTGGGATTGCTTGAGATGCAGGAAGGCAGCATTAGCATTGATGAAATCCCCCAAAAAAAGTGGCTGCGAGAGCACAGCTTTGGTTATTTGCCCCAAAGAGAGGAGTTTGATCGTGGTTTTCCGGCCACGGCTCTTGATATCGTCTTGATGGGGCTGGCTGGCACTCTGCCTTTGGGCAAACGCTGCAAAGCATCGCACAAGGCCAAAGCTCTGGATGTCATGAATATGTGTGGCATCGAAGAAAAAGCTCAGGCCCAAATCGGCAGCCTTTCTGGAGGTGAATTTCAACGGGTGTTACTTGCTCGTGCCATCCTGACCGATAGCAGATACCTGATCCTGGATGAGCCGGAAGCGGGCATCGATCGCCCGGGCGTGACCAGCTTTTTCAAATTGCTCAAAAAATTCAATGAAGCAGGCAAGACCATCATCACCATCTCCCACGATCTTCACACTTTGTCGGATTACTGCAGCTTCCTGATCTGTCTGAACCGGCGTTTGCATTGCCACAATAGCACCGAATTGGTCAATGCTGAAGTGATCCACAAAACCTTTGGTGATGTCCGCCTGATCGAGAAGGATTACTGATGCCAGCCTTTCTGATCACTGCCTTCTTTGGAGCCACATTGAGCGGGATCTCGCTGGCCATATTTGCCCCTTATGTGACCCTGAGGCGCATCTCCTATATGGGCGAAGCACTTTCCCACATCGCTTTTGCCGGCATCGCCCTGGCCATTATCACGGGGCTCAACCTCACCTTCGGGGCCTGGATCTTCGTGAGTGCTGTGGCTTTGGGAATAGCCTGGCTCGCCAAAAAACATAAACTTCAGGAAGCAAACACCATCACCATCTTTCTCTCGCTGTCCATGGCTTTGGGCATCATCCTGATCTCGCTATCCAAAAACTACAGCTTTGATCTGGCCAGCTATCTCTTTGGCAATGTGCTCTTGATCTCAACCGCAGAGCTTTGGGCTTTGGCTCTCTTGAATGTCATCAATATCGCCTATGTGCTGTTCTTTTACAAAGAGCTGTTTTATCTGAGCTACAATCCCGAGATGGCAAAGGTCTTCCGCATCCGCACTGAGGGCGTAAACCGCATCTTTTATCTGCTGTTGGCTGCCAATATCGTCTTCAATCTCAAGAGTGCAGGGATTATTCTGGTGACCGCCCAGCTCATTCTTCCTGCCGTCATTGCCTTCAATCTCAGCAAAAGACTCCATATCGCCATTCTGATCTCGGTGCTGGCTGCCATTATCTCTGCCTGGGGCGGCTTTGCCGTGTCCTATGCCCTAAATCTGCCTACTGGAGCCACCATTGTGATGTGTCAGGCTCTGCTCTATGCTCTCAGCTTTTTCTTCACAAGGAATCGAAATGCTTAAAAGACATATCACCATTCTCGCCGGTATCATCGCCTTGCTCTTTGTGACCGTGCTCTGGCAATTTGCCGAAACCCAAATCAGCCTCCTTTTGGGAATCAGCCATACCAGGATATATGACCAAAGCATTCATCAAGCTGCTGCTTTTGATGATGATGGCATCCCCATGCAGATCGATAGCAACGGCGAAAAGCAATACAATCCCCTCTTCATTGCCCGGGCTGCCCAAACCGCCAATCTTCAGCGCAGATTATCCGGAGATAGCGAAGAATTTGTCAGACTCTCGGATTGGCTGCTGGATCAGCTCAGTGAGACCGATTCCACCTGTTTTGCCCAGTACCAGTACGATGTCCCAAAATACGGCCAGGAAGCGCCCTGGAGCTCTGCGCTGACACAAGCAGTGGTGATGAATGTGTTCGCGGCCCGAGCCGCGATGGAGCGGGATCTGGATATCTATGCCAAAGCCAGAGGCTGCCTGTATAGCCTCAAACCTGGTGCTTCAGAGCTTGCTTTTGCCCAGTCCGACAGCAGTTACTGGTATATGGAGTATCCGGCAGACAAACCCCGCTATGTGCTGGGTAGCATGCTCAGCATCTTGAATCAGCTTTATGACTATTACGAGCTCACCCGGGACCCTGAAGCCCGGACTCTATATGAGAGAGGCTTCAATGCCCTCATTGAGCAATTGCCAAAATTTGACTATCGTGGCTATAGCTACTATGATCTGCAGGGTACAAAAGCCGATAGATACCATCATCAGATGCATATTAAGCTCTTGAGCAAGATGCTGGAATTGCAGGATCACCCCCAGATCCTCTACTATCGAAATCGCTGGCAAAAGGCGGATAGCTATCCCGTACTCTGGCAGATGGTGCTAAATCCTCAACCCCCTCGGATATTGGCTTTTGTGCTGGGATTTCTGGCCCTCTGGGCGCTTATTTATCTGATCTTAGCCGCGACGCAAAGAAAGGAGCCAGACGATCCGGAATATAGCTGAGCTTGGCGTGTCTCAACCCCGGCAAACCGATATCCTGCTCCCGATTGATCCAGCTGTATCGACCCAGTAAATAGCGCGCTGTTTCCCATGTGACCACCTGAGACGAACCCTTTTTGTCCGGATCAAATTTCTCAAAATGCACTGTTACAATATCTGGGGTCTGCTCACTAAAGATGGAAAACGCCACGATCTTGTAATGCAAGCAGATGATGATCCCTTCCACCGGCAGCTGATTCCAATGCTGGAGCGTATTTTCAATCGCTTTGATCTCCGTCATTAGATAGATGCCCTCTGCATCACGTTCACGGCGCCATTTGTGCGTGAATTTCAGGATCACATCCAGTCTGTCTTTGGTGATTTTCATTACTTTATACTCGGGATGCGCCCTACGAAATTGAGAGATCAGGTTCTTTTTCTTCGCCAGTTTTTTGCCCCGCAATTCCACCATGCTTTGGGTGCTGTAGATGTAATCCGCCCAATCCCGATCCTCACGCAGCTCAAAATACTGATCCAGCTCAGGATGCTGCTCCAGATACTGGGGGGGAAAGAGGATAATTTCTGCCTCCGGATAGTACTCGCGGAAATGTAGCACCAGATCCGTGAGCTCCTTTGGGCTCAGATATTCACCCAGAGGAAAGAGAATGTATTGGTACTTCGGATTAAAGACCACCAGGCGCTCTTTGTACAGCAAGAAATGATTGTTATAGATCTGACCCCAGACCATGAAATTGGTGATAGTATAATCGCAGTTTTCCCGAGGATACTTGCTCAGATACTCACGCAACATCAATGTGTGCGAATACTCCAGCGGATTGAGTCCCGGCATGCTTGGGCCTTCAGTCATGATTCCTCATTTCGAGAGCAGAAACGGCGTGTAGTTCTGCATTACAGCAAAACCCAAGCCATTGTAAAAGCGTTCATATCCCGGCTCTGATATCAAGCCAATCCACTGTAGCTTGTGCTGGCTCAGAAAGCTGAGTAGCTCCCGCACGATTCCCTTGCCATAACCCCTGCCCCGATATTCTGACAAGACCGTCACATCCTGGATGTAAGCATCGCTTACTCCATCCGAGATTGCTCTTCCCATACCGATGATCTTGTCGTTCAATTCTGCGATCACAAAACAGAAACTCCCAGCGATGATTCCATCCACCGTCTTGAGATCAGCGGCATTATCTTCGTTATCCCACCAGCCGGCAGCTTTGTATAGACTCAAGATTCTCGCACTGTCAGCTTGCTTTACAATCCTATATCTTATCTCTTCCATTTTTTATGTATCCCGTAGTTTTGATTTTATTGATATAATAATCCTGCACTGTGTCTGAAGCCAGTCTTTTCTGTCTTTGCAAACTGGGAGTAGTGTTGTGTAAACGTAAGCGGCATAAGAGAACAGAGCACATTTTCTGAGCTCTCTTTTTTGGTATTGATCGCTGAGATGCTCCCCTTATCCCGAACTAATCACATTAGCTTTATAGCATGTCTCCCAATAGCATAGCTTCAGCATTGCGCCTGTGAGGCGCAGTGCTGTCGTATTGATGCCGTAGTGCAAAAAAGAAAGAATTGAGAAAAAGAAACAGCAGGCAGAGCTACTTTTAGAACAAGAATTTTGCCGGCCAAATGCAGTTTCCGCTTGACAAGTAAGGGCATTACCGGCAAAGGTTTCTCGTGAAAAAATCCAGACTTTATACCTGCGAGATAAAACGCTACCGACAGATAGCCCCGGAGCTGTGTGCGATCTGTCCCCGTGTGACCAAATGCAGAGCCTTTAAGATCTGGTATCAAAAGCATAGCAAGGAATATCTGGATTTTGTCCTGGATATCGTAAAAAAATTCCCCGAAAAATATCAAATGGAGGTTGAATTCATGGCCGAGAAGCAACATTTCGTGCAAATCGTGGACATGGACAGCGGTACTATCGAACGCATCGTAAACCTGAAAGAGATCGACGCAATGAGCCCGGAAGAAAAGCTGGCGCTCTCCAAAAACAAGAATCTCTTTGTCGTAACCCATCGCTTGCAACCCATCGTGAAGGTTGAGCTGAAAAAGACGCTGATTTCTGCGCCCATTCAGTTTGAAAACAGTGAGAGCAAGACGGAGGAACCCAAGCCGGAGCCCAAGCCTGCACCCAAGGCAAAAGGGCGCAAAAAAAGCTGAGTCAGATAATCACTCCAAGCTTAATGAAAAAAAGCTTTTACAAAAATGCGCCATCAAATATAATGGCACAAAATGAGTGATTGTAAGCCAAAAATGGCTAAAAGGCAGGGAACAGAAAACTGCTAAAGGAGAAATGTATGTTTACATTGGATGAAAAACATCTGGATGAAGCCAAAAAAATTGCCCATGATCATCGCAAGAAAAAACGCTGTGATGAATGCTATGATCGCGGTTGGATCGGAGTATCCGAACAGAATCTACTGGTGCTCTGTACCCGTTGTGTGGATATGGATACTGCCATGGATGCCTGGAAAAAATATGTAAGCGAACATGAAGATCTGAAAGAACACTTCAGTGAACTCTTTGAAGAAGCACCGGAAGAAACCGAAGAAACCGAGACTCATCCCGCTCAACAAGCTTATGAACACAAAAAAGCTCATCCCGTGGGCAAAACAGCCTATGTGCCGGGCACCAAACGTACAGGAAGATCAAAGAAGATATAAAAAACAATATGTATAAAACTATCGATCTCAAAGAAAATCCCCAGGATTTGGAAGCTCGGGTGCGTGCTTTCTGGGAAAGCCACTCACTGCCCCAGAAGAGCATAGATTTCCGCGCCGGAAACCCCCAGTTTGTTTTTTATGAAGGCCCGCCCACTGCCAATGGCAAACCGGGTATTCATCATGTATTATCGCGAACTCTGAAGGATACAATCTGCCGCTACAAGACCATGACCGGCTATCAGGTCAAGCGCAAAGCCGGATGGGATACTCATGGCCTGCCAGTCGAAATCGAGGTGGAAAAGCAGCTCGGACTCGAAGACAAGCGGGGTATCGAAGAATTTGGCGTAGAAGAATTTTGCGCAAAATGCCGTGATTCAGTATTCTCTTATGAGAAGCTCTGGCGCGAGATGACCCAACTGATGGGATATTGGATCGATCTGGATAATCCTTACATCACTTTGGATAACAACTATATAGAGTCTGTATGGTGGATTCTGAACGATTTTTTTAAGCGTGACCTGATCTACAAAGCGCATAAGATCGTGCCATATTGCCCATCTTGCGGCACTCCGCTCTCTTCACATGAGGTGGCACAAGGGTATCGGGATGTGGAAGATCCCTCGGTCTATGTCCGCTTCAAAGCGACAGACGAGGACAATACCTGGTATCTGGCCTGGACTACCACGCCCTGGACTTTGATCTCCAATGTGGCGTTGGCGGTGCATCCGGATGAGATTTATGTAAAAGTGAAACATCAGGACCAACAACTGATCCTGGCCAAAGCGCGACTGGAAGTGCTGGGTGGCGAATATGAGATCCTCTCCGAAATGCGAGGTAAGGATCTGGAACACCGTGCTTATGAGCCTCTTTTCAGCTATGTGCCTGTGGATAAAAAGGCCTGGTATATCGGTTGTGCGGATTATGTCTTGATGACCGATGGCACCGGGGTGGTGCATACAGCACCGGCTTTTGGTGCTGATGACTATAGCCTCGGTATAAGATACGATCTTCCCTTTGTCAATCCGGTGGATGCCGAAGGTAAATTTGACGAGCAGATTACTCCCTGGGCCGGAATCTTTGTAAAAACCGCCGACAAAGAGATCATCCGCCACCTCAAAGACAGTGGTGCCTTGTATCGCAGAGAACAGATCAAGCACAATTATCCTCACTGCTGGCGCTGCGACAGTCCGTTGATTTATTATGCCCGCGAAAGCTGGTATATCCGCACCACTTTATTCAAAGAACAGCTTCTGGCCGAGAACCGCAAGATCAAATGGTATCCCTCTTTTGTGGGAGAAAAACGCTTTGGTGAATGGCTGGAAAACAATGTGGATTGGGCACTTTCCCGGGATCGCTTTTGGGGAACTCCACTAAATATCTGGGTCTGTGACGATTGTGGACACAAGAGCTCGGTAGGTTCACGAGCAGAGCTTGCTGAACTGGGGAAAACCGCCTCGGGTGAAGCCATCACTGCCGAAATCGAGCTGCATCGGCCGTATATCGATGAAGTACTGCTGAGCTGTGAGCACTGTGGCTCGACCATGCATCGCACTCCGGAAGTGATCGACTGCTGGTTTGATAGCGGCTCCATGCCTTTTGCGCAGTGGCACTATCCCTTTGAAAACAAAGAGCGTTTTGAAGAAGACCTTTTCCCGGCTGATATCATCTCCGAGGGCATCGATCAGACCCGGGGATGGTTTTACAGCATGCTCACCATTTCTACCCTTTTGAAAGGCAGATCTTCATACAAGAGCTGCCTGGTGAATGATCTGATCCTGGATAAAAAGGGACAGAAAATGAGCAAAAGCAAAGGCAATAGCGTCGATCCCATCCAACTCATGCGGGTTTATGGGGCAGATGCGATCCGCTGGTATCTGCTGGAAGTAAGCCCACCCTGGGTGCCTACCCGCTTTGATGAAGATGGTGTGCGCGAGATCATGAGCAAATTTATCGGCACCCTGAAAAACGTCTATTCTTTCTATGCTACTTATGCTAATATCGATAACTTTGATGCTTCCGGATATCCCCTGAATTGGGAGCGGGAAGCAGAGATAGACCGCTGGATTGTATCCCGTCTGCACAGTCTGATCTCGGATGTGCGAAAATATACCGAAATCTATGAATTTACCCGTTCTGTAAGAGCGATTCAGGATTTTGTGATGGATGAACTTTCAAATTGGTATGTGCGCCGCAGCAGACGCAGATTTTGGTCTTTTGAGCTGGATGCGGATAAGATTGAAGCCTATCGCACGCTGCATTCAGTGCTGGTGGAGATCAGTAAACTGATTGCGCCCTTTGTGCCTTATCTGGCCGAAGAGCTGTATCTGAATCTCAATGCGGGCGAAAGTGTGCATCTGGCAGACTATCCCGAAAGCCAAAGCAAGTTCATTGACAGCAATCTCGAACATGATATGCAGGCCGTAATCGATGTGGTATCTTTGGGACGCACGGCTCGGGGCGAAAGCAACATCAAGATCCGTCAGCCTTTGGGGGAGATGTATGTACCGGCCAAACTCAAGGATTCTTTGGATAAAATGCAGGACCTGGTCAAAGAAGAAGTAAACATCCGCCAAATCAACTATGTGGAAGAGGACAGCGACTTTGTGCAGTATGAGCTCAAGCCGCAATTCAAGGTGATGGGTCCCAAATATGGCAAAAAAATGAAGGCCATTGCAGCTTATCTACAAACTGCCAATGCCGCGGAAGCCTTGCGTTCATTTGCCACCACCGGGGCGTATCAGTTTGAGCTGAATAGTGAACAGATCACTTTGGTGCCGGAGGATTTACAGGTGCAGATTCTTCCTCGTGAAGGCTATACCTTTGCCAGTATGAAGGATATCTTTATCGCTCTGGATACCAAACTCACAGAAGAGCTCATCATCGAGGGCTATGCCCGGGAATTGATCAATAAGATCCAGTATTCCCGCAAGGAGCAAAACTTTGAGATCATGGACCGCATCAAAATCTGCTATGACGCTGATGCAGAGATCGATAAAGCCATTGCCAGATATGGTGACTATATCAAGAGTGAGACCCTGGCAGATGAGATCTGCAAGCTGAACGATCCGGCTCTGAACAAAGTGGATATCAACGGCAAAGAAATCGGACTATCAGTACAAAAGAATCATGAATAAGAATACATGCAAATTCGGGAGGCTATCAAAGTGCGCTATTGCTTGAATTGTGGGGAAAAGATACCGGAAAAGGCAAAGTTCTGCCCCTTTTGCGGTGAGAACGTGGTTCTGGATGAAACAGGTAAGCAAGAACAGATAATCGAGTCCAAAGTAGAACCAGAAACAGAAGATTCGCCAGGGCATCAGGATATGGTAAACACAAATTTTACCCTGCTTGATCCGGGGGATGAATTCCGGGGCTACAAGATCCTGCGGATGATGAACAAAGATAAGGAAGGCATCAAGTACATCGCCGAAAAAGATGGCAAAGAATACGTCCTCAAGATATTCTATCAGTCCAGCTTTCACAATATGCATACTCTGTTTGAATTGCAGATGCGGCTCTCTCGCCTGAATCATCTCAAAGATGCCAGCACCGCAAAGGTAGTGGAAGTAAATCAAAGCCATGCACCTGCCTACATGGCAGTGGAGTATGTGCACGGGGTTTCACTGGCTGAGCTCAAAAAATACAATCCCGAACGCATCACTGAAGAATTGGTGCGAAAAATCGCCCTTAAGCTGATCCAAACCGCCATAGTTGTGAGCAAACACGGACTCACTGTCTCGGATCTTACCTTGACCGGCATCATGATCAAGGATAACGGAGATCCGGTAATCCTCTCCAGCGGCATCACCTACGAAGAGGTTGATGAGCGGGAAGATGTTTTTACTTTGGGGACTATTCTGGCGCAACTACTCGCTCAAAACACCCTCTATAAGAGTATTTACAGTGAGGAGCGGCTCAAGGTCTATAAGTTTATCAATATCTCTGGTGTGAGCATGGACATGAACAAAGTCCTGGCCGAGAGCTTGCATCGTAATATCTCGCAACGCTTTGCCAATCTGGGTAAGTTTTATGAAGCGATCAAGAACCTACCCTCACTGGAAGGTGCACAAATCTGCACAGTGCAAGACACCAGCTATCTTGACGAGAATAAGATATCCGAAGACGTCATGCCCAAGTTCAGGATCGAGATCGGCTTTTGGATCCTGATCTTCGCCGTCATTGGCTTACTGGTCTTGATCTTCACCACCAATATCTACTCTGTGCTCTTTGGCACTGAGGAAGAGAAGCTGCAGTTAACCGGCTTTAACTGGGGTACCGAAACCACGCAGGTGGATAGTACTCTTGCCACTAACCCTGAGCCTGTAATGCGGGAAAGAGATAGGGATGCTGTGCTTACCCCCTGGGGCGAATTAAAAAGCAATACTCCTGAAGAAAGACAAGATCCCCGACGTTTACCCTCTGTGCCACAAAATACTGATGTCAGTACCACCCCAATCTTACAGCCTTCTTTGCCGGGAGAGAATTTTGTTCGCATAGAGCCAGCTACTTTTGGCTTTGGCCGTCTGGGTGACAATCTGGCACATAATGTCTCTCTTTCCGGCTTTTACATCAGCAAATATGAAGTCACCCAGGCAGAATGGAAGCGCTTTATGAAGCCAGCCAATGTTACTGCCCTGGGCGAGGATCTTCCCGTGGACAATGTAAGCTGGTTTGATATCGCTATCTATTGCAATGGACTCAGCGAAGCCGAAGGTCTTGATCCTGCTTATAGAATCAGGGGTATTGGCGCTTCCCGTGTGGTAAGCTGTGATTTCAATGCCAAAGGCTACCGTTTGCCTACCGAGGCTGAATGGGAACTCGCCGCTAAAGCAGGTCAACTCTATAATTACAGTGGGTCAAACGATCCAGATGAAGTAGCCTGGTTTAGGGACAACTCTGCGGCCAAACTACGTCAACCCGGCGGAAAAGTACCCAATGATTATGGACTATATGACATGACTGGTAATGTTTCCGAATGGGTCTGGGATTGGTATGATGCAAATTACATCAAGGCTTTGCCAACCTTTGTAAATCCCACCGGTCCGGACACCGGCACCCACAAGACAATCCGCGGCGGCAACGTGATGAATAGCGAAGGCCGTAATCTCAATATCCTCTGGCGTGAGCGCGGAGATCCCAATCGCGGCTACCAATTTGTGGGATTCAGGCTGGTTCGCACTCGATGACCTGAAGTATCGGCAGCATAATGTTGATGTGCAGCGGATTTGCTGTGCGTAGCTGTTATAGTGCACCCTCCTTGTAAAAGATGAGCATGAGTCCAAAAACCTTGACATCCTATACCGCATCTGGATATTGGTAAAAAATGAACTGGGCGGAGGCTTATGTTACAAAGAAAGCTATATACGCTGTTCTTGCTGTTCATAGCTGTTAAATTGATAGCTACGGAAGCTGACCCCAATCTGAGCTATCTGCAAGATTATCTGCGAGTGCGGGCA
>CAZCRD010000027.1:0-7297 GCA_964501025.1 uncultured Candidatus Cloacimonadota bacterium | reverse complement strand
GCTTTGGGCTCGATCCCGCTCGCCATGGGAATTGCCCAGGGAAATCTCATCCTCGCCCTGGCTGTGATGTCCATCATGATCAGTGCTCCTTTGGGCCTGATATTGATTCGCCGCTTTGGACCTTATCTTTTGGGAGAAGCGGGATGATCTCTCAAAATGGGGTTTTATATGTGATGGGGTAGGCGCTGATTATGTGGTGTTGAGCGGGGTATAAAAAAAAAGGTTGACTTAGATCTAAGGGGTGAAAACTATGTAAATCGTGTAAGGCTATCATATTGATCGCATCAAAAGGAGATGCTGGGCATCCTCAAGCAATCGATAAGACAAGCATGGGGTTCTTCATCCAGAGTGAGGAACTCTTCAGATCAGGAGTGAGTATGAATCCAAAGCCGATCATTGAAGGGCTGAAGAAAGTCCCTTGGGATAATGTGTTGAAAAGCGTAAAAGACATCGCAAAAACGGCTGGCGCAGTAGGCACCGCGATTGTCGTTTGGCAGAAAATAGTAAGAAAGCAGAAATGATGATATTCAATAGTTTGATATTCATCTGCTAAGGAGTTCAGATTGGAAAGCTCATTCATTACAAATCAACGCGAATTTTTATCTCAAGTAATTAACGATATACTGCCTGGCTCAAATAAGCTATATTTTTTGGTAGGCTATTTTTACTTTTCAGGATTTGAAGAGATCTATACTCAGCTTGAAGATAAAGAGCTCAAGATCCTGGTAGGCATGAATATCGAAAGAGATATCACAAATCATATCAAAGAGTTTTACATCCTGCGCGATGCAAACCAGTCCCGTCTTGAGATTAAGCAACAGTACTATAGCTCTTTGGTAGATGTCTTCAACAATACCGATTACTTCGATTCTGCTGAAAGGATAAAAGCCTTTGAGCTTTTTCTGAAAAAGATCCAGGACGGGAGCTTACAGATCAAAAAGACCGCTATGCCAAACCATGCCAAGATGTACCTCTTTGAGCACTGCGAATCGCATGCTCAGGGTGGGAAACTGCCGGGTACGATGATCACGGGATCCAGCAATCTCTCGCTGAGCGGCTTGAAATCTCAGCATGAGATAAATGTTATTTTGTACGATAAATTCGCAGCAGGTAAAGCCATATTTGATAGTCTATGGGAAACGGCTGTGGATATCATCTCTTTGGATAATCTGGAGGATTTCAGTGAGCAGGTGATCAAAAAGATCTGGTATCAAAAGCTGTATTCTCCTTACCTTTTTTATGTGCGTGTGTTGGATGAATACTTCCGTATTCAGGATCATAGAAGGGTATCTTTACCCTCCAGAATCACCGATGGAGCCTTTTTTGATCTCAAATATCAAACTGATGCGATCAAAAGGTGCTTGAAGATATTGGATGAGCATAGTGGAGTGATGATCTGCGATGTGGTAGGCTTGGGTAAGAGCATCATCGCTTCCGCTGTGGCTTATAACCTTCACAAAAAAGTGATCATTATCGCCCCGCCCCATCTGAAAGATCAATGGGATAAAGACTATCGCATTCGCTTTGAGATAAATGCAGTGGTATTTGGCTCTGGCTCCATCAACAAAGCTTTGGAATACCAAAACGATTTCCCTGATGAGGAATTTGTAATCATAGTAGATGAAGCACATAAATACCGCAATGAAAATACCGACGATTACATACTTTTGCACAGGCTGTGTCAGGGCAACAAAGTGATGCTGCTCACCGCCACTCCGTTCAACAACCGTCCCCAAGATGTCTTTGCCATGATCAAGCTCTTTCAGATACCTTCCAAATCCACTATCCGCAGTGTGGATAACCTCAGCCACCACTTTGCCGAAGCAGTGAGAGAATACAAAGATATCAACCGGAAACGCAATAAAAAGAACATCAGTAAAAAGGAATTGGAAGAGAGGATCAATCAGCTTGCTCGCAATATCCGACTAATCCTGGAACCCGTGGTGATCCGTAGATCTCGCCTGGATCTGGAAAAAATCGAATCATATCATAAGGATCTGCAAAAACAAGGAATCCGCTATGTCTTTGCCGAACCGCCCATTCTCAAGGAATACCCGCTGGGGGATCTGGCAGAACGATATCTGAATACGCTCAAGCTTATCTCCCAATCCAGCAAAGATGTCAGCACCGATAGCTCGGAGCTCGCGGAAGATATGGGGTATATTGGAGCTCGTTACAAACCGGCAAATTACATAATAGATCTGGATAAATTCCGTAAAAGCATCACAAATGAGTATGCCGATGTGGAGTCTATAGAAATAGCCCAAAGAAATCTGGCAGATTTCATGCAAAAGCTATTGGTAGGCCGTTTTGAAAGCTCGCTCAATGCCTTCAGAAAGTCGCTGGAATCCATGATCCAATCCATGGTAAACATTGAAGACTACTATTATAAGCTTAAGCGTGTACCAATCTACAAAAAAGGGAGGCTCCCCTCTGCAGACGAGCTTTTGGAAAATCTTGATGATGATGCCATAGAGCAGATCAATTCCTATGCCTTTGAAGAAGAGCTGAAAAAGCAATATGAGAAAGGCTTGGTCTTCATTCCCAGAGAAGATCTCAAAGAATCCTTTATCATCCATCTCAAGCATGATATAGATCTGTTGGGCAAGATTCACCAGAATTGGTTTGCACGAGGCATCGAGTATGACCCCAAGCTGGAGAGTTTCAAAGAAGAAATCAACCGTCAGATCAAAGATGATCCTAAGCGTAAGATAGTAATGTTTAGCGAATATACCGATACTGCCTCATATATCTACGACAGCATATCTCAGGATTCCAGAATCCGTGCCATATATTACTCCAGCCAGGAATCAGCCCAAGTCCGCCGGACTATCAAAGCAAACTTTGATGCTTCTGCTTCCACCCAAAAGGATGATTTTGACATCATCATTACTACGGATGCACTTTCCGAAGGAATCAATCTAAATAGGGCAGGAACGGTCTTTAATTACGATATACCTTACAATCCCACCCGTGTAATCCAAAGAGTGGGCAGGATAAACCGCATCGGCAAGATGCTCTATGATCAGCTGTATATCTATAACTATTTTCCCACCGATATTGGCGAAGGACACATCCGCAAAAAAGAAATATCTACGCTCAAAAAAGCCATGATCGATGTGCTCTTGGGAGAAGATACTCAAGTGCTTACCGATGAAGAAAAACTGGTTTCTTATTATCATGAGCAATACAAAAAAGCCTTGGAAAAACAGGAAGCAGAATCTTGGGATGCCAAGTTTATCAATGAATACGATCAGATTCGCAGCGGTAAAGCCAATCTGCTCAAAAAAGCCCGAGAAATGCAACACCGCAGCAAGTTGCGCCGCAGCGCAAAAAAAGCTGCCTCCGGTGTAATTGTTTTTGGGAAAAAAGGTGACGACTTCAGCTTCAGACTGGGTGAAGACCTGCAAAACTCCCACGCCCTGACCCCGGAAGAAGCCTTAAATCTGTTTAAAGCAGATCAGAGTGAAAGCTCAAAAGAGCTATCTGCTGCCTTTGACGCCATCTACCAAAATGTAAAAGCCAATATGTATATCTCCCCAAATATCACTGCTGCCACCGGCAAAAGAGCGGAACATCTAAACAAGCTCAAAGCCATGATCAAAGAAGAAACTCCGTATAAGGATTATCTGCAGGATCTTTACACTGTAGGCAAAGAGCTGAATTCCCTACCGGATGGGGTGTACCTTGCCATCAAAGACATCCACCAGGATAGCCTGATAAAAGATATCCAAAAGCTGATGGAGCTTATTCCGCATCATTACTTAAATACCATGATCAAAAATGCCCGCAAGATTGATGAAGGTGCCGAAAGCCTGATTCTTGCCGAAGAATTGATTTAGGAGCCCCAATGAGCAATCTACTGAACACCGCTTACGACAGAGAACAATGGATAGACTTCCTGCAAAACAAGTTTTTGCCTATCGATTTTAAGATCAAACGCCAGGATATCAATATCAAATTCAAATCCCGATATATCAAGCCTCAGGCTTTTTGGATTGGGGATTGTGCCTCTTTGGATGACCTGGCAATCATCGAGATCTCTCACGACTCAGAACATGATCCCCGCATTGGGGTCTCCCGGGATGCTTTTCGCCTGATGGCGATGCACAGCATTAGCAAAGCGCTGTTCTTCTTTGTCTGTCCCCAATCCCAAAACTACCGCTTCAGCCTGATCACGCTGGATCTGAAACTCAAAGGATCCGGAGTGGAATACAACTTCTCCAATCCCAAGCGCTTCTCTTTTTATCTGGGGAGCGATGCCAAGACCCACACTCCGGAGAGCTTCATCGTCAAAAAAGAAAGAATCCGAGATTTTGAAGACCTGCAAAGCAGATTTTCCGTGGAAGTGGTCAACAAGGAGTTTTACCAGGAAATCCAAAGGATGTTTTACCAGTTGGTGGGCGGAGAGCTCAGTCAAGGCAAACAAAAGCTAAAATACGAACCCATATTGAAATTGCCGGAGCATCCCGATACCAAAATCAGACAGGAATTTGGCGTGCGGCTCATCGGCAGATTGGTCTTTTGCTGGTTTCTCAAAAAGAAACTTTCAGATGAAGGCAATCCCTTGATTCCTGAGGCTGTGCTTTCCACATCAGCCGTAAAAGAATCCTATTATCACCGGGTCCTGGAACCGCTCTTTTTTGAGATGTTAAACAAACGAGTTGAAGACAGACCTCCGGAGATTCGTAATGATACTTTTGATGATATTCCCTACTTAAATGGCGGACTGTTTGATCCCAGCCAACATCAGGATTATTATAGTCCATCAAACAGTAAGAGAGCTGCCATTGTTTCATGGCACCTTAAGATCCCTGATAAGTGGTTTAAAGAGCTCTTTGAGATTTTGGAGACCTACAACTTCACCATTGATGAGAATACTTCCATTGACATCGATCTCTGTGTTGATCCCGAAATGCTGGGGCGCATCTTCGAAAACCTCCTGGCAGAGATAAATCCTGAAACAGGGCAGACTGCCAAAAATGCCACCGGCAGCTTCTATACCCCACGGGCAATCGTGGAATATATGGTGGATGAAGCCTTGGTCCAATATCTGAGCAGCAAAACGGATATTCCTGAAGGCTTGCTTCGTGATCTGCTGGATTATAGCCATGAAGAGCTGGATCTTAGCAAAGCACAAAAGGAAGCCGTCCTGGATGCCCTGGACCAGATAAAAGTTCTGGATCCCGCTTGTGGTTCGGGAGCATTTCCCATCGGAATCCTGCAGAAAATGCTGCTCATCCTGCACAGAGTGGATCCGGAATCCATCGAGTGGGTAATCCGCCAATTGAGCAAAATCCCGAACAAGCTGGTGCGGGATGCCCTGGAAAAAAAGCTGATGGATGAAAACTGGCAGTATAAGCATAAAATGGGCATCATCCAAAACGCTATCTATGGCGTGGACATTCAGCCCATCGCCACTGAAATCACCAAACTAAGGCTCTTTCTTACTCTGATCGTGGATGAAAAGGTGCTGGAAGACAAGCCAAACAAAAACATTCATCCCTTGCCTAATCTCTCTTTCAAATTTGTGACAGCAAATAGCCTGATTAGCTTGAGCGAAGAAAGAGAGACATTGGTCAGGTATAAAAGTTTTATCGAGCGCTTTGATCAGATTAGAGACAGATACTTCCATGCCCACTCTACCACAGATAAAGAAAAGATCAAGGTAGACTTTGCTACTCTACAACGTGATATCTCAGCAGCCTATCTTCATCCTACTTATAGTCAGAGCAGTTTTCTGGATGAAGCGGAAGCAAAGCCCCTATCAACTCCCAAAGAAAGAGCATACATACTCAAGCTTGTTAAATGGAATCCCTTTCAAGATCATGTTTCAGAATGGTTTGATCCTATGTGGATGTTCGGCATCAAAGAGGGCTTCGATATCGTAATCGGCAATCCGCCTTATATCCAATTACAAAAGGCATTGGACGACAAGCGCAAATTTGCCGATCTCTACAAAGACTGTGGCTTTGCCGGCTTTGAACGCACCGGAGATATCTATGGCCTCTTTTACGAAAGGGGAAAGCAGCTGCTCTGCCCCGATGGGCACCTTTGCTATATCACTTCAAACAAATGGCTGCGCGCGAACTATGGCAAATCTCTGCGCCAATTTCTGGCAGAACACACCAGGCCCAAGATCCTGATCGATTTTGGCGGCTTCAAGGTCTTCGATTCCGCTACGGTGGATACCAATATCCTCATCTTCCAAAACTCCGCGCCTCGCGCCAAACAAGGCATGGCCTGCAGCATCAAGGGCGATTTTTACAAAGGCGACAGCATCGCGGAATATGTGGCACAGCAGCAGATCCCCCTGCCCCCGCTCAGCGCCGAAAGCTGGATCATCTCGGATGACGCGGCGCAAAAACTGAAAGCAAAGATCGAACGCATTGGCACTCCGCTTAAGGATTGGGATGTCTCTATCAACTATGGCATCAAAACCGGCTTTAACGATGCCTTCATCATCTCCGGAGCCAAAAAAGACGAGCTCATCGCCGCCGATCCCCGCTCTGCCGAAATCATCAAACCTATCCTCAGAGGACGCGATATCAAACGCTATAAAGCGGAATTTGCCGATTTGTGGTTGATTGCTACCCTTCCGGCTATGAAGCTGAACATCGATGATTTCCCTGCGGTGAAAGCGCATCTAATGAGCTATATGCCAAGAATTAAACAGACTGGAGAGAGCTTTGTTGATGAAAATGGCAACAAGCAACAAACAAGAAAGAAAACCGGAAACAAGTGGTTTGAAACTCAAGATCCTATATCCTACTATGAGGAATTCGAGAAGGAGAAGGTGGTGTGGGGCAATTTGGCCTTGAATTCTCAGTTTGCGATAGCGGAACAAGGAGTGTTTATTAATGCACCCTCAACCGTTATTACTCCATCTTCAAGATATCTTGTAGCTGTGCTTAACTCGAAGCTTGGAGACGATTATATCCGATCTCTTGGAGTTACCCGAAATGGAGGTTACTTCGAGTATAAGCCGATGTTCATCGAGAAACTTCCTGTTCCGAGGATATCCGCTGATCAGGAAAAACCCTTTGAGCATATGGCCAGGCAGGTGTTAGAAGGAAAGCAAAACAAGGATAACACCCAAGGTTTGGAATCCCAGATCGATCTCATGGTTTATAAGCTATATGAGCTTACCTATTCTGAGGCGATGCTGATTGATCCGGATTTGGATTCTGTCCTGGCCTCCTTTGGGCTATCGGTGCAGGATTATGAACGGATGAGTATTGCAGATCTAAGTAAAATAAAGGTGAGCTGATATGCCTTCCACGAGACGCGGGCACTA
>CAZCRD010000026.1:0-26156 GCA_964501025.1 uncultured Candidatus Cloacimonadota bacterium | reverse complement strand
CAGCCACCCAGATTCAAAGAGATCCTGCTGGTCCCATTTATCGCCATCCCAGCAGCCATCCTGGTGGCGCTTCTGGCTCAAGTGATCAATGCGATCTATCCTTTTCCACAGCAGTATCTGGAAAATCTCGGTAAGCTTTTTGATCTGGATATAGCTTTGTGGCAGAGCTTTCTGATCGTAGCCATTGCTCCAGGAATATGCGAAGAAGTGCTCTTTAGGGGAATGATGCCTCGTTTCTTTGAGAAATATGGGATGAAGGTCAATATCGTTTTGACAGCTTTTCTCTTTGCTGCTTTCCACCTCGATCCATTCCGGTTTTTGCCAGTATTTCTCCTGGGTTTGCTCCTGGGTTACCTGACTCTGCGCAGTGGATCGATCTACAATTCTATGCTCTCGCATGCCATAAATAATGGCCTGGCGCTCTTTATCACAGCATTTGCCAGTGCACCATGGATCAAGATAATCATCAGCAGTGAGGATAACCTCAAATACTGGGTGGCAGCACCTGCCCTGCTGATCTTTGCAATCTCGTTTTACCTCTTTCACAAAGTAACAGGAGACAAAGTATGTGCGGAATCGTTGGATACATCGGTCACAGACAAGCTCTACCAATCGTAATCGAAGCGCTCAAACGCCTGGAATATCGGGGCTACGACTCTTCGGGAACCGCTCTGATCCACCAGGGTGAACTGGATATCTACAAGAAACAAGGGAAGATCATCGAACTGGAACGTTCTTTACCAGAGCCCTCCAAGTGCGACGGAGATATCGCTATAGCTCACACCAGATGGGCGACTCATGGCGAACCAAACGAGCTGAATGCACATCCCCATGCCAGTTGCGATGGCAAGCTGGCCATCGTGCACAATGGCATTATCGAAAACTACAAGCTGCTACGGCAGCAATTGCTGGAGATGGGGCATGTATTTGTCAGTGAAACAGATTCGGAGGTGATTGCGCATCTGATCGAGCAATTTCTGACCAGCGAACTGAGCCTGGAAGATGCCGTGAGCGAAGCGATGAAGCGGGTGGAGGGTACTTATGGCCTGGTGGTGATCAGCAAAGACGCACCGGATCAACTGATTGCTGTGCGCAAGGGTAGCCCCCTGATCATCGGCATCAACGAGAATGAACACTTTATCACCAGCGATGTAAGCGCGATCATCATTCATACCAAACGTGTGATATATCTGCAGGATTCCGAGCTTTGCGTGCTCAGAAGAGATGGCTTTGAGATCTCCACTTTGGACAAAGCCAGTGTGAAACCCATGATCTCAGTAGTGGATTGGGATATTTCCGCGATCGAGAAAGGCGATTTTAAACACTTTATGCTCAAAGAGATCTTTGAACAACCCATCACCATCGACAACGGTTTCCGAGGCCGCATCAATGAAGATATGGGTACCGCACGCCTGGGAGGTCTGCATTTGCCCAGCTTTGAGATGCGAAAGATCAAGCAGATCCATTTAATCGCCTGCGGCACTTCTTTTCATGCCGCTTTGATCGGCAAATACATCATTGAAGATATCGCGCGCATCCCGGTGCATGCGGAATATGCCAGTGAATATCGCTATCGCAATCCCATTATTCCTCAGGATACCCTGGTCTTTGTGATCAGTCAATCCGGAGAAACCGCTGATACCCTGGCTGCCATGAGAGAGGCCAAAGCCAAGGGCGCCAGAGTGTTGGGCATCACAAATGTGGTGGGTTCCACCGTTGCTCGGGAGAGCGATGGCGGCACTTATATTCATGCCGGCAGCGAAATCGGCGTGGCCTCCACCAAAGCTTTTACCTCTCAGGTGACCATTCTCTCTCTGCTGGCGATCTATATGGGGCGCATGAACCATGTATCTGCAGTGCAGGGCGCAGAGTATATCAAAGCTTTGGAAGAGATTCCAGCTAAGGTGAGTCAAATCTTGTCGCACAATGACAGCATTCGCCAAATCGCAGCCAGCATCAAAGATAGCACCAATGCCCTGTATCTGGGACGTGGCTTGAATTACCCGGTGGCCCTCGAGGGTGCGCTCAAGCTCAAAGAGATATCCTACATCCATGCTGAAGGCTATCCCGCAGCAGAGATGAAGCATGGACCCATCGCTCTGATCGATGAAAACATGCCGGTGGTCGCCATTGCCACAAAAGATGCTCTGTATGACAAGATCTACTCCAATCTGCAGGAAGTCAGAGCCCGTAAAGCCAGACTGATCGCGATTGCTACAGAAGGGGATGTCGAGCTGGAAAAGATTAGCGAACATGTCATATATATCCCGGATACACTCACCAATCTCCAACCGCTGCTGACCGTGATTCCCTTGCAACTACTGGCTTACCATGTGGCGGATCTCAAAGGCTTTGATGTGGATCAACCGCGCAATCTGGCCAAAAGCGTAACGGTGGAGTAGAGCCTGAAAAGACTATAACTTACGGTTTTAACCGTTTCCAGATGGGTGTATTCGCCATTTTAGCAGCGAGACTCTTGCTTGTCCCTGGTTTTCACCTCGCTGGCTCTTAGGGCTCCTCACACTCGCTTGGATCCCTCTTCCGCAGTGCGAAAGAGGCTGTAAAGAGGCCTCACAGCTGCCTGTGAGCCAGAATGCCCTTAGACAAAGCGCGTAAAGCATCGCAGAACTGCCTTGCTCTGCCAGGACACACTTCTGGTGCTGAAGCCTGAGAATAAACTACTATGCTTGATCTGGCTCGGATGAACAATGAAATCTGATATTGTGCTTGACAAAAATCAGCCCCTTAATTCTCATGCTCATCACTGTGTGGCGAGATAGCTCAGACGGTAGAGCAGAGGCCTGAAAAGCCTTGTGTCCCCAGTTCAATTCTGGGTCTCGCCACCACTTCTCTATTCAGCCTTCCATATTGTTGAATTTGTTCCACTTAATCATCACATTTCTGCTTGAAGCATCAAGATTCTTCTTTACACAAAACGCAATCCCAGAAATAATGACATAGATGGGTCGGGATTATGAATCCGGCTCCCCCAATTATACAACAGAAGGACTTTAAGATGGCGAAAATACTGGTTATCGAAGATGACAATAGCTTCCGCAATGTATTGGTACAAATGCTGAACAAAGCTGGGTACGATGTTCGTCAAGCGGGAGATGGGAACCAGGCGCTGGAAGTATGTGCGCAGTTTGAGCCTGATCTGGTGCTTACCGATATCATCATGCCGGACAAAGAGGGTTTGGAGACCATACAGGAGCTTTTGGAGATCAGTCCCCAGCTCAAGATTGTGGCAATGAGTGGAGGAGGCAGATATGGCCCGGACAGCTATTTGCCCCTGGCAGAGAAACTGGGTGCCAAGGCCTCCTTGCAAAAGCCTTTTATGCGGGAAGAACTAATCAATACCATCAATTCTGTGTTAACAGGAGAGTGAGGCTTCAAAACAGCTATTTAGCTGAGCGCAAATAGTTTTCTTACTAAAACGCTTAATACAGAGGGCTCGGATAGTGTGGGGATCATAGCAATCCCTGTTTACTTGATACTCCATAATTGCCTGCAGCAGGGCTTGGGGATTTTGAGCTTCGCAAAGGATTCCGGTTTTGGCAGAGATGATGTCAGAAGGTCCACCACAAGCTGTGGCCACAGAGGGCACCCCGCTACTCATGGCTTCGATCAAGACCAGGCTGAAACTCTCGATTCGCGATGGCATCAGATAAAGATCGCAATTCTGATATTGTTGCCTCGCTTGCTCGGGATTGAGGAATCCGGGGAAGCTGATGGGCAGTCGGGCAGCCTGGCGAATGATGGTGCGGTGCAGGGGTCCTGCTCCCGCCCAGACCATCTCAAACCCCTGATCAATCTGCCACAGAGCATAAAGCGCTTGCAACAGGTCTGTGACTCCTTTGGCCAGCGTGAATGCCGACATCGAAAACAGCCTGAGCTTAGGGGAAGAGTGTTTTGCCAAAGCAGGCACAAAGAAATCCGTATCCACCATATTGGGTATCACTTGCGCTTCGACTCCGGTGCTATCAAAGATCTGTTTTTGCAAGGCAGTACTAACCGCTATCACTCCTTTTGCACCCAGGATGGGGTCTTGGATCAGAGTAGATAGCTTGCCATTTCTGGTGAATTGGGGGAAGGGAAAGGGACCGCTATGTTCTGCGATCAGGTATGGCACTCTCAGCTTGGCTGCCAGTCTCATGGCCAGATACCCAGCGGGGAAGCTGACCAGAGCGTAGATCAGATCCACCTGGATGCCCAAGTTCCCCAAAAAGCGCTCCAAATTGCCTTTGGCAATATGGCTGCTCCAGCTTAGATGAGGAATGCAGATCTCCCACAATCGTTCTGAGAGCTGGTGCTCTTGCCTGGTCGAAGAGGCAAAAGCGCAAAGTTTAGCAAGGTTTTGCAAAGGCTTTTTGAGCGTGAGTTGATACTCATTTTGCCCAAAATTCAACAGATAGTAGTTATGCTCTGTATGCTTGGCCAGGGCTTTGGCCTGATCCATAAAGAATTTTCCCGCCAGCGGATTGCCCGGATAGGGATACCAGGAAGGAATGATTAGCACATTCATCGTCTTAGCCTTTTGAGCAGCCCCGAGGCAAAACTCCATGCCAGCTGGATGTCACAAGGCAGGATCACTTTTACCGCCAGACCCGCTAAGGCGTACAAGAGTAGATACAGGCATCCGCCCACGACCATTCTGGCAAAATCGTGCTTGATAAGTGTTGTCAGCGGCACCACCGCAAACACAGGTAGAATCGCCACCAGCAGGTTCTTGATCAAGCGCCATAGCGGAAATAGCCGCAATAGCTTTAGCTTCAGATAGAAATGCATCTGAAACAGGTACACTGCCACTATCAACCAGGAAACAATCACGGTGGCGATTGCAGCTCCGGTCATGCCGTAGATGCGGATCAAGATAAGATTCAGGATGGCGTTCATGATCAGCATCAGGATGGAATCCATCATCACCAGCCGGGTCTTGCCCAAAGCCTGAAAGACAATGCCGTAGGTGGCGACTCTCAGTGGCAGGATCATAAGATAGATCCGAAAATAGACTGCCGCTTCGGCGTAGATGCTGCCATAGATAAAGACCATAAACTCGGTGGCAAAGATATAGAATACAGTGGCCAAAGGAAAGATGATGATCGCGTTTTTTCGGATCGAGGCACTATAGATCGCAGACATCTGCTCTCGATCAATACTGCTCATATTGGGCAGCAGGATTGCATTCACCGAATTGATCAGGATACCGATCAAGGGTAATTCCATCGCACCCAGAGAAAATACGGCAAATTGCTCCGGCTTGAAAAAACCGGATATCATGAGCTTATCCAGCTGCACACTGAGTACGCCGATCAGAAGTGATAAGCCCAGGGGAATGGTGTAGTTTAACTGAGCTTTGAAGCCTGCAAAATTTGTACGACTAAAGCTACCCGTGAACTTTCTTAGACACAGCGAAGCCCACAGCCACTGGATAAAGGCCGATACCACCACAGCCCAAACGATGAGCCGGATATCCCGGCTAAAGAAAGCTACTCCCAGCACCAGCAGCAAATCGCAGATGATGGCAAAGATGGTGAAACGAGCAGATTTGAGCGGCTCTTTGAGCCCCAGCATGACCGAGCTATAGAGCTGAGTCACGAAGATGAAGATGGGGTAGATGCTATAGACGATGAGCAGTCTGCTCAGATCCGGGTTATTAAAACTATTGGCGATGAGATCCCGACTAAAGAAGATGATAAGCCCGCAGAGCAGAGCCAGCAGGGAAATCACATTTAGCGTGCGGCTTACCAGGCGCTTGATTTCATGATCTGATCCCGCTTTGGGCAGGAAATATAGCATACTCTGCGGAAAGCCCAGCATCAATATCCCGGAGAGAGTGCCATAGATGAGAAAGAGTTGCCGATACGAGCCCAGATCAGCCGGGCTTAAGAGCCTTGCCAGAGCGATTCCGATCACGGTCTTGATAAAAAAGCGGGTAAAATCCGCCAGCGAGAGTAGACCTGCTTGTTTGCTCAGATCACTCATGATCAAAATCTCCTATCTTCACCTTTGTGGCATAGCTCTTTCGGGTGCTTTGCAGAATCAAGGTATAGATTCCGGCTTTGATCCGGCTTTGATCTTCCAGAAGTCCATCCCAAAAGTCTTCATTGAGTCCCGCCACATAATAGCGAAAACGGCTGTAAACTGGCGTTTGTTTCGCATCCTGCAGTTCCCAAAACCACCTTCCTTCCTCGGGTATTTGCAGATGGATGACATACATATCCTGATCCCCGCCAAAACTGATATCAAGCTCATCTTGCTGCTGCACAGTGGATTGCTGAGTACTTGATTTGGCGTCAGACTCCATGTCTTCGCTGTGAAACTGGTGATTAAAAACACGCGCTGGAAGGGTATCTGGGGCGGCGGGGAAATTGATCTGAGTCCGTGATAGCAGAGCCGGGCTATGCAGTAGCGGAGCTGCAAAATATGAGATATCGGTGAGATGCTGGAGGGCATTATCGATTTTTAACCCGGCATAGCTAAACAGAGCGATGCCGGCAAAGCGGTAACTCCTGGCCAAAGCGATGCGGGCAGCGATATCCTTAAGATTGTATGCACCATTTTCCCAGCTTAATAGCGATCTGCCTTTTTGATCCCATGCTCGCAGTCCCACCACGATATCCCGGGGAGCACAGTAGCGTTGCATATCCTGGAGCTGGCTGGCAAAGACATCAGGATTCAGATCATAAGCCATGGGATAGGCTCGATCTATGAGTCCATCTTGCAGCCAGGCATACCAATCCTGAGCATAGAGCTTGCGCGCAGCATGGATATCGGCAAAAACCGCAGCGGTGAGCATGATATCGGGGTTGATGGTGGTGATCCGAGCCCGGCATCTTGCCACAAAGTCTGTAACCTGTTTCATGCGCCATTGATTCCAGGATGCCCACTGAGCTTGCTCCTGATAGCGGCTGACGGAAGTGGGATGATAGCCCAAAGTAGCATCCGGATAGCGAACATAATCCAGGTGCAGTCCATCCAACTGTGGATATCCTGATACCAGATCAGCAAATACATTCAGCAGATAATCCTGCACCTCAGGGATGCCAGGATCGATGAAGTAGCCATACTGCTTGCTGGATCTCATTTGCCGCCCGTGCTCGTCGAAAGTGATCCACTCCCGATGGTTTTGATAGATATAGTTTTGCTGCACAAGCTTCGCATCCAGAGGAGTGGCATTGAATACTATCACCCAGGCCTGAATCGCAATTCCATGCTCATGAGCCTTGGATATGGCATAAGCCAGAGGATCAAAACCGTCGTCTGCCAGGATGTAACTGCGCGGTTCCGGATTGGGAAAGAGTGAGTTTGAGCGATTGGGAGTATATAGGGCATCAGCGCGATAGCGCACTTCGAGCAGCAGCTCATTCTGATTTGCGGCTACGGCATCTGCGATCACCTGATCCACGGCCTCGGCACTCTGGATATCCCAGGGCAATACCCACAGCGCGCGCGTTTCTGCTCCCAAATACAGGGTCAGCCAGATTAGCGCCAAGAGTATTGGAACTCGCTTCATTTGCAGCCGGTAACCTTCACGTCAGCTTGACCGTCTGAGAGTGTTATCTTCAGGGTATCGCCCTTGCTGATATCTTTGCAACTGCGCACAATCTGATCC
Organism: uncultured Candidatus Cloacimonadota bacterium; assembly: GCA_964501025.1. Lineage (GTDB taxonomy): Bacteria > Cloacimonadota > Cloacimonadia > Cloacimonadales > Cloacimonadaceae > UBA5456. Next base: position 18,541 of record CAZCRD010000026.1, on the reverse strand, counting down.
TCTTTGGTCACTAATGCCCAACCTTGTTTTAGCAGATATTGAGGAGAGCTCAATTCCAATCTCTGCTGCCGTAAGAGCAAAGTGTGGTTCAGTTTATCGATATTTTGCTGAAGATAAAATTGCAGATGTTCTTGCAGTCGGTCGAGTCGGTTTTGATAGCGGCTAATGCGACTTTCCTGGTCATGTTTTGCTGCAGACAAAAAGCGCTCTTGGGCTTGAGCAAAGGAGTTTTGGGGTTCGCGTAGGATGTGTTTGACCTGATCCAGAGCCATGGTTGCCAGGTCAAAACGTTGCTGAAAACTCTGCCAGAGTCGCTGGGGGTGGTATCCGGAGAATTCCAGGGCCAGAGCACTGAGCTCATGCTTGCATTTGCCGATGGCATTGGTGCTGCTCAGGCTCATCCGCTGAGCCAGAGAACGGATATAATTCAGTAGCTCTTCCCGATTGGGGACTGCGATTTCCGCTGCTGCCGAGGGCGTGGGAGCGCGCAGATCTGCTACAAAATCGCTAATTGTGAAATCAATCTCGTGCCCCACTGCTGAGATCACCGGAATTCTGGATGCGGAGATTGTCCGCGCCAGCTCTTCATCGTTGAAACAGAAGAGATCTTCCTGCGATCCACCACCCCGGGTCACGATGATCAGATCCACGGGGAAGGTGTCATTAAAATACTTGAGTCCCTTGATCATGGTCTTAGCTGCTTCCTGCCCTTGCACCAGAGCGGGATAGACCCAGGCCTGAACCGGAAAACGGCGAGTAAGCACATTGGTGATATCCTGCAAAGCAGCTCCAGTGGGGGATGTGATGATGCCGATCTGCTGTGGATAGCGGGGGAGAGCTTGTTTGCGGTTTTCCTCAAACAATCCCTCAGCGTGCAGCTTCTTTTTCAATTCGTCGAATCTGGCTTGCATTTCTCCCAGACCGCTGGGACTCATACTGGCTACATTGAGGTTATAGCTTCCGCCCTTTTCATATAGAGTGAGATTGCCATAGCAGATCACGCTCTGGCCATTGGCGGGTTGAAAATCCAGAAGGTAGTTCTGATTACGAAAAAAAGTGCAGCGCAGGGTGGAAAATTCATCCTTGAGATTAAAATACATGTGCCCTGAGCTATGATGCACAAAGTTTGAGACTTCACCTTTCACATAGAGTGCTTCGATGCTGGTCTCGATCACCTGGCGCAAATGGCGGGTGATTTCAAACACGCTGAAAACGGTTATATTTTCCATATCAGAGCAGAAAATACCTGTGCGTGTTTTTTGTCAATAATCTTGGCAAATTCAGTTTAGGATCAGAGTATCCAAATCCCGTTTGGGAACATGATGCCGGTCTTTTTCATCCCGCCAATATTCGATGTTATCATTCGTGGCAATCTGGTCGATAATCACTTCTTCAGCCGGAATCCCCAGCGCTATTACCAACAAAATCTCCCACTCGGGAGGAATCTTCAGAATTCGTTTGGCTTCATCCCGATCCACTGAGGCCAGGATGCACCCACCCAGACCAATCTCTGTGGCACCCAGGAGCACACTCTGACAAGCAATTCCGGCATCATAATAGTGATATTTGGTGCAATTGTGGGGAGCCAGTACAAGGATGTAGCCAGCAGGACGCTCTCCTTCCATGGGACCATCCCAATCCTTGAGATAATTTGCCCAACGCAGACATCCAAACAGAGAATTGTGGGGATTGCTCACCAGCCAAAAGCGCAGATTCTGCAGATTTGCCGCACTGGGTGAGAGTCTGGCCAAATCTACCAAATCTCTCAGAGTCTGTCTGCTGATGGATTTGGATTGATCAAAACGACGATAACTCCGGTTGCGAAGCACAAGCTGACGGATCATCGGACACCTCCTGGCTCTTTTTGTAATAAGTTAATCAGTTGTGGACAGGGACAAAGGGAATCTTAGGCAATTTGGCAAAAAAGGGAATGGAAATATTTCCACAATATGCTTTGGGTAGCCCTCGCTTTGCCCCAGCCTTAAAAGCAGTATCAGGCTGATACAAACCCGTAATAGTCCCATGAGCATGGGTTTTATACGGGTTGATATAGTGAGGATATCAGGATGTCTGAATGCCCGGCAAAGCAGCAGCGGGAAATTCGCAATTCCCAAGCCAGAGCTTTTGGCTCAAAACACTCTTTTTCTTGACACCAGCGGGCATTCTTAAACTTTATAACCAGAATCAGCATTTTGAAGATTCCCAAAGCCTAATATTTTCTCAAACAAGGAGTTTGATACATGGAGCAGTTCCGCATTGAGGAGCATCCCATCCTGGATGTTCCAGAGCTTAAACTGATCAACTTTTATTTCAACGGCGAGAAAATGCAAGCCCGTGAGGGCGAGATGATTTCCTCGGCCTTGATCGCAAATGGTATCAATGTGTTTGGTCACCATCACAAAGATGGCAGTGCCCAGGGCATATTTTGTGCCAATGGACAATGTGCAAAATGCATGGTTATAGCCAATGGTTTAGCTGTAAAATCTTGCATGACGGCAGTATCGGAAAACATGATTGTGCACAGTGCAGAAGGCTTGCCCCAGCTTGCGGAAGCGGGGGAAGCCCCAGAATTTGCCCCGCTGGAAGAGATCTTTTGCGAAGTACTGATCATTGGAGGCGGTCCTGCCGGGCTTTCTGCAGCCACAGAGCTGGGTAAGCATCAGGTGGATACGCTTTTGATAGATGATAAGAACGCATTGGGTGGGAAACTGGTCTTGCAAACTCATAAGTTTTTCGGCTCGGAAGAGGATAGCCGGGCTGGGACCAGAGGGCATCATATTGGTCAGATCCTGGCTCAAAATCTGGATGAGTATCCCAGTGTGCAGACCTGGCTCAATAGCACGGCAATCTTTGTCTTCAGTGACCAAAAAGTGGGAGTGCTCAAAGATGGGGTCTACAAACTGGTTAGCCCTCAGCGGATCCTGAATGCGGCGGGAGCGAGGGAGAAGTTTTTGCGCTTTCCGGGAAACAAGCTTGCCCGCATCTATGGAGCAGGTGCTTTTCAGACTTTGGTAAATCGCGATCTGGTGCGTCCCACACAACGACTTTTTATCGTGGGTGGAGGCAACGTGGGCTTGATTGCCGGTTACCACGCCCTGCAAGCCGGTATTGAGGTGGTGGGACTGGCAGAAGCCATGCCACAGTGTGGTGGCTATAAGGTGCATGCCGATAAGCTGAAGCGTTTTGGCGTGCCGATCTATACTTCCCACTCCATCCTGTGTGCCAATGGGGAAGAGACGGTTCAGAGCGTAACCATCACCGCAGTGGACGAGAATTTCCAAGCCATTGCCGGCAGCGCCAAGACTTTTGCTTGCGATACCATCCTGATCGCGGTAGGTCTGGATTCTCTGAACGAGTTTACCATTGAGGCCGAGATGGCAGGATTGCCGGTGGATTCTGCTGGAGACGCCCGGGAGATTGCCGAAGCCAGCTCCGCCATGTTCAATGGCAAAATCGCCGGGCTCAAAATTGCCAGGTTGTTGCGAGGAGACGAGGTCGAAGATATCCCCGATTCCTGGTATGCCAAAGCAGAAGTACTCAAAGCCCATCCCGGTGCGATCAAACAGTATCAGAGCCTGGAAGATAATAGCACTGTGATGCCGATCATCCATTGTCTGCAGGAAATCCCCTGCAATCCCTGTACCACGGTGTGCCCCACCAATTCGATCCAAACCGAAGATGGCAGTCTCATGGCCTTACCCCGTTACACGGGAAAGTGTATTGGCTGCGGCAAATGTCTGCTGATCTGCCCCGGACTTGCAATCACCCTGGTGGATTATCGAAAAGACCAGGATTTTCCCACAGTGACTATAGCTTATGAGATCATGAATATGCCGGTAAAGCTGGGGGATAAGAGGGTACTTATGAACATTGAAGCAAAGGTATTGGGCGAGTATGAAGTGACGGCAGTGCGAGATTATCCTAAGCAACAAATGCAATTGGTGCAGTTTAGAGTTCCGGCTCAGATTGCCAAACAAGTGGCAGGGTTCAGAGTGCAGGATCCAGCAGTCTCTCAGCCTCTGAACGAAGCTGTCGTACCAGAGCGAATGGAAGATGAGGCAATGGTTTGCCTTTGCGAACGTGTTACAGTGGGTCAGGTAAGAGCTCTTATACGTAAGGGTATTAGTGATTTGAACCAGATTAAGGCTATTACCCGAGCAGGCATGGGACCCTGTGGAGCCAAGACCTGTGAAGTTTTGATCAAAGGGCTATTGCGGGAAGAGGGTATTGAGCCATCCCGAGTGGTGCCAAACACCAAGCGACCGGTGTTTGTAGAAGTCCCCCTGGGTAAGTTTCCCGATGGAGGTGTCAGATGAAATACGATGTAATCATCATCGGGGCAGGCTCGATCGGACTGCCAAGTTCGCTGTATCTGGCTGAGCGCGGTTTGAGAGTCCTGGTGATTGACTCTGAACCCGGACCCGGACAGGGAAACAACAAGAAGGCGATCGGCGGAGTAAGAGCCACCCATTCAGATTTTGGTAAGATCTCTGTCTGCCAGCGCTCAATTGATATTTTCAAGAATTGGGAAGCGGAACGTGGTGACGACATCGGCTGGATGAGCAATGGCTATTCGTATCCTGCCTATTGTGAAGAAGATGCCATCGCCCTGAGGGATCTGATGAAGATCCAGCATGGTTTTGGGCTGAATATCAAGTGGATCAGCCCTGATGAATACAATGAACTGGTGCCGGGAATCAAGATGGAAGGTCTATTGGGTAGTACATATTCCCCCGAAGATGGGAGCTGTTCACCGCTTTTGGTGGCCAATGCCTTTTACTTTCACGCGCTCGAAGCCAAAGTGGAATTCCGTTTTTTGGAAAAAGTGATTGGACTCAAGACCGAGCAAGACATGATCACAGAAGTACTTACAAACAAAGGCCGCTATCAGGGAGAACTGGTGATCAACGCTGCCGGAAACTATGGCAGGGAGCTTGGCGCCATGGTGGGGGATGACTTGCAGGTTTTTCCCGATAATCATGAAGCGGGCATCACCGAACCTGTGATGCGCTTTTTTACCCCGATGCTGGTGGATATGCGCAAAGCTCCGGGTAGTGCGAATTTCTACTTTTATCAAAACATCGAAGGTCAGGTGGTATTTTGCATCACGCCGGATCCGCCGATTTTGGGCATCGACAACCGCTCTACTTCAGAGTTTTTACCTTTGTGCAGCAAACGTATGATCGATATCTATCCCCGGCTGATGAATCTCAAAGTACGGCGCACCTGGAGAGGACAGTATCCCATGACTCCGGATGGTTTTCCCATCGTGGGACGCAGCAGCCATGCCGGCAATCTCATCAACGCCGTGGGGATGTGTGGTCAGGGCTTTATGCTCGGTCCCGGACTCGGCGAATTGCTGTGCCGGATGTGTCTAAATGAGCTTTCACCGGACGATCACCGGATCTTAAAGAGTTTTGATCCCCAGCGGGATTACCTGGCTGAAGAGGTCTTCAAATAAAAGCCATTGACAATATCGGCTTGATTTGCTCACCTGTCTCAAAAGAGAGAATATTGCGGAGAATTGAATGCCCGAATATATAAAACACCTGATAATCATGCTGATGAGTCTGCTGTTTTTCAGCCTGCTGAGTGCACAGACTGCAGTGGCTACGAATCTGGAAAACTATAGCTATCAATATATAGTAAAGCTATATGACCGCGGGGATACCGAGATTCTGGAATCCGAAATCCAGAGCTTTTTAGCTAAGTATCCGCAGAGTACATATCGGCATTATTTACGCTTTATCGCTGCAAATCTGCTCCTGGAAGATCAGAATTATGTGGAAGCCTTGAGCATTTACGATGAAATTCTGGTTGAGGATATCGAACTCACGGTGCGGCATCAGGTGTATCTGCATCGAGCTCTGAGCTTGATCGGTCTGAAAGAGTATGATCAGGCGATGACACAATTGCAGCTCTTGCAAAGCGAGAGTCGAGACAGCTTTCTTCTGGCTCAGGCAGAGCTCTATCGGGGCAGAATCTATAAAACGCTGGGGCTATATTACAGCGCCATGCAGGCATATCAGAGCACTCTGCAGCACAATACCGATCCTGAAATCGAATATGAGTATTTTGAGGTTCTGGTGCAACTGCAAAAAGACCAGGAAGCCAAAGCTCTGCTGACAAACATCTCACCCCAGAGTCACATTTACGCCAAAAGCAATGTGCTCTGGGCACAGTATTTGCTGGAGAACAACCGCTTTGAAGAGTATGAGGACTTGCTGACGAATATTCCGGATTTGCTCACTCATCCCCATATTGAGCTGCTTAGTCTGCGCAAGGCTATTGCTTTGAGAGATTATTCGGCTGTTTTCGCCATTTTGGAGTCCACCCCGAATAGTGGCGATCAATTTCAGTATTTCGAGGCTTTGGCTCTGGTGCATGCAGGAGATTTTGCCGAAGCAGACTTCATCTTTGGCAGATTGGTGAAGAACGCTGATCCCGAGCTCAAAGTACTGAGCTATCTGGAACGCTTGAAGCTTCTTTTTATGACCGATCCGACGGCGGCAAAGCAGCAATTGGCGGAGTTTATCAACAATGCTCAAAACCATATTGCCAGGGCTGAACAGCTATATACCATGGGCTATTTTTGTTTTGTCCAAGAGGAGTTTCCGGAAGCATTGAAATACCTGTCTCAGGCCCGGGCAGAAACCGAAAACCGCCTGCAAATGGCAGATATCGATATCCTGATTGCCCGTAGCTGGTTGCTGGCGGAAGAGCATACCCGAGCGATCCAGAGCATGAACCGATATCTGAATCTATATCCCCAAGGAAAGGATAGAGATACAGCACTTTACTACCTGGGCTATCTATATCATGAGGCCAAGGACTACAAAAAGGCGGCTCCGGCATTTGATCAGCTGATTTCAGCTCATCCCCAATCCATGCATGTACCCTCAGCAAAGTTTTATCTGGCTGAGATGGATTATTATCTGGCAAATTACAATCTGGCGCTGACGGCTTATCTGGAAATTCTGCAAGCTGAGCCAGAAAACTTCTATGCTGCTCTGAGAGTGGCACAAGTATATTTTTATCTGGGCAGTTATGGCGATGCAGAACTGTGGCTGGCAAAGCTTGATCCCAGCTACGATTCGCTGATCTTGCAAGGACATATCAATTTTAATCGCAAAGACTATGCTGCTGCCCTCAAGAATTTTCGCCAGGCAGAGAGTGCTACAGAAAAAGAATTGCGCATCACTGAAGCAAAGAGCTATAGTGCCTTGTGTCTGTATCAGATGAAGCGTTATTCTGAGGCTACCGCTATCTATCTGCAGCTTTATCAAGGCAAAGAAAGCCCGGATACCTATCTGTATCTGGGAGCAAAATCTGCCTATGCAGCAGGGGATTATCATCTGGCATTGGAGCTTTTTGAACAGTTTGTGGATACATTTCCGGATTCTCAATACTATCTTCCGGTATTGGCCGATATCGCCAACAGCTATTACAATATGGGTAATTACCGGCAGGCTCTGCGAGATTATCAAAACATTCTGCTCAGATTTCGCAATATCCAGGACTTTGATGCCTCCGATCAAGCTCTTTTGCATGAAGTGTTTACTGGCATCGAGCTGACATTGCGGCGGCTGGACGATGCCCTGCTGGCCTATGAAGTGGCCGAAATGGCGGATACCTTTCAGAGCCACTTTATTCGCTTTGAATTGTCTTATCTCGTGCTCAAGATCTATGCCGAAGGGGAGCAGTGGCAGGAAGTGCTATCCAGTGCCGAGCAGATGCGGATGGAATTTCCTCAACAGAGCCGCATGGAAGTGGAATTGCTGATGTCTGAAAGCCTGATCAAACTAAACGAATACGATTCTGCAGATTCACTATTGATCACCCTATATCAGGATACCCAGGATCCTCGTGCCTTGATCCAATGGGCGGAAGTGGATATGCATCTGGGAGATTATGAATCTGCTATGGACAAATATCAAAGCGCCCTGACTCTGGATCCCACTCCGACACTTTGGTATCAGGCTCTGCAGGCCTCTGTGCAAGCCGGATATTTATATTTTGAACAGATCTGGGAACAAGGGGAAGACTTTGCAGACAAGGTATCCCAAGCCAGATTGTTGCGCCTGGCTCAGCTCAGTTTTGATGCTCACTTTGAACAAGCTGAGCTTTTGGCAGATCTCATCATAAACGAGAGCCTAAATGCTCATGATCATGCTACAGCTTTTTATTACAAAGCTCTGATCCTCTTTATGAATGAGGATTATGAAGCTGCGATAGCGGAATTTAAGAAGACCATGGTGCTGTTTCCGGATTTTGCTGATATTCAGGATCTCTGTGCTTATCATGTCATCCTGAGTTACCTCAATCTGGAGGCTCGAGCGGAAGCTGAAATGCATCTGTGGGATTATGGTCAATTGCTCTCGGATATACATCTGGAAGTGCTAAACGGGATTCTGGAGGAAAGCCGGTGAAACGCTGTCTTGTGCTGGTGATTTTGCTCTGGACAGCTTTGAGTGCCCAAATCCAGGTCTTGCCAGATATCGATGTAAGCGGAGAAAGCCAGATCAAAATCTTCCTGTATAAAAAAGCCTTACCTTATAGCCGGGAAAGCCTTACTGCGGATAGCATCCGGGCGTTTTTTCCTCTCTCTCTGCCAGAACTACCCGTAGCCCAGTTAGTCTCACCCAAGCCTCTGCTGAGACACTATCTGAATCTGGAAGCAGATACCAGGCTGGCTTTGGAAGGAACCTATCGATACTATCCCCAAAATGATTGGCTATCACGGGCAGGAATTCGTCTGTCTATGCTGAAGCCGGAAGCGGATGTGCATTCCTGTCACTATGATCTGCAAGGGGATTATGATCTCGAAGCGGGTGAGGAGCTGGGACTCAATCTGCTGTACTATGATACTCAAGGCTTGGGGCTGAACAGCAAATATACCCTGGGTTCACTAAGCAGCTATCACGATGAACTCAATATCAAAGGACTGCATATCAGACAGATGTCAAATGCGCTGCGGATATCTGGTCTCGACCAGAAAAATAGCGCTTTGAGCTACAGAAATGATGGCTTGGGTTTTTTTCACCAAAGCCTGCTGGATTTCTCCAATCTGGATTGGGGAAACAGATGGTATCTCTATTCCGAGAGACCGGCTATTCACAGCTTTATTGAGTTTGAACAGGATGAGATCGATAAGTTCTCTATTCATGTCTTATATGATGGCTACAGTTTTTTCCCCGTGCCGGGTTTTCATTGGCGCTTGATCACGGATTTTGATCAGCAATTGAGCATAGTAAACGAGCCAGAAACTAAGAGCAATGATTTTTATGAGCTTCTGGAGCATTACCGCTGGCTCAGTTTTGATCAAGCCCGACGCAATACCACAATGCCACTCAATCTCAGGATTCAGCTGGAAGATACCCATTCCCAAAGGCGCTTGCTAAGCTTGCCGAATATTCGGATCAGCAATGTAACTCAATATCGGGTAAATGATGCCGTCCTCAGAGACAGCCCAAATCCCAGAGCGCCGGAGCTGTATTTCTCTGATGTATTTGCCAATGAGAGCAGGATTTCCGCCAGATTCGGTCAGGGCAGCCTCGTCTTTGATCAAGCTCTAACCCTGAGTTTGGCTTTTATGGCTAATGAGAACTGGGTCAGAAAGCCCTATGATCCGCTGTTTAAGGTGGAGTCTTCACTCCGGCTGGAGCGCTATCCCTATCATGCTGCTTTGAGTTTTTACCAGCACTATCTTGCCAGGGATCATTACCAGAATCCGCTTCCCAAGCTTCTTGACCTTAGTATCAGTGCTGCTTATGAGCTCAGTTTTAGCTCACAAGTTTACCTGAAATGTGATAACCTGCTAAATTCGCCCAAATGGCAGTTCAAAAGTCTGCCCCGGCAGGATACCAGCTTCTATGCCGGTATCATCCACAGGTTTTAGGGGCTGTTCTTGAATCAGTTTTCAAACTCACTGCGCTTTATCTTGAAGGCCATGTGCGCCGAATACAATGGCATTCAGGTTTTTTTGTATCCCTCCACTCTATTTTATTGGATATCCAGCTCCAGTATCCTGTGGTCGCTTACCTCGCTTTTGAGCTTGAGGATTCACTATCTTCCGCTTACCTTTTTTGGGGTCTTGTTCATCTACGTAGGCTTCATGGTCCTCAAGATCTATACTTGTCTGTTTCGGGGTCCGCACAAAGCATATCCCCAGCGAATGAGTGAGTTTTATGATTCCGTGATTCAATTGCATCTGGTGCTCTTTGTCACCATTATGACGCTCATGGCCTATTACGTGCTATCCCGGTTTCTTTCATATTTTTACGCCATCGAGATTCCTTTGAAACAGGGAGTGATGCTGCTTTTTCGTGCTTTTACCACTATCCTGATTCTTTACTATTATCTGAAATCAATGTGGCTCAAACCCCTGCGGGACCGAAATTATTCCAGGAACAGAGCAGAGTTTATGACCTCAGGCTGGGCTTATAAACACCCTTGGGCGGCATTGAAGTATACCACAATGATGATCATCGTGGTCCTGGCTGCAGTGAGATTGTATGTGATTTTCATTGCCTATTTCGTAGCGCCGATGCTATCTGGGCTGACCAGTGTTCTGGGCTTGAAGCTAAACATTGAACTTATCCCGGTCTCTGGAATCTGGTCGGTATTGTACAATCTCTTCATGCTTGCCGCCGCGTTTATGCTATCCAACCTCTTCTTTTACCCGATTATCATGCTCGGGCAACAGATAAACAACAAACTGCATCCCATGAAGATAAAGCAGGTGCAAAATGCCCAAAACTAAAAAGAAAAGCAAGGCCAGGAACAAAAAGATAAGACGGAAGCAAAACAGACCCAGACTGGGCTTGTATCTTCTGGCAGCATTGGTGTCCATCGTGATAATGTGGGCCTTGATTCGTGAGCCCAAGCCTGCCCCCCAGGATCTGCAAGAGCTTATCTCAAAAGAGATTGTCAAACGCAGCACCAAAGTGCCAAAACCGCATAAAACCAGCAAAGAGCAGGAGCAAACTCAGGCTCAGCAAAGTGCCGAACCCGAGAAGGCTGAGACCACTGAAATCGAAGAACCGCCAAAACCCCGAGCTGGTGAGCACGAGCTGGATCTGGTGATACGCTCTGCTGCCGAGAAACTCGGTGTGCCGGAGCGAGCTACTCGGCGAAGGAAAACCGATACGGTGATCCGATATTCAGTGCCCATAGACCGTTCTCAGATGGATCTTACCTATGCCAATATGATCTTTAAAGGTGAGCTGGAAAGAGCTGGAGCTACTTTGATCTCTGGGATTGACAACCGCAATAAACAGAGTATATCATTCAGTTGCCAAAGTGTTCCCACGCCATATCAATTGGACATATATTACGATTCAAGTATATATCAGAGCAAAGTGAATCCCCAAACCATCACCATCGTTGTGGACGATTTTGGAGCCATCAGCGGTAGTCTCCTGGATGGCTTTTTTGCACTGGACCAAGAGGTCTGCTTTGCTATCTTTCCGGAAGAAGAGCACAGCGTTCAGACCATGCAGCGAGCAACACGCCAAGGCCGGGAGACCCTGATCCACGTGCCCATGGAGCCGATCGGATATCCCAGAGTGAATCCGGGCAACAATGCCATCCTGGTCCAACACTCAGCGGCTCATATCAACCGAACTCTCAGCCAGTTTATCGATATCCTGCCGGATTGTATCGGGATAAACAACCACATGGGCAGTTTTGCAACCACAGATATTGATATAATGCAAGCGGTGATGAACACGCTTAAAGAGCATGGGAAAGCCTTTTTGGATAGCAGAACCACTAATGTCTCGGTTGGCTATCAAACCGCCCAGAAATCGCACATCAGAGCATTTCGCAACGATATCTTCCTGGATAGTCCCAACATCAGTCAATCCACAATGGAAGCCAAGCTGAACCGCATCATCCAGCTATCTCGCGGGCAAAATCACATCATTGCCATCACTCACTGTCATACTCAGGACAAACTTGAATACTTACAGACTTTTATCAGCAGGCTCAAGAAGGCCGGCTTTAGGTTGATCCCGCTCTCTGAAGCAGGAGATTACAAGGTACCGGAGATATTATGAATTTCTTTCAAGCGATACTGTTAGGCATCATCCAGGGTCTCACGGAGTTTATCCCGGTCAGTTCTTCCGGACATTTGGTTTTGTCTCAATACTATTTTGGGATCGAGGCTACACAGGATATTACCTTTGAGGTTTTTTTGCACTTGGGCTCACTGCTGGCTGTAATCATCTTCTTCCGCAAACAGATATGGGACCTCATCCGTTCGCTTTTCTACTGGATGCCAAATCTACGGAATGAAGCACATCGCAAAAACCGTGCGATAATCGTTTATCTGATTGTCGCTACTATGGCTACAGGGATATTTTATTTGATATTCAATAACATCCTCAAGGGAGCCTACGAAAATCCGCTATTGGTATCCTTTATGCTGCTGATTACCGGAGCGATGATATTTGCTTCAGATTTTATCAAAACCACTTCTGTCCCGGCTTCAAATATCGGATTCTTGAAATCACTTTTCATCGGACTTGCCCAAGGTTTAGCCATTTTTCCAGGCATCAGCCGCTCGGGCTCGACCATCACCGCAGCGCTTTTTTGTGGAGTAAAACGTAAGGATGCAGCCCACTTTTCCTTTTTGCTCTCGATCCCGGCAATCCTGGCTGCCAATATCTCCGAATTTTCTGCCTTGATGGCTCTGGATTCGAGTTCACTACACATGTACTTAGCCGGCTTTGTGGCTTCCTTTTTGGCAGCATATCTGGTGATCGCGGTCCTGATCCGCATCATTCAAGCTGGATCATTGAAATATTTTGCTTATTATGTCTGGCTGATTGCCCTTGGCTCGATCTTCTACATTCTGACACACTGATGGCTGATAAAATATTCGCTCTCGAATTTGAAAAGCACAAACCCAAGCTGGGGCAAAACTATCTGATCCTGGGTACCGATGCTTACCTGATCGATAAGGTGCTGGATCGCATCAAAAAATCACTGGCTGAAAAGCATGAGATCGATATTTCCATCGTCTATGGCGATGAAGTCAAATCCGGTGAACTCGGTGAATATCTGGATACATTCACAATATTCTCCAGCTCCAAGCTGATCATCATCAAAAATGCTGAAGCTTTCCGGAAAAAGGAACTGGAAGTGGTAGCCTCCTATTTTGATTCTCCCTCTGAAATCCAGAGCGTAGCCATAGTCACAGAGAAGATCAACAAGACCTTCAACTCCTGGAAACAGATTGATTCAGGCTGCACCACGGTGATTTGCAATCCTCCCCGCTTTGCCAATGAGATCAGAAACTGGCTGGTGGAAGAGCTCAGACGCAGAGGCAAAACCATGTCCCCCCAAGCCATCAATGAATTTACCAATCGGATCGAAATGGACTATGCCACTGCAGCAAATGAACTGAACAAGATCGATCTGCTGGTGGGAGAGCGAACACAAATTGCAGCCACGGATCTCTCCAGCCTCGGTGGTTCCAGAGCAGGTACTCAGATAGACTTCTATCGGGCAATGGGCAAAAAAAAGCTAAATAGCGCTATCGAAGCGGTGGATCTCATGCTCGATGCAGATTGGGAGCCCTTGCAAATCCTCTTTGCGGTAAACCGCTTTTTCATTACCCTATGGAAGATCCAATTGCTCCGGCAAAGACACATCACAGATAGTGAGATCAGTAGCCGGTATATGACAGATATCTTCAGCAATCAGCGTAGAGAGTATCTTGACTTTGCCAAAAACTTCCCAATCAAGGTATTGGAGAAGATCATCGCGCAGATAATGGATACAGATCACAAACTCAAAAGCAGCAGCATAGACAAACGTATACTATTGGATCTGAGCATCATCCGGATCTTGGGGCAAAAATGAAACAAAGTGGCGTATTGCTGCATATCAGCAGCCTTTGTACAGACTATGGCATCGGAGATCTGGGACCTGGTGCATATCGTTTTGCCGAATATCTGGCGGAACACGATCATAGTTTCTGGCAGATCTTACCTCTGAATCACTGCGGCTATGGGAATTCTCCTTACAATCCGATCTCTGCTTTTGCCTGGAATCCCTATCTGATCAGTCCTGAGCTGTTAGTGCTTGACAATCTGCTTGAAAAAGAAGCTCTTAAGACATTGCCAAAAAGTCAGATGGTAGATTATGAGCAGGTAATCAAGCTCAAACAGCCAATGCTTCAAGCTGCAGCACAAAAGTATTTGGAAAGTAATGATATTGATGCCTATATCGAAGCCAATGCCTGGCACCTGAAACCATATCTATGCTTTTTGAAGCTAAAAGACTTGAATAGTAACGGTAAATGGTACACTTGGCCTTCTGGGCAACGTACATATTCCGAAACTCTGTATCAAGAGCATGCTGATGATCAGGATCTTAGGGTAGCTGCTGCATTACAGGCCATTTTTGAAGATCAATTTTCCCGCTTGAAATCGGTATTGCTTTCCCAAGGTATTCAGCTGATTGGCGATATCCCTCTGTATCTCAGCTATGAAAGCGCCGAGGTATGGGCACATCAAGAGCTTTTTGATCTCGATGACAAAGGTCGCAGACTCAGCGTGGCTGGAGTTCCTCCGGATGCCTTTGCCGCCGCCGGACAGCTGTGGGGCAATCCCATTTACCTTTGGGAACGCTTGCAAGCCAGTGGATTTGAACTCTTTGTAAGACGCTTTGGACACATCCTGCAGTACATTGATCTACTGCGTTTGGACCACTTCATCGGCTATGTAAACTTTTGGAAAGTACCCTGTCCGGCTGCTGAGATCTCCGATAGTGCCGAAACGGGAAGCTGGGTGCGTGCCTTGCCGGAAGCCTTTTTTACCAGGATATCTGAACAATTTGGCACCGAGCGCTTCATCGCTGAAGACTTGGGGATACTAAATCAGGATGTCTGTCAGATCCGAGATTCCTTGGGGCTGCCGGGCATGATCATTCTGCAATTCTGTTTTGAAGAGAGTGTCCCGGAAGTTCAGTACTTTCCTGCCGATCGCTTTATCTATACCGGGACCCACGATAACCACACAACCCTGGGCTGGTGGAAAGATCTCCCCCCAAATTCCCCTTCCCGGCTCAATCTCAGCGTGTTTTGCAAACGCTTTTTGCCTCAATATGATCTCCCGAATGAGTCCAATGTGAATGAGATTATGATCGAGGTTGCTCAGCTTTCTGCTTGCCAGAGGATGATATTTCCCCTGCAGGATATCCTCGGTCTGGATGACGACGCCCGCATGAATATGCCCGGGACTGCTTTGGGCAATTGGCAGTGGCGTATGGACCACCCTTTGTAGAGTACCTGATCTGCTTTCTCCAGTTCTCTGTTTGGGATCTGGACTAATCGATTACGTTTATACTTGCTCTCACCACACCAGCACGGATTCTGGTATGAGGTTCCACCAGGCATTGTTTGCCGTTTTGTTGTTCAAAAAAAGCTCTTTGTGCTGCACTGAGCTCGAGTCGTCCAAAGCCCTGAATTAAGACCAATGCTCCGGGGATGGCTTCAAAACCCGTATTGATCACACCTTGTTCCACTCCCAGGTAGTCAACCACATCGGCTTCCTGGATTGCCGCAGCGATGATGCCTCTGGCACCAGAACTCAGCAATCGCTTCAATTCAGCTATATCCGGAAGATAGCCAAGTGCCAGGATGCTATCTTCAGCAAAGGCTTGAGTGGTTTTTTCCGGCAGCCAGATCAATTTGCCATGGATGGTGGCACCCCAACCAATGCTTGCCTCCAGACGGCTGGCGGTATATGCAATCTCCAGTGCCTTTTGATCCTCCACCCGGGTCACTTTTCCCGGCACATGGGCCAGATAGTTGTGCGGCTGAGCTTTGTATTGGATGGTCATTACAGCAGTTTTTTTGTCGTAACTCACGATCTCACCAGTGGTGGGGGATTGTGCCATCGCCGCACCGGAAGTTGTTAATTTCTGCGCCAGCATATCACCTTGATACACAAATTCGCCCACGTTCTTTTTCAGATACCACTTGATCTTTTTTGCGGGCATAGCCATTTTGTCTGATAGATTTACATGCACTGGTTTGCTGCTATAATCCTGAATTTCCGAAGCAACGATCATCCCGTTGTGATAATCAATGAATTCCACTTGTCCCCGGACCGGAGACTTAAATGGCATTTTGTGTCTTGCGCGAGGCAGGGCTCTGAGCAAGATCTGATCAAACTCAATCTTATCTTTGGGCAATACCTGCAGATGAGCTCGAATCTCTTCTTCTGTGGCATCCGGACAGGCTGTGCAGGTATGGATCACATAGAGCCGGGGAGGGTTGTAACGGTTGACTGCTACCACCTCATCCGGGTTTACCTGCTCATTCTCGGATTTGAGGATTTCACCATTGTATGGTAACTCCACCACACGAGTGTATTCGGATCTCTGCGCTGTATTGCTATTGCCAAAGTCCACCGCAGCGTTTTCTTCCAGATACAGCTGCAGAGCAGATTCTACCTGGAGATTATAGTTCTCTCTCGAAATCCTGGTATCGATGATCACGGGGAGGTCAGTGGTGATCGTCCGATTTGTCTCTTCGCCATTTATAAAGCACTTTTTACTGGCTTTTAGCTGGATCTTCTGCTTGGGGCTTGGCTTTAGATAATAGAAGGCATCGCTGGTCGCCAGCATTGTTTGAGTTTCAGACACTATAGCTTCCAAAACCGGTATCCCTTTTTTGGCAGGGAAATGGGGACGAATATACACAGCCAGATTCTGCAGGCAGTCTTGTTGCAAGAGCTTTGCGGATAGTGTTTCATCACTCTCACAGAGCACTCCCAGATGGGGGCTGATAAAATGCCGATCGATAGCAAGCTGAGTGATTCCACTTGGCTTGAAGCCTGAGATCAGGATATCCATACATTGCCCCGTATTTTGGGCATGAGCAAAGATGCCTCCCGCACCAATCGTGAGGTCAATATCGCTGGGATAAAAGTAGTGTTTCTGCTCGTTTTCGATGTATTCAAATTTCTCTTCATACTTATCCTGACCGCTGTTTTTTAGCGCATCCAGATAACCCACTTTTTGGGTATTGTAATGCATCTGCTGGTGTTGCTGATAGGAGAGATCAATGGCGCACTTAGCCAGAGCGTGTTCGATGCGATACTCAGTTTTGCTTTGGGGGTTTCTGGTAGGATACAGGGTCTTATTGCCCAGATAGTTGCGGATCTCGTCTTCCGATATCGATTCCGGCAATAGCGCTTTGAGCTTGTCGATACCGCTTTCTTTGAGCACATTCAGCGCGCTGTAGCTCATTCCCAGGTTTGCACTTACGGTTCGCTGATAATGACCGTTTATGCGAGTAAAGACATCGGTAGTAGCGCCTCCGATATCAAAAGCGATCAGGTTTTGCTCGAATCTCTCTCCCAGATTGAGCAAGGATTTGAGTACTCCGGCCGGGGTGGGGAGGATCGGTTGCTGCACGAGTTTTTTGAGTTTACTGTAGCCCGGAGCTCGCTCCATCACGTTTTCCATAAAAAGCTCCTGAATCTTGTCCTGACTCGGTTTGAGATTTTCCATTTCCAGAGTGGGACGAAGATTGGGCAGGATGTAAAGATCAAAATCCCGCGATATCATACGATTGATCATCGTGGCGGCGTCTTGATTACCCGCATAGATGGTAGGGATCTTGTTTGAGGTAGAAAACTTGGGCAGAGGTTTGGCTATGCGCAGAATCTCTGCCAGGCGTAAGACCGAGACTATCGCTCCTCCGTCCGTACCGCCACAGAGCAAGATCATATCCGGACGCAGATTGCGAATGCTGAGCATCTGTTCCAGAGCGCTGCGTTTATCATCGATGGCAAAGACGTCCAGGATTACTCCTCCGGCTCCATACGCAGCTCTTTTAGCGCTGCTGGCGCTATCAAATAGGGTAAGCCCGATCACCAATATTTGCAAACCTCCTCCAGCACTACTGGTGGAGAGGTAGCTTACTTGGGGCAGAAATACCAGATTGTCCGGCCTGGCGTCTGCACCCAGCAGCCTGGTTTTACAGGATTGTTCCAAGGCCCTGGTAGCATGGTACACTCCATAAGCCACATCATTGTTTGGCTTTTCCACACTGGTATCGGCATGCTCTATCCCGAGCAGCTGGGATTCTGCTATGTCGATCAAAATCGCTTTGGTGGTGGTGGATCCTACATCTGTAATCAGGATCAGCTCTCTATCTTGCATAATAATCCTCTCATTTATTAGTGACTCATATTTTACTACAACCGATACTTATATAATAGCGAGGAAAAGCAGATGTCAAACAAAAAAGGCTCTTCATCACAGAGATCTGCCGCAAAACTGGCACTGCTTGCCGCAAGGCAACACGATACAATTACGGTATCATTGCTGCTTTCACCCGTATTGATACCGTATTGCCAAGGGGGGAGAGTGGCGAAAGGTAGCTGCGTTCGGATTCTGCAATACTTTCAATCCGGTAGTGCGGCAACACACAGCTACACAGCTAATCCCGATAAAACTCGGCAATGGTTTGCATCCATTTGGGGATGTCGATTTGCTGGGGGCATTTGGGCAGGCATTC
>CAZCRD010000025.1:0-6567 GCA_964501025.1 uncultured Candidatus Cloacimonadota bacterium | reverse complement strand
TACGCCTCGCAGGCGCAATGCTCCCGTTATGCTATTGGGATACAAGGTTTTGCTGTGGCTGGGTCAAATCCGGATCAGTCTCAGAGAAGAGTTATTTTTCGCGTCTGATATTGATGATGAATTCAGATCCCTGCTGGGGCACACTTGCTATTTTCAGCTCGGCATCCAGCAATTTGAGGTAGCCCAGGCTCAGGCGCAGCCCCATGCCCATACCGATTTCCTGACAACTGCCTTTTTGGGAGTGCATCTTCTGCTTCAGCAGTTTATCGATCTCTTCTTTGCTCATTCCGCAACCATTGTCTTTGATGCGAATCTGGATATAGTCCTGCACAGGAGCGCAGAAGATGCTGATCTGTCCTGCTTCGGGAGTGAATTTCACAGCATTGCTGATGATGTTTCTGAGCACTATCTTCATCGTATTGGGTTCGGTATAGGCCTCACAGATCTCATCTCTGAGATCAAGCTTGAGCGAGATCTGCTTTTGGATGATCTGACCACTGTAGAGTTTTATCACGTTTTGCAGTAGCGAATTCATATCTACTTTGCGCATCAGCCGCTCGATACTTGTGCTATAGCTACGGGATTCGATCCAGATCATGATCTCAGTGAGCAGATCGGCAGTGGAATCCAGGGTATCCAGCATATTCCTGAGCAATTCATCCCGGGTGCTCTCATCGAGTCGAGACTCGGTGATCATGCGCAGCGCTGCTGCACTACTGGCCACTGGCCCTCGAACATCATGGGAGATTACTGAAATCAAGCGATTGAGCATGGTCATCGAGTTTTGCAGTTCCTTATTGCTCTTTTTCAGGGCTTTGGCTTGGCGGTTGATCAAGATGTTGGAAGCTTCCAATTCCACGTTTTTGAGGCGGTAGGATTCTCCCTGTTCTTCGATCTTGTGGCGCAGATATTCTGCTTCCTGCCTGGAAATCATCTTTTCGCTGATTTCTGTGAATTGTTCTTCTTGCAGCTCGGTAAGCAATTTAAAATACTTCACTGATTCCTCAAATTCTCCAACTTCTACGTAATAATCTGCCATCAATTCGGTAGAGGAAAGCTTGATTTGAGTTATTTCCAGATCATGAGAGAGATCATAAGCCATCTTGATATTGTCCAGAGCTTGATCATAGCGCTGAGTCACTAAGTACAGTTGACCCAAGCTGAGTCTGGCACTGGCGATTTGAGACTGATTGCGATCACTCAGGATAGACAAGGCTCGCTCCAGATGGCTTTCCGCCTCAGCGTAGCGTTCCAGCTTCAACATTGTGTCTGCGATGGTGATCATGGTCTCGGCGACGTGTTCATCGGGATAGTATCTTTTTTGCAATTCCAGAGCTTTGTAAGCATACTTCAGTGCTTCATCATAGCGCTTGAGATCGGATAGACTATTGCACATATTGCCATAAATATAGCACAAAAAGAAGTGCTTGCCCAGCTTTTCTGCCAGCACAAGTGCCTCGGCATAAACCTCAAGGGATTTCTCGTATTTCTTCAGAGGACGATAGGAATTTCCGAGATTCAACAGGATAAAGACTCGCACTTCTGGATCATCATCCTTGTCCAGCACTTCCAGCGCTTGATAGGAGAGATCCACCGCTTTTGTAAACTGAGTGGTATTAGCATAGGCCACGATCAGGTTGTTTACCACGGATACCCACATCTCATCAGGCCCTTCCATCTCTTCCAGCATATCTTCCCAAGTATAGATCGCTTTGAGATTGTCTCCGGACATACTGTGAGCCACGGCAAAGACGGATCTTATCCTCTGCATCTCGGGCTTGAGTTCATGCCTGAGGGCAAGGCTTTGCGCTTCTTGCATCAGGTCGAGAATCTTGTCGATATCCTTGGCAAAGACCCAATATCGCGCCAGCCCAAGAAGGATGCGGATCCGCTCCTGGGGATGTTTTTCGGCATCCACGTGGGTCAAATACTGCTCTACTTCCCGATACATTTGCTGTGCTTCTGTACGCTTCACATTGAGCATATCATCTAACAACTGGCTGATCCGAGCCTTTTCGTCTTTAGAAGTCTGTTTCATGTTTTACCCCGTTTGCGGCATACTAATTTGATGCAGGATCCCGTCAATATTTTTTTGCGCACCGTAGCTTGGCCTGCTGTTTGAGTCCGGCACCCTTAGCTCTATCAGGATCATCCGAGCGCAAAATACTGCAGACAGCAAATTGAGCTTGACAGAAATCTCACTATAGAACGCTGTGGAAGCTGTTATCCAGATATACTTTACGAGGTTTTATGAGCTATACTTACCGCATCCTGATCCTGTTGCTGATCCTGGTTTCTATGCAAGGCTGCAAAAAGCACTCCAGCCCGGAAAATGACCGCTATGTAGTGCTCTCACCAGAGCTTGCCGAGATCATTGCCGCCTTGGGCGCCACGGATGATATCGTGGGCGTCACCGCTGAGTGTACCGAGCCCAGGGAACTGCGAGACAAAGAGATCGTGGGTAATTTTGGCGCAATCAAGATGGAGAGTGTGCTGAATCTCAATCCCACGCTTGTTTTCACCAGTGCTCTGGAGCAGGAGGCCATTGCCCATGATCTGCGTAAGCTGGGAATCAGGGTGGAGAGCTCCTATCCCAAAAGCCTCAGCGAGCTGCAATCTGAGATCCTCAGAATCGGCGAAATCATTGATCGCCAGGCCAGCGCCCGCGCTCTGGTAAGCTCTCTTGAGGAGCAGATCACCACGGTCAAATCCATGGCAAAAGACCTGCCCACACCCAGAGTGTATCTGGAGATCTATCGCGATCCGCTGATGAGTGTGGCGGATAACTCCCTGGTGGGTGAGCTGATCGAAACCGCCGGAGGGGACAATGTCTTTGCGCGCCTGGAACGAGACTATGCCAGAGTCAAGGCCGAAGACGTGATCTCGGCAATGCCCGATATCATAATCTGCTATTCCGGCGACACCATGCAGGGGGTGTCATCACGCAAGGGCTGGAGCCACATTCCGGCGATCCAGAACCAGATGATCTTCTTTGAAGGCGATATCGATCCGGATCTAATCCAGAGAGCCGGACCGCGCAGCATCATGGGGATGATCCGCCTGCATGAAATCTACCAGCTCTGGCGGAGACGGACCCAGTGAAGAAGTCTCTGATCCTGGCTCTGATCATTCTGGGCAGCATCGCCTTGATCTTGCTCTATCTGGCTTGGGGCAATCCCAGCTCAAACATCATCTGGCAAGTGCGCATTCCCCGCCTGGTACTCACAATGCTCACGGGCATGAGTCTGGCCGGGATCGGCTCTGTATATCAGCTCATGCTGGCCAATCCTCTGGCCGAGCCTTACGTTCTGGGCATCTCCTCCGGCGCAGCTTTTGGCAGCATCCTCTTTGCCAGTCTCGGGCTCTTGATCCTGATGCCGTTGGGGGGATTTTTGGGCGCTCTGCTCACCATGCTCCTGGTCTGGCGTCTGGCTCAGAAAGGCGGCTCCTTTGACCGCGGGAGATTGATCATTGCTGGAGTGATCGTAGGCATGTTTTTCTCATCCGGAATCTCGTTGATGATGTATCTGCGGCGGGAAGATACCGTATTGATCTTGAGCACCTTGATGGGCAATCTCGGGCGCATCTTCAGCTATGGTGAATACCGCTTTTTCGTGATGCTCTCGGCAGTGATTGTGGTCTTGCTGATCTGGCTGTATCTCAAAAGCCGGGCTCTGGACATCATGAGCAGTGGAGATCTCTATGCCGCCAGTGTGGGCATTGATGTGCACCGGCTGCGGCAGCAGATCTTTGTGATCAGCTCGCTGATCATCGGCATCATCGTATCTTATGCTGGCATCATTGGCTTTGTGGGACTGATCACCCCTCACATCATGCGATTGCTGGGCTTTAGCAACCAAAAGCGCATCTTCCCCGGCAGCCTGTTTTTTGGCGCTTCATTTTTGTTGGTCGCGGATTTTCTGGCCAAAAACCTGAGTGGAATCGAGCTCCCGGTGGGTGTAATCACAGCTGCTATCGGCTGTCCCTTTTTCATCTATCTGCTCTTGCGTAGATGACATTTATATTGACAAAGAAACTAAGTTTGGAATACTTTGTCTTTAAGGAGTTAAAAATAGATATATGGTGAAAGACATGCTAAGCCCTGTACTCCATCAGTTTCTGCTAATGTTGCGAGATCCGGTGATGTATCTGGCGATCGATGAAGCAAATTGCTGCTTTGCCGAGGATGAAATTCTGGCCATCAGAATTGCCAAAGCCAAGGCTTTGCTCGCTATTTTTCGCATCGATGCTGCGCTGGAGCGTGCTTTGCAGCTTGATCAGGAGCTCAAGGCAGATTCACTTATCGATCTGGAAATGCTCAATCTGCTCACCATCATTAAGGCCTGCGCCCACAAGGGAGATTACCAGGCTCAGAAGAGCTATACCGACGAAGCTTACATCCGCGTAAAGAACAGCAATAATGAGATGGTCAAGGCCTTGGTAAAAGCCGAGAACATCAGCACCTTTTACCGTGAACATAAGGATGTCGAAGCTGAGGTGAAAGGCCTTGTCGACGCCATCCCCAAGGCCGATAATCCTTATTACCGAATCTCGCTGCTGGTCTGGCTGGGCAGGATCTACTCCCTTTTGGGCAAATATGATCTGGCGCTAAACTATCGCAGTGCTGCTTATGACGTGGCCACTCAGCATCAGCTCAGCATTTGTTCCTTGGAATTGTGCATCGATATCGTCGCAAATTGTGCCAATCTGCACAAGCAGGAAATGGCTGAGAATTTCTATGATCTGGCTCAGCGCTTGATCGCCCAATTGCGCCTGCCCATCTTTGAAGTGAGACTAAACTATAACTACGCCATCCTTAAAGGCAGTGAAAAGGATTTCCAGGCAGCGGTGTTGTTTTACCAGAAATCCCTAACCGCTCTGGATGCTGCCCAGACAGATCTCCCGCAGATCCGCTTTGACGTCTACAACAATCTTGCCAATGCTTTGAACCGCCTGAATCAGGGAAAAGATGTTCTGCAATATCAGCTCAAAGCCGAGAAACTGATCGAAGGCAAAGATCTGGGCGAGATCCAGATCAACCTCAGCGCCAATATTGCCTTGTCCATGATCGCCCTCAAGCGCTGGGACGAAGCCCTCGACCGCCTCAAAAAAGCTGCCCATTATTACAAGCAGAACAATAAACTGGAGCAGGAGATTCAGGTCACCAGAGCTTTGGGTTTTTACTATCAGATCCGTCAGGACTATCTCAGGGGATATGCAGTGTTACACAGGCTGGACGAGCTCAATCAGCGTTATATCACCTCTATTCAGCAAGATCAAAGCCAGCTGAGTGATCACAAACTCCAGGAGATCATCAATGATTCCAAGACCATCAGAGCCAAATACGAGCAGCTCTTGCATGAAATCTCAAAACGCCAGGCTACTCGCTTTATCGGCCAATCCAAAGCTGCAAAGCGAGTGATAGACAGCGCTGTATTTGCCTCAATGCATCGGGAAGCTTCGGTTTTGATCCAGGGCGAAAGCGGAAGCGGAAAGATATTGGTGGCACAAATGATCCATTATAGCTCACCCCAAAAAAACCAGCCGTTTGTGATCGCAAATTGTGCTGCGATCTCAGCTGCAGATTTTGAGCTTGAATTCTTTGGCGCCGCAGCCGGTGAGCACAGTGGAGTCCCGGAAGAACGTAAAGGCTTTTTTGAGCTGGCCGGTGAAGGCACTCTCTTTCTCAATGAGATTTCCGAATTGCCTCTGGATTTTCAGGCCAAACTGCTCAATGCGATAGACAAACAATCTTTCACGCCCATTGGCAAAGAACAGGCCCAAAGCATGCGGTGCAAGATCATCGCCTCTACAAATCATGATACCATGCAGATGCTGGAGCAGGGAAAATTCAGATTGGATCTGCTGCACCGGCTCAATACCCTGGAAATAGCGATCCCCCCTTTGCGAGAGAGATTGGAAGACATCCCCCTGTTGGTCGAAATCTTTACCCGCAACATTGCCCGCGAAACCTCCAAACGCCTGCCGCAGATCAATGATGCCTTTTTTGAGCGGCTAAATCAATACTCTTTCCCCGGCAATGTACGCGAGCTGAAAAACATCATTGAACGAATCTTCATCCTGTATTACAAACCAGTTTGGAGTGCTGAGATCCTGGATCATATTGACGCCTTCAGAAGAAATCAAAACCTGAGCGGTAGCCTGGTCGAGCACAACATCAAAGATATCGATCGCGAGCGCATCATCGAAGCACTGCAAAGGACTGGTGGCAAGCAGAAAACCGCCGCGAAACTGCTCAATATGAGTGAATCCACGCTCTGCCGCCGAATCAAACGCTATAAGCTCAAGTAATCCCCACCCTTCAGCACCTGATCTGGACCCGATCTGGCCTCGGGTTTGAGTCCTGATGCAGTCCTGCTCAGGACTTGATCAGGACTTTAAGTCGTATCCAGATAGAGTGTGGCAGTACGTCTGGCTCAAGGCAAGCCTTTTAACTGAGTCTAAGCTCTTGGCAAATGTTGCTCTTTATATAACACATCTATTCAAGCTGGAGATATTGTCAATAGATAAAGCGCATTTTCTCACTTTTGTGCAATCCCTGCTTTT
>CAZCRD010000024.1:0-27102 GCA_964501025.1 uncultured Candidatus Cloacimonadota bacterium | reverse complement strand
TCCAGAGTATTCATCAATTCCCGCACATTGCCCGGAAAATCCTGTTGCATCAGCCAGGCTGCTGCTGCCGGAGAGAGGCTTTTGGGGATGATCTGATGGCGGGAACAGAAAGAGCTAATGTAGAATTCACTGATGGGGATGATATCCTGTCGCCTTCGACGCAGCGGGGGGATCTCGATATTGATGGTGCTGATGCGATAAAAGAGGTCACTTCGAAAAGCTCCATCTTTGATCATTTGCCGCAGATTGTGATTTGTAGCACTGATCAGTCGGGTGCTGACTTTTTGGGGTTTACCGCCCAGTTTTTGAATTTCATGCTCGGAAATCACGCGGAGCAGCTTGGCTTGGACAGCCAGAGGTAATTCACTGATTTCATCGAGGAAAAAGCTGGAGTCTTCGGCATATTCAAAATATCCTTTGTGAGCGTTTTCAGCACCGGTAAAAGCCCCTTTTTCATAGCCAAAAAGCTCAGCTTCAAAGAGTTCATGGGGGATTGAGGCACAGTTGATGCTCACCAGGTTTTTGTGACTGTGGGGGGATAGCCTGTGAATAGCTGCCGCGGCAAGTTCTTTGCCCACACCGGTTTCGCCGGTTATGAGTACCGGAGCATCAAATTTGGCAGCCGCGATGATGGCATCATAGACCTTTTGCATGGGTGGGGAGGAGCCAATCATGGCGATGGAAGAGACCTGCAGCTCCCGCATATCCTGTTGCATGGAAACACGTTCACTGAGCCGGGAGAGGCGGATCAGAAGATGTTCTTTGGCGATTGGTTTTTCGATAAAGTCACTGGCTCCATACTTGATGGCATTGACGGCATCCTGGATATGTCCGGAGCCAGAGATCATCAAGATCGACAGATTGGGAAAGCTGGCATGCGCTTGCTCCAGCATCTCAAAGCCATCCTGCAAAGCCGGGAAACACATATCCAGCATGAGCAGATCAAAATGCTCTTTTTCAAGCAAGTCTTGGGTTTCTTGGCAAGAGCTGGCGGTGGCGACCTCATAACCGGCAGTGCGAATCAGATCAGCTATCAAACGACAAAAGACAAAATCATCATCGGCGATCAGGATTCTAATCTGAGCCATCATGCTCTCCTTTGAGCCACAATGAGACTGTGGTGCCGAGTCCTTCCTCACTTTGGATGTCGATGATTCCGCCCATGGAATCGATGATCTTCTTGCTTTCGGGCAGACCGATTCCGGTGCCGGATTGATTTGTGGTGAAGAAAGGTTTCCAGATATCTTCCAGATACTTGGCCGGGATACCCTTGCCGGTATCTTCGATTTCGATCAAAATGCTGAGCTTGCCCTTGGGGCTATGATGTCTGGAAAATTCCTTGATGCTGAGATGCAAGGTGCCACCATCTGGCATGGCTTCAGTAGCGTTGTTGATGAGATTGATCAGTACTTCTTCAAAGCGGATAGGCTCGATGCGGGCATGGATTGATCTTTGGCCGTAGTCCTTGATCAGATTCAGGTTTTGCGGAATCTGTGCCTGTTTGATGGCGTGTTCCAGAGAAGGGATCAGGTTATGCACTCTGAGCTCGTAATCCTGCATTTCGGTAAAGCGCTGGAAGGCATGAGTAAAGATGCGAATCTTTTCGATCTCGCTGCCAATGATATCCAGATACTCTTTGTTGGTCTTGGCTTGAGGGGATGCAGCAGCATCCAAAGCCAGGACTATATTGGTGATGTGTCGGCGCACATGATGCGACAACCTGCGTGCTGTATCAGCCCATTCCAGGTTCTGTACACACTTATCCGGGATGATCTTGAACAGGCAGATCAGGTATCGGGTTTTGAACCCCTTGAGTTTCTCAATGTGCAAACGAATGAGTTGTGAGGCTATTAGTATCTGGCTATCTTCATGGTCTATCATACTGCGCCGCAGGTTGTCCAAAGCCAGCGCTACATTGGGCAAACTCTCCTTCAAGCTGCTCACGCTGGATTTTGGGCAGTGCTCCAGCACAATATTCAGAGCTGCTTTGTTGGCATAGACTATCTTGTCTTTGCCGGTAACCACGATCAGGCCTTCATCCAATTGATTGATAAGGGAGATGAGCCCCATACGCTGACGCTTGCTGAATAAAAGAACCTGTAGAATTGCAAGCATCAGAATTGCAATCAGCAGCAGGCTGTATGCTTGGATAGTGTTGTAGATCAAGTGGCTCGGAGGAATGGGATGCAGAGAATATCGCAGCATGGCGTCTTTGGACAAGATGGCAATTGTGGGATTGTTGCCCGCGTGATCCGAGATTAGCTGAATGCGCAAAGCTTGGTGATCCGCAATGGGATTGCTGAGTCGAGCCAGTTCCCGCAAACGGTGGTCCAGCACCAGGATATCACCATCATTACTTTGGGCGATGATTTCCTTTTTGGTATCCCGGCCGATGTTTGCAATTTTCAAGATCCGATTGATGTGCTTTACTTTCCGGGTGCTGACGTCGTTCAGCAAATGATCATAGAGTCTCAGCCCATTTTGACTGTCATTTACTATCAGAGAGTATCGGGTGCTGTTGTCCAGACGGTGTAGAAACTCATTACCGGAATTATGTCCCAGAGTTTTGGGGACTTTCAAATCCTTGATCCGCAGCAGTCTGGTTCCGTCAAATCTTAAGTGCAAGATCATATCATGATCTGAAACACCACCGGTCATCGCCAAAGCATAGATATCCATGATACCATCTTGATCCACATCTTTTACCAGCACCTTGCTTTTTCCAATGCCATCAAAGAGATTGTGCTGATGTATCATCTTGCCAAAGCGATTCAGCACAGCGATGCATCCGCTGTGATCATCAAGAGAATTTAAGCTCTCGGTAGTGTTGTTGAAAGCAGTATTGCTCAGCAGAAACTCGCGCTCTGAATCGCCATCCAGATCTTCAAAATGAAGGCTAACAAGATTGCAGGGAGTGCGAAAAAACCACTTCCTCATCCCGGTCTCAAAATCAAACACCATCAAGCCCCGGGGATTTGCGCTAAAGCTATCTATGGCCAGGCAGACCAGCTCCAAAGATCCATCATTATCAATATCCTCCAGTAGCTGAGGAACGATCATGGCACCCCATTGATAGGCAGGGATCTGCATCAGGTCATCGTCTCTTGGATAGGGTTCAAAGCTCTTCATCTCGCGCTTCAAGGGCACCTGCCAGGTGTAACGCGCTGCGTTCAGGAAAGCCTTGCTGCCGTCATTGTAAGTAAAAAAGAGCCATTGGCTGTTATCCTTGGGGTCTGCCAGAGTTACGGTGTTTTGGATCTTGCCTTCAGGGACGTTGATCTGAGAGATTGCCTTTCCTTGGAGATTCTGGATCAAAATGTAGGAACCAGAGCCTTGTTCATGCGTAGTTATCAGCAGCTCGGAACCATCGCCGCGTAGATCGCAGAGACGGTAGTGCAAGGCCGCTTCATGATAGCGATAAGAAGATATCAGATTGAGCTGATATCTATTTGTTTTGTCCTGGATTTGGCAAGAACAAAATCCCAAAAGCAACAAAATAAACAGAACTCGGGGCATTATCTTAGGGTTCATCAGTATTCTCGGGCTTGATCAGCTTGGGGTTTTACGGGCGATTCATTGATCCAGAGTCGCAACCAGGAATCATCCACATCTCCGCAAGGCGGCAGGTATGGTGAGGCATAGCTTCCGCACACAGGAACCGGACAGTGTGCTGCACTGCTGCCGCAAGAGAAATCCCACTGTTGCTTGAGCTGGATCGGGCGCTCAGGCGGCTGTTTGAACATCAAAGCACGGGCTTGCAAGCGGGCGTTGACATAGCTATTGCGATGGTTTTGGATGGTTACAGTAGTAACTTGCTGCTCAAAGCCGGGACGCTCCAGCCGCAAGAGGTAGGTTCCAGCCGCAATATCCATGAGCCGATATTCACCACGGGCATTTACTTCACCGCGGGTAATCAATTGATCGTTTTCATACAGACTCAAATCCACAGAGTCTAAGCCATCTCCTGCACAATCCCGGATCACACCGGCGATATTACCCGTAGCCATCAAAACTGTCACAAGACCAAAAATCACCAAGATCAGATACGATCTTTTCGTCATAGGGACCTCCCATCCGCAGATAAAACAAATTTTTGCAGCAAAGCCATTATCGTCAAGAGAAAAGATAGCGAGGACGCAACATAGCGTGCAAAAGTCCAGCTGCAGTGGGGCTTGGTCAAGGTGTAAACGGGCTTTCACCCTCAGGGTTTGACTAAAGCTCCCAGCGCCATATTCCCCTCAAACGGGAAACAGGGTGAAACCGGTATGGCTTCACCCTGTATAACTGGTTGTTTATCTACTTAGTGTTTTTCCTTGCAGAGTTCGATCAATACACCACCGGTGGACTTTGGGTGCAGGAAGGCAATATCTGCTCCGTGAGCGCCGGGACGCGGTTCTTTATCGATCAGGCGGATGCCTTCTACTTCGGAATCCCGCAGGGCTTGAGGTAGATCATCCACGGCAAAGGCCAGGTGTTGGATGCCTTCACCTTTCTTTTCGATAAACCTGGCTATGGGACTTTCATCAGAAGTGGGGGACAGCAGTTCGATTCTGGTATCGCCCACAGGGAAGAACGCCACTTTTACCATTTGTGAGGGCACTTCTTCGATGGCTTCCAGGCTGAGGCCAAGCTTCTGATAGAAGGCGATGCCTTCGTCCAGATCTCTGACCGCGATGCCAATATGGCTGATGTGTTTTACCATGCATTTACCTCTTACTTACCGTAGTTATTGGCGAGTTTGAAGCCCAGCTTCATGGCTTTTAAGTTCAGATCCACAAAGGCGGGTTTGACCGATTGCGAGATAGAAGTTTCCAGGGATTTGTCGGTGACGATCCCAGTGATCTTTACCAAAAAAGCCAAGGATAGCACATTGGTGGTAATGGCACTACCCAGTTTTTCCTGGGCGATTTCGGTGAAGGGTAGCTCATAGGTGTTGTCTGCTGCCAAAGCCAGGTTTTTTACATAAGTAGTGTCTATGATCAGGATACCACTATCTCTTAGATCAAAGAGATATTTGTCGCAGGCTTCCTGAGTGAGCGCCAGCAGGCAATTGAAGTTTGTAGCTTCCGGGAAATAGATATCCCGATCGCTGATAATCACATCAGCACGTGAGTATCCGCCGCGGGATTCGGGGCCGTAGCTCTGGGTCTGGGTAACTTTGTGATCGTCAAGCACAGCTGCTCTGGCCAGGATGATGCCAGCCAGGATCAAGCCTTGTCCCCCGCTTCCGGAGAGGCGGATTTCGTAGCTCTTATTCATGTTTGCCTCCAGGCTCTTGTACCCGTGAAACCAGATCAGCATAAGCAGCACAATACTCCGGCCTGATCTCCTGGCGCAGGATGCCCCGGATGATCTTGCCTTCGACCTTCTCCTGGGGTAGCTTTTCTACTGCAGTCAAAGGTAGGGAGTTGTCTCTGAATTCTTTCATCATCTGTGGTGCACCGCCTTTTTTGTTTAACCGGCCATAGATCACCGGACAGGCAGAAATCACTTCGATCAGTGAGAATCCCGGATGCTCAAACGCAGCTTGGATATAGTTTTGCATCTCTATCACATGGAAAGCAGTGGTGCGGGCTACAAAGCTTGCCCCTGCGCCCAAAGCCAGATTGCAGACATTAAAATCAGGTTCGATATTGCCATAGGGTGCTGTGGTGGCGATGGCATCATGGGGAGTGGTGGGCGAACACTGTCCGCCGGTCATGCCGTAGATGTTGTTATTGACCAGGATTACGCTGATATCTATGTTTCTGCGGGCGGCGTGGATCAGATGATTGCCGCCGATTGCGGTGCAATCACCATCCCCGGTTACCACGATCACCTTCATCTTGGGCTTGTGCATCTTGATGCCAGTGGCGAAGGCAATGGAGCGGCCATGCAGGGTGTGTAGTGTATTGAGGTCAATATATACCGGCATGCGTGAAGAACAGCCAATGCCCGAAACCATCACGAGGTTGTCACGATCCAGTTGCATTGAAGCGATTACCCGAATAATGGCCCCCAGGATGATGCCATTGCTGCATCCGGCGCACCAGACGTGAGGGAACTTCTTATCGTGGCGCAGATACTGATGTACTACTTTTTGGGGAATATTTGCCATCAGATAACCTCCTTGATCTTGCGCAGGATGTCATTTGGGGTGATGAGCTGTCCATTAACCCTTTGGATGGTCAGCACATCGCTGTCGCTCTTGTCTTTGGTAAGGCGGCGGATTTCGTGAATCAATTGTCCCTGATTGAGTTCAGGGACGATCACGGTATCCACAGCGCGCAGCATCTTGCGAACGGCGTCGTCGGGGAAAGGCCAGATGGTGAGAGGTCGCAAGAGACCCACTTTGATGCCTTCGTAACGCGCCATGGCGATTGCGGCTTTGGCAGCACGGGCAGTGATCCCGGCTGCAAAGATGGCGATCTTGGCATCATCCATCTCGTGGCTTTCGATCTGCACCAGATCGCGGATGTTGTAAGAGATCTTTTTGCGGAGGCGCTCCATCATCTCTCCGGCTTCACCGGATTTGTTTGTGGGAAAACCATGAGTATCGTGGGTGAGTCCGGTTACATGGAATCTGTAACCATCGCCAAAACTGGCCAGGGGCGAGAGATACTTCTGGTTTTCATCATAATGCTTGTACCAATGTGGCGGCACAGTAGGCTTGATCCTATTTATTACCCGCACATTTGCCATATCCGGCAGGCGCACAGATTCCCGCATGTGTCCGATCACTTCATCGAGCAGCAGGATCACGCAGGTGCGGTACTTTTCAGCCAGATTGACGGCACGGATGGTGAGTTCATAGCTTTCTTTCACACTGTCAGGGTAGAGCACGATGGCAGGGGAATCTCCATGCGAGCCCCATTTGGCCTGCATGATATCTCCCTGAGCCGGACTGGTCGGCATGCCGGTGGAGGGCCCCATCCGCTGTACGTTTACTACCACACAAGGAGTTTCGGTGATCTTGGCAAAGCCGATGCCTTCTTGCATCAGCGAAAATCCGGGACCGCTGGTGGCAGTCAGAGATTTTGCCCCGGCCAATGAAGCGCCGGTGATGGCACAGATAGAAGCAATTTCGTCTTCCATCTGGATGAAGGCTCCTCCTCGTTTAGGGAGTTCGGCAGCCAGAATCTCAGCCACTTCTGTGGAAGGAGTGATGGGATATCCGGCAAAGAAATCTACCCCGGCATCCAGAGCGCCATAGGCTACAGCTTCATTGCCCTGCATGATGATGGTCTTGCGTTCAAGATTGCTCTGCAGTTCGTTGAGCTTGCTCTTGGTCTTTTTGGTGGCTTTCTTGGTTCCCACTTTGGTGGAGAGTTGGGGGGTCTTAGCCTTGGTGGATTTGCTTGCAGTTTTTTTCGGCATTATTTCTCCTTGGCTCCGGTGATCGCAAAATCTGGACAAAGGCGATCACAAGTCTCGCAATGAATACATTTTTCCGGTGCCTGCACATAGGGAGAGCCATCGCTCTTGCGCCCCAAGCAGCCGGTGGGACAAAAAGCTACGCATATACCGCATCTTTTGCACCAATTGTAATAGATCAACACGGGAGAGTCTTTTTCTGCCGGAGCTTTTACTTCGGTGTCTTCCACCTCCATTTTCTCCGGAGCGTCTTCCTCTTTGATGATCATGCCCATACGGTCTTTTATGACTTTATTGGACATTTATTCCTCCATATATCTGTATGTGTTTACTTTGCAAGGTGTTTTTTGAAGAAATCTCCCAAGCGTTTCGCTCCTTCTTCGTTCTTTTCCAAAGTCTCATAAGAGAAATTCAAGCGCATGGTGTTTTTGCCGCCGCCATCACAGAAGAATGAGGTACCGGCCACAAAAGCCACCTTTTGTTCTTTGATGCAATCCAGCAGCAAAGTACCTGTATCCATATAATCAGGTGTGCTGGCCATCATGAAGAGTCCACCTTGAGGCTTAGTCCAGGTGATTTCTTCGGGCATATATTTGTCGAGGGCTTCGAGGAAGCCTTTTTGTTTGGCAGAATACAGCTTACGGATCTCTTCGATCTTGGGATCCAGGAGCCCTTTCTCCATATAACGGGCAGCTATCCTCTGGGTGAATGGAGGAGTGCAGAGGTCGGTGGCTTGCTTGGCGACCACGATCTTATCCAATACATCAGGATGCCCTGCTACCCAACCAATGCGAAACCCGGGACAGAAGATTTTGGAAAAAGTACCCAGCATCACGACGTGGCCGGTGTCATCAAGCTCATACATTGTCTTTTGGGTAGTACCTTCGTAGCGCAACTCACGATAAGGGCTGTCTTCGATAATGAGCACATCATACTTGTGTGCCAGAGCAATGATTTCTTTACGCCGTTTTTCGGTCATGGTGATCCCGGCAGGATTTTGAAAATCCGGAATCAGATAGATGAACTTGGGCTTCTTTCCCATACCCTGAAGGCGTTTTAACTCTGCTTCGATCACCACGGGATCTTCACCTTCGTCATCCATGGGAATGCCTATCATCTGTGCGCCATAAGAATTGAACGCAGAAAGCCCGCCCAAATAAGAAGGCAAGCCAACCAGCACATAATCCCCACGGTCGATGAAGATCTTGGAGATTAGATCCAGAGCTTGTTGAGAGGCGGTGGTGATGATCATGTTGTCCACACTCATCTTTATGCCTTGAGCTTTGTAACGCTCCACCAGCATTGTGCGCAACAGGATATCTCCCTCGGTGGCACCATATTGCAAAGCAAAAGCAGCTTCGGTGTCCATCACTTCAGTCATAATTTGTTTTAGTTCCACAGTGGGAAAGGTTTCCGGGCTGGGAAAGCCACCACTGAATGAGATCAATCCCGGAGTGCCCAAATACTTGAGCAGCTCGCGGATAGCCGAGCGTTTCATCCCCTTAACATTGGTGGATAGTACATCGTGCAAGTCGGTGATCATGATGATCCTCCATCTATCTTTATTTTTCTTCGTAAACCAGGACTTTTTTGTTGGATTTGCGCCAGACCCGGTAGGCTTCTTTGATTTCAAGCTCCCAGACGATCCGCTTATCCATATCTTCAAAGGTGATAATGTCTATGTAAAATGTACGCTTGTTTTTGCCTACAAAACTCTTCTTGGGAAATTCTACTACGATTTCACCTTCGATATTCAGGATCGTAACTTCATTGAGAAATACCCCTTCGGCTATCTCTAATACGGCTCTGGCCTCGACGCTGCCAGTTTGCACATCGCGAAAATGTATCTTCATACAATCTCCAATTTCATGATAAAGACGCCTATAAAACTATTGCCATAAAGGTCAAGTGTTTTTTTGGGGCGGCTTATAAACTCCCCCACTGCAAAATGGCAGGATAGCATTCTGGTATCAGATGCCTAATCAAATCTGCTTCGCAGTCTGGCTCTTGCCTTCCTCTGATCCCGCATCCCTATTTGTTCAGGATAAAATCCAGGAGCCCTGACTTTTAGTCTATCTCAAGACCTTTTCATGATGCTGGGTGGATACTTTTAAGAGCGACATGCCAAAGTCCTATTCATGAGATAGTTAGGCTATGCTTCCTGAGTCATCCTTAATTATCAGCCTCAATCAAGTGATAATCCTCCCTTAATCAAGCCTTAATTATTAAGACTTGATTAAGGTTTGATTAATATATGATTGAGGTTCAGCAGGGAGGGCAAAAAAGGTGGTTTTCCTCAAGAATCATAGGTGTTTTACGGGATGCTATCTAAAATGCCGTGCCGATGGCACTCAGAAATCATGTGGGGTTTGCTGGATGCTATCTAAAATAGCGTGCCGATGGCACTCAAAGACAAGGAAAGCGGCTTAAGATGCTTGTGCTGTTTGAACAGTCTCAAAAAAAGGAATATGGATGGGAGAATCCGAAAATTCTTGACAGAATACTTACTGGAGCTCATAAGGGAAAAAAGCGTAATAAAGGAGTGTGTGATGAATATTGACGCAATCTTTGCCCGAATGCGGGAGCTCTTGCACAACGGAGCTGGGGCAAAATTCTCTTTTGGCAATCCCGTAAGCGTAGGCGATCTTTCCATACTACCGGTGGCGCGCGTAGTATTTGGCTTTGGTGGTGGCGGGGGGAAATCCCCAAGCAAAAAGAGTAAGCAGCAGGATGACGCTGACGAGACAACAGACACGGAGGCTAATGATAACTTCGGCGGCGGAGGTGGCGGCGGCATCAAGACTGAGCCGGTGGGAATCTACACCATCAAAGGCGACAAAGTTAAGTTTTATCCGATCGTCTCAGTGCGTGAGGTATTGGCCATCTTTGGTGTAGTGATCTTGCTCCTGCTTAAGATCCGCAGATTAAAACGGAAAATAAAGTAAGCCAGATCGCAACGGCATAAAAAGGAAACTCCATGCTCAGTATATTCAGTCCCTCAAACTATGCGCCCTTCAACATCGCTCTGGAAGAGTATATCTTCAACAATTATTCTGAGGATTGCTTTCTGCTTTACATCAACGATCCTTGCATCATCGTAGGCAGATTTCAGAATACCATCGCCGAGATCAACTACCAGTGGGTTCAGGAGCACGAAATTCCCGTAGTCAGACGCCTCACGGGAGGTGGCACCGTATTTCACGATCTGGGAAACCTGAATTTTAGCTTTTTGATGCAAAACGAGGATAGTGATACCGGTGGCTTTTCCAAATACACTGCTCCGGTATTGGAAGTATTGAACGATCTCGGAGTACCTGCCCGTCTGGAAGGACGCAATGATCTTACTATCAAGGGAATGAAGTTTTCCGGAAATGCCAAGATGGTGCAAAATGGCAAGACTCTCCAGCATGGCACCATCCTCTTTTCCTCTCATGTAGAGTCTCTTACTCAAGCTTTGAAGGTAAATCCCATCAAGTTTTCCGATAAAGCGGTAAAATCGGTACGCGCCCGGGTTACAAATGTGAGCGATCATCTGCCCAAACCACTGAAACTTCGCGATTTTATCCCTCTGGTGCGAAACAAAGTGCATAGCTTGTATCCGGATGTCAAAGACTATTTTTTGTCCATTGATGACCGCGAAAAGGTCCAAGCTCTGGTAGATAGCAAATATGACTGCTGGGATTGGAATTTCGGCAAAAGTCCCCAATATAATCTGGCCAATGCGATCAAGACAGAAGCCGGAACCATTGAGCTTTACCTGGATGTATCTAATGGCATCATTTCCAGCCTCAGGATTTTCGGTGATTTCTTCTCCTCCCGTGATATGAAAGATCTGGAGCAGGCTTTTAGTGGCGTGGCACACACGGAGCCCTGTGTGCGTGAGATCTTGCAAAAGGCGGATTACCGGTCATTTTTTGGTGCTGTAGAATTGCAGGATCTGGTAAACGCCATGTTTTAGACTTTGTGTTTGACAATGGCTACAGCCGTTTTAATTATTTACAATATAACAATCTTAGGAGAAAAGATGAAAAGATACCTGACCTTAACGCTCTTAGGCATAATCTTACTCGGAATGTTTGCTTGTTCCAGCAGCAAGACACAGAAGATGATTGTGAAATACGACGTGGAGCTGACCATGGTACGCAAGGCCAGCGACATCAACCAACGCTATCAGGCTCCGGTGGCAGACACCCTGGATGTGGTGCGTTATGCTTATGAAGACGATCTCTTTCGTAGCATCTGGAGTGCCACAGAGTCCGGTTGGAATCTGGTGCTGTACAACAAAAGTGAAAAACCGCTCATGATTGATTGGGACGAAGTAAATTACATGGATGTGGACAATATCGGTCACCGCGTATTGGTTTCGACCACGAAATTCAGTGAGCGCAACAATCCCCAAACCCCGACGGTGCTGCCCAGGCGGGGAAGCATAACAGAAAGCCTGGTTTCTGCTGATCATGTATATCAATCCAGCACCGGAATCTGGGCAAAACGTCCCCTTTGGCCGATTGACTACAGCGAAGCGCAGCGCTACAAAGGAAAAAAAGTCCGGATGATCATTCCCTTCACTGTGGATGGCCTGACTGCCCAATACGAATTTGTCTTTACCATCAAAGATGTGCGGCAGGTAGCTTCCAGCAGCAATCCCTGGCAGCTGTACCTCCTGGATCGCGCCCTTGGCGTCAATTTTTAGCTCAAACTGTTTGCCACATAAGGCTAAGGCAGGTCTTTCTGCTTTAGCCTTCTGCCAAAGCGGTATGGTATATATAGCATTGCTGCATTAACGAGAAGCTGAGGAGATTATGGATCCACAAGAAACCCTGGCAAAATTTGCTCGACTAATCGAGGGAGATATTGTCTCCAATGTCATCACCAGTCTGATCTTGATCTTTGTCTTGTGGATTGTAAACAAAGTCGCACAAAGGGTCATTGAAAAACGGGTTCAGGATTTACGCAGTCAATTTAGCTGGAAAAAAAGCAGTACTTATGCTTTTGTAATCATTGGCTTTATCATTGTGGGCAGAATCTGGTTTGAAGGCATCCAATCCCTGGCCACTTTCCTGGGATTGCTATCTGCCGGAATCGCCATTGCCTTGAAAGATCTGTTTTCGGATCTCGCCGGCTGGATCTTTATCATCACCAGAAAACCCTTTGAAGTGGGAAACCGAATCCAGATCGGAGAGCACTCCGGCGATGTCATTGATCTGCGACCTTTCCAATTCACCATGCTGGAAATCGGGAATTGGGTGCAAGCGGATCAATCCACAGGACGCATGATCCATATCCCAAACGGCTTGATCTTCACCCAACCGCTGAGTAATTATGACAAAGGATTCAAGTACATCTGGAACGAGATCCCGGTTTTGATCACATTTGAGAGCAATTGGCAGAAGGCAAAGCAGATCATGCAGGAGCTGGCGGACTTTCACGCTCTGGCCATCACTCCGGATGTGGAACGTGAGCTAAAAGAGACTTCACGCAAGTACCTCATATTTTACAACAAACTTACTCCCACTGTCTATACTTCTGTGCTGGATAGTGGTGTGCTGCTTACCATCCGTTACTTGAGTGAAATCCGCAAGCGGCGCAGCACCACAGAGGCCATGTGGGAAAGTGTGCTCAATGAATTTGCCAAAAACGACGATATCGATCTGGCCTATCCCACATACCGCAGAGTCTGATGAATCCCGCTTGACATAAAGGCGAAGGTGATTTTCATGGCAAAAAAGAGCAATACAGGAGTAGATAATGTTTCCCATTAGTTTTGGTAGCGACAATCACAGTGGCATTCATTTCACGGTGATGTCTGCAATGCAACAGATCAATACCGGCTTTTGTCCGGCCTATGGTGATGATCCTCTCACTCAGGATGTGCTTGCCCAGCTTGAATCCCTTTTTGGTGGAAATGCCAGGGCTTTCTTTGTGATGACCGGCACCGGAGCAAATGTACTCGCCCTGCAGTCTTTGATCAGTTCCTTTCATGCCATCATCTGTGCCGAAAGCTCGCATATCAATGTCGATGAATGTGGCGCCGTGCAAAAATGCACCCAGGCGCGGCTGGCTCCGATCAAGACCCCGGATGGCAAGCTCACACCAGAGCTGATCGCCCCCAGACTCTTGGGAGATCGCGATCAACACCATTCCCAATTCAAGATCATCTCGGTCTCGCAGAGCACAGAATATGGCACTCTTTACAGCCTGGAAGAACTCAAGGCTCTGGCGGATTTTGCCCACCAGCACAAGATGTATCTGCATATCGATGGTGCTCGTCTGGCCAATGCCGCAGTCGCCCTAAACACAGATCTCAAAAGCATGTGCAATGGCATCGGCGCAGACATCGTCAGTTTTGGCGGCACCAAAAACGGCCTGCTCTTTGGCGAGGCTATCATCAGCTTTCGCCCAGAACTCACTGACGATATGAGGTTTTACCGCAAACAGTGTAATCAGCTGTTTTCCAAAATGCGCTTTATCTCTGCGCAATATGAAGCCTATCTGGATCAGAATCTGTGGCACACAAATGCCCAACACGCCAATGACATGGCCGCTCACCTGGCCAAACGCCTGGCCGAAATCCCCCAAATCAAGATTACGCAAAAAGTATATGTAAATTCGGTGTTTGCCACCATGCCCAAAGCATGGATAGAGCCGCTACAGCAAAAATATCTCTTTTATACTTGGGATGAGAGCAGGGATGAAGTGCGCCTGATGTGCTCTTTTAATACCCTGGAAGAGCATATTGACGAGCTGATCAATAGCATCAAAGAACTGGCTGAGTAAATTCCTACTTGCTCACTGGGATATCCCGCTTATCATATCATCAAATTTATGATAATAAATGGAGTTTACCATGAAAATATTAGTACTGTTTTACTCGAGCTACGGACACATCTACCAGATGGCAAAAGCTGTCGTGGATGGCGCTGGCAGTGTAAATGGCATAGAAGTAACGCTCAAACAGGTGCCCGAAACTCTGCCTGCTGAGATCTTGGAAAAAATTGGAGCGGCAGAAGCACGTAAGGCCTTTGCTGATGTGCCGGTAGCAGATCCTGCCGAATTGGCTGATTACGATGCCATCATCTTCGGCATACCCACTCGCTTTGGGATGATGCCCGCACAGATGAAAGCATTTTTGGATGGCACCGGTGCGCTCTGGGCTCAAGGTTCATTGATCGGCAAGATCGGCTCTGTATTTACCTCCACCGCTACCCAGCATGGGGGACAGGAGGCCACGATCCTTAGTTTTCACACCGTATTGCTGCATCATGGCATGTTGATCGCTGGCTTGCCATACGGCTTTGCCGGGCAATCTACAATGGATGAGATATCCGGCGGCTCACCCTATGGAGCCAGCACGATTGCCGGTCCTGATGGCAGTAGAACTCCCAGCAAAAATGAGCTGGATGGCGCATACTTCCAGGGACAACATGTAGCCAGGATGCTGGCTCGCATGAAATAGACATATACCCATCCAATACACTTAGGCCGTGGATTGCATCTGCGGCCTTTATGCATCATGATTATTGATGTCTCAGCGGTATATCACCGTCAGTTTCCGAAACCTGCAATCATTATCTTTGCATCAAAGCATTGCTTCTCAATAGCATAGCTTGGGCATTGCGCCTGCGAGGCGAAATGCTGGCGCAGTGCTGTCGTGGTGCCAGGCGGGAAAACCGAGCTCTAATCTTGGCAGATAAGATGAAATGCGGCTGCTTTAGCTGCCGTACCCCGGATTTGAGTTTGCGGAGGACAAGATGATTTCCGGCGAGCTTTAGCCCCCGGCAAAATCCGGCCGAAACTCATCTTATCCGAATATATCAGCATTCAGCCAAGGTTGCTGAAGCTATCCACCTGAGATCCTGGCAGAAAAACCAGCCTTAAGAGCGAGTATGCCAGCAATCTTTTTCTTGACAAATTGCTTAGCTGCAAAAACCTGACCATCTAAAGAGGTTTAAGAAAGATATATGTGTTTACGAACAAAGATTAACTCGGTTGGCGACGATAGTATAATGATAAAAAAGCATTTGCATTTTGCAGATGCTTTTTTTTTGCTTTGGAGGACCTATGTCGATAGATGAGATTATTCGTAAAAGCTTGGAAGAGGACTTGGGTAGTGGAGATATCACCACCCGTTATCTCGATCTCGAGCCGGTGCTGTCTTCAGCCTATATGATTGCCAAGGCAGAAGGTGTATTGGCGGGCATAGATCTGGCAGTAAAGGTCTTTAAGGCAGTGGACAACGAAATCAAGATTACGCTCTATCGCAAAGATGGAGACAGCGTGAAGCCCAAAGATGAAATCCTGAGAGTGGAAGGCCGTCCAGCCAGCATTTTGCAAGGAGAGCGTACAGCTTTGAACTTTTTGCAACGTCTTTCGGGCATTGCTACTCAGACCAGAGTGATGGTAGATCTGATCTCCCATACCAGGACCCGCTTGCTGGATACTCGCAAGACCACCCCGCTGCTTCGCAGTCTGGAAAAATACGCAGTTCGGGTAGGGGGTGGCTTCAACCACAGACATGGACTTTACGATATGATCATGCTCAAAGAAAACCACATCCGTGCCGCCGGCGGCATCACGGCAGCGGTCAAAAGGATTCAAGCGCAAAATTCTACCTACAAGATCGAAGTGGAAGTTACCAATCAGGATGAGCTGGCAGAAGCGGTTGCCGCCAAGGTGGATCGCGTGATGCTGGACAACATGAGCTTAAAAGAGATCAGAGCGGCAGTAAAAGCTTACAAGACTAAGATCGAGCTCGAGGTATCTGGTGGTATCACCGCAGAAAACATCCTGGCTTATGCCAGAACGGGAGTGCACTTCATTTCCAGTGGAGCACTTACCCATTCCTACAAATCACTGGATATCAGCTTGTTATTTAAGGAGTAAATAGATGGAAGCACAACTCAAAACCCTGGCTGCGATGCAGGAGCTGGATGACAAGATCGGTCAGTACCGTGTCCTGCAACATGAATTGCCCAAACAGCTCAATGAGATCAATGAAAGAGTGGAACAAGCAACGGTGGACCTGCTGTCCGGTGAGACTGAGAAAGCAGAGATAAACAAGCAACAACGTACCATTGAAAGCGATATCAAGACCTACCAGGAGCAGATCAAGAAATATGCCGGGCAACTTTCCGAAATCAAGACCAATAAGGAATACAAGGCTCTAAACAGTGAGATATCCTATCTCAAAGACAAAATATCCGAGATCGAATCCCAGCTTTTACTCCTGATGGATAGCGAAAATGAGGTGAAAACCCGCATTGAGGCTTACAAAGCAGCACTTGCCAAAGCGGAAGCCAATAAAAAAGCCAAAGAGGGTGATCTCAAAGCTCAGATCAGCTCTCTGGAAGAAAAGATCGAAAGCACCAGAGCTGAGCGCAATAAACTGGCGGTTACACTGCCGGTGCCACTGATCAAGCGTTATGGAAATCTAATCAAAAACAAGGATAATCAGGCTGTGGCATACAGCCGGGATGGCTCCTGCGGAGGCTGTGGCTTTGTGATCCGTCAGCAGATGCGCATCGAGCTGCAGCAACGCAAAAAGATCGTCTACTGCGAAAATTGCGGCAGGATTCTCCTCCTTTCCCATATCGAAAGCACAGAAGATCAAGCCTGAGCTCTTTGGATTCCCTCCTCTGCTGTCCCTGAACATGCTGAGACAGCAGATTCCGGCCAGTAGCTTAGGGAATATCTTTGATCCCCACTACCCGGAAAAATTGCCAGGCTTCCAGCGGGGAGCTTTCAATTTGCCAGAAAGCTTCTGTGTTCTCTCCCAAAATATCATATTCGCCAAAATCTATATCAGAAGAAGCTTCCAGACGATAGCGATCAACCGTAACCGGATTTCCTGACAGGGTCTCATTGATGGGTTCCCAGCTGATGATGACGCTATCATCTTCATATATGATATCCAGATTCTGAGCAGTAGCCAGACCGAGGATATAGCTGAAGCTTTGCCACTGGGTAGTAGCATAAGTATCAGGCAATCTTTCCACCCGTACCCGTCCCGGTTCGTTATCATACTCAGGTAATATTCCCAGCAGATTCTCACTGCGATAATACATAGTCTGGGTGGGATCGATATCAAGGCTGCTCAGGGGATAAACATCGCCATTTGCAGTGTGATACTCAAGCTCAAAGACAAAGAGATCTTCGGGATTATCATATTCCGCCTGAAAATACACATCATCTGCTTCGATCTGAAGGCCAAAATTGCTGATCTGTCCACTAAAGCCCAAAGTGGGATCTACATACAAGGGCACAGGATGGAGGATGCCTCCCATGGAGTTATCTTGATCCACTGCGCCAGATAGTGTGATGCGGGCAGTAAGCGAGATCATACCAATGCGGGGATTATCCGGGTCAAACCAAGCCATAAAATCAGGATCAGCCAGTAAATCTGCCATATCACAACTCATTACCAGGGTATTGCTTGCCGTGTTGGTCTGATAAGAAATATCACCAATGCGCTCCAAATCTTCCAGCGAAGTACCAGTGATTTTGTACAGACCTGGGGTCACTAAACCCGATGCATCCACATAATGCAGGGCCCAGACTATAGCTCCGGGAGCCTCCGGATCAATATCCGGATCAGCAAACACACTCATAAAAGAGTTGTAGACAAAAAATCCACCACTGAGGGGAAATCCACCACCCCGGTTCTGGATGGCTGTAAAGAGTCTGGTATCAGAAAAGGTCGCATAATCTGCCACGATATCATAGTAGTTCGTAATACTGTAGTTTATCTCATCATCGGCAACATGGGTCATCAAGTTCAGAGGGGGTGCGCCCGTGCCAGAATAATACAATGGTAACACATCCAGAGGATTGTCTCCCACTTGCTTGCGCAGACCATAGTAGGTTCTTGGCTGCGTAGCGGGCAGCAGAGATTGATAAGTATCACCACTGAGCAAGGAAAAGTCAATCTCGCCGAGTCCAGCTCCAGAATTGTACACAACCTGATTCGTATTGATGCTGGTTTGATCTATCTCCCCGCGCATATAGATATGGTTTTCGGGAGTCTGTTCACTAAAACGCAGGTTTTGCCACTGGTCAACGTTTAAAGCGGCTAAGCCTGATATATACAGAAAGGCAAGGATCAATAGCTTGTTCATGATATCTCCTTTTACTTTATTATGTCAGATAATCAGTAGATTGATAGTGGTCAAGCACAAACTCTGCCTCTCTCTCTATCCTGAGCACAAAAAGTGAGGAAAAAAATACACAGTTTCTGGCCAGACTGCTAAGTGCGGCTTTTGATCTACCGCCTCAGGATCCGAAGATTCCCAGCATCACGCCAGCTGCCACTGCGGATCCCACCACACCAGCAACGTTTGGAGCCATGGCATGCATCACCAGGTAATTTGACTTATCATATTGCTGCCCTACCACTTGAACCACACGGGCAGAGGCTGGAACTGCCGATACTCCGGCTGCCCCGATCAAGGGATTGATCTTGTTTTTGTAAAAGAGATTCATGATCTTGGCAAAGATCACACCGGTGGCGGTAGCCACACAAAAAGATGCTGCCCCCAAGAGAAATATCTTGATCGTGGATGGCGTCAAAAAGACATCCGCAGTGGTCT
This sequence comes from uncultured Candidatus Cloacimonadota bacterium, assembly GCA_964501025.1. Taxonomy (GTDB): domain Bacteria; phylum Cloacimonadota; class Cloacimonadia; order Cloacimonadales; family Cloacimonadaceae; genus UBA5456. The sequence goes on along the minus strand of CAZCRD010000024.1, from coordinate 8,164 downwards.
TGGCTCCCACTGTGAGTCCGATCAGCACTGTCACCACATCGATCAGCACGGTTCGGGCACTGCCGGCAAGGCGCTCTGTAACTCCGCTCTCCTTGAGCAGATTGCCCAAAAAGAGCATGGCCAAAAGCACCACCGAGCCGGGAGCGATGAATGATGTCACGATAAAGGCTACGATGGGGAAAAATATCTTTTCTTTCTTCGAGACCACGCGCAGGGCTTTCATCTTGATCTTACGCTCTTTGGGAGTGGTGAGCAGCCGCATGATCGGCGGTTGGATCACCGGCACCAAAGCCATATAAGAATATGCTGCCAAAGCGATTGAGCCCAAAAGGTGAGGCGCCAGCTTTGAGGCCAGGAAGATCGAGGTAGGACCATCAGCACCACCGATGATACCGATGGAGGCGGATTCCATGATGTTGAATCCCAAGAGAATAGAGCCCATAAAGGTGGCAAAGATGCCAAATTGAGCTGCTGCTCCCAAAAGGATCAAGCGGGGATTGGCTATCAAGGTGGAAAAATCCGTCATCGCACCCACTCCCAGGAAGATCAATGAGGGATAGACCCCTTTGCTTATGCCAAAATACAGGTAGGAGAGCACAGAACCTTCAGATTCCACGCCCAAGCCCTGAGCGGCAACGCCCGGAATATTGCCCACGATCATGCCAAAACCGATTGGCACCAGGAGCAGAGGTTCATATTCTTTACTGATTCCCAGATAGACAAAGAGCAATCCCGCCAGGATCATTGCCATGCTCCCGATTTCGATATTCAGGAAACCGGTGGTTTGGATAAATTGCATCAATTCCTGCATGCTTTATCCCTCCAGCTCGATCAGAGGGTCGCCTTCCTGCACGTTGTCAGCTCTGTTGACATAGATTTTCTTTACTTTGCCGGCCTGGTCAAAGTGGATGTCGCTCTCCATCTTCATCGCTTCCAGGATCAAGGCCACATCGCCGTCATGAACTGCTTGCCCGATATTGACAGCCACATCGATGATAGTTCCGGGGATGGGTGCTCTGAGGATCTTTTCGCTGGGCTGAGCAACGGTTTTGGAGGGAGTGGGAATGCTCTGGATGGTCTGCAACTTTTGAGCTCGACGGGGTTTTTGTTCTGGCAGTTTTACTTCATCTCCTTCCAGAACCATCAGGATATCACCTTCTTGGACCAGGGAGCGTTCCTTGATCATGATTTTGGCGATTTTGGCATTCACCGGGGAGGCGATTTCGGATTCCATCTTCATGGCTTCGATGATTACGATGGCCTGGCCGCTTTTGACTTCATCACCCTCTCGGACCGGGATTGAGACTATCACACCAGGTAGTGGGGCGCGTACTTCGCCGGAGCCCAGATCCACCCCACTGGTGAAGGATGGAGCCATGGGTACTGCTCTTTCTTGTCCTTCTAACTTGGGTATATCGCCCTGATGGTCTTGCTCGATCTGAATCAGGTAATCGTGTCCGTTGATATTTATCTTGGCATGGGAGCTGGTGTATTCCAGGATGCGGGCCTCATAACGCTCCCCATTGATGATCAATTTATAGGTCTTCATCACTTTCTCCTTGATGAGTTCATTTCGCGGTTTGGCATGGATAACACAGCGCTGGCGCGCCATTGATTGGTGGGTGTCCGGCGAAAGGTGAGCACCATCTTGCGCCGCTCTTCCAGCTCCATCTCATGGATATGCAGGGCGGTAATGGCAGCAGCGATCACATTGCAGCTGATGCTTTTGGGGGCATTTTTCAGCTTTTTATCGCTGCTCAGAGAGATGGTCCTGGCACTCGTCTTTTCCCGGTTCAGGTGCACCAATTGGCTGATGATCAAACTGGTGAGCACCAAAGCCGAAAAAACCACCAGCATCCCCACCAAAGTAACCGATGAGCCATATAGCACGATGCCTTCGGCAAATTCTTCCCTGGTGCGAGTGACGGTATCCAGATCTATGCCCAAAGCCTGGATAGACATATTGTCCCAGGATTTGTCCAGAGGATCATCATTGCCCAGCATGGCTTTGAGTTTTTTGAGCGGCATATTCAGACTCGCCGCTATCTCCGACAGGGTGTTGAGCTCGTTAAAGCCATACAAGACGGTTTGTTGGGCCAGAAAAGCCCGATAAGGGGTAATCTCCAGTCTTTTCAGCGGCATATCATCCAGGACATGATTGGCGGGCTCCAGGCCCAAGGCACGTTTCCATCCTGCCAGATCTTTGATACCCATATTTGTGGCGACAAAGAGTAAGGTGTTTGAATCCGTAAAGTCATATTCAGATTCGATTTGCCGCTCGCGTTCCTGGGTGAGGGAATCCGAAACAGCAGGATTCAAAGCCGCTTCGTCGGGCTGAGCGCTCAAAATCAAGGGGACTAAGAGCAATACGAGACATAATAGCTTTTGCATGGTCAGTCCTTATAGCGGGATATTGCCATGTTTGCGGGGCGGGATGCTGTCCTTTTTGTTGGCCAGCATTTCCAGGGCGCGCACAAGGCGAAAACGGGTCAAGCCAGGCTCGATGATATCATCCACATAGCCGCGTTCCGCAGCTCGATAGGGATTTGCAAAGGTCTCCCGATACTCGTTTTCGCGGTCTTTGAGCACTTGTTTGGGATTCTCGCTTTCTTTGGCTTCTTTGCGGAAGATCACTTCCACTGCGCCTTTGGGACCCATCACCGCGATTTCAGCGCTAGGCCAGGCATAGACCAGATCCGCTCTCATGTGACGGCTATTCATCACGCAGTAGGCTCCACCATAAGCTTTGCGAATGATCACGGTGATCTTGGGCACGGTGGCTTCGGCAAAGGCATAGAGCAGCTTGGCGCCATTGCGGATGATGCCGTTATGCTCTTGTGAGGTGCCAGGCAAGAATCCGGGAACATCTTCAAAGACCACCAGGGGGATATTGAATGCATCGCAAAAGCGTACAAACCTTGCCGCTTTGATCGAGGCATCGATATCCAGCACACCGGCCAGGACCTTGGGCTGATTTGCCACCACACCGATGGAGTGCCCATTCAGACGGCCAAAGCCGACCACGATGTTTTGGGCAAAATTCCCCATCACTTGCAAGAATTCGCCATCATCCATAATCGGGTAGATGACGTCGAGGATGTCATAGGGTTTATTGGGGTTTTCCGGGATCACTTCGTTTAGTTCCGGACAGGCACGGGTCACGGGATCCGGGCTGGGATAGACCGGTGGATCCTCCATATTGTTGCTGGGGAGATATGAAAGCAGCTTTTTGATCAGCAGCAAGGTTTCTTCTTCGCTATTGGTCAGAAAATGCGCCACCCCGCTCTTGCTGGTATGGATCTTTGCGCCACCAAGGTTTTCGGTAGTGACGGTTTCATTGAGCACCGTCTTGACCACTTTGGGTCCGGTTACAAACATATAGCTATTGTGTTTTTCCATCACCACAAAGTCCGTAATCGCAGGGGAATACACGGCTCCACCAGCGCAAGGGCCCAGGATCGCAGAGATCTGCGGGATCACACCGCTGGACATCACGTTGCGCCAAAAGATTTCCGCATAGCCGGCCAGGGCATCCACCCCTTCCTGGATGCGGGCGCCACCGGAATCATTGATTCCAATCAGAGGACAGCCATTTTTCAGCGCCATGTCCATAACCTTGCAGATCTTCTCGGCGTAGGTCTTGGATAGCGATCCGCCAAAGACGGTAAAATCCTGAGCAAAGATATATATCACCCGACCATTAATGGTGCCTGATCCGGTGACCACACCATCACCATCAAAGACGGTATTTTCCATGCCAAAATTCTGGCATTGATGGCGCACGAAGAGGTCAAATTCTTCAAAGCTATCAGCATCAACCAATAGCGCAATCCGTTCGCGGGCAGTAAGCTTCCCTTTTTCATGTTGTTCGGCAATGCGCTTTTCACCACCGCCCATGAGGGCTTTCTGCTTGCGGACTCTAAGTTTGTCGAGGGGCTTTAGTGTATCCATGCTCTTTTATGTCCTTATTTTGTATTTTTCTACCAATGTACTTTGATACCATTTTCTAAAACTACCAGTTTGAGTAAAGAGAAATCTAAGCCACAGAGGATTTTTCCCCGCCGGACATAGGGAGTCGATGGTGCCGATGCCCGTTTGTAAGCCCCCCAAACACTGCTGATCTTATTGCTAAGCATATCCATAGAGGTATCAGCAGGATTTTGGACAAGAGCCGCAATATCTATGCTAACAAGGAAAGCATTGACTTAAAAAGCAGTTGTAATATAATTGTCCACAAAGGAAAATCATACAAATTAAGGAGAGGAAATGCAAGATAATCCCTTATTACGCAAAGAGAACACTCATCGCCTGAAGGCTATCCCTTTTGATGAAATCAAGCTTGAACACTTTATGCCTGCCTTTGAAGAAGGACTCAAAATCGCCCGAGCCGAGATCGAAGAACTGAAGAACAACCCCGAGCCAGCCACCTTTGAAAATACCATTCTGCCTTTGGACAACGGCGGAGTGGAGCTGGAGTATGCCGCCACGGTTTACTTTAATCTGCTGGGTGCACATTCGGATGCCGAGTTCAAGGCTCTGGCACAAAAGCTCTCACCCATGCTGGCGGAATTTAGCTCCAGCATCGCTACAGATCCCAAGATCTTTGCCCGGGTCAAATCTGTCTATGATGCAGAAGTAGCTGACAAGCCCAAACCTTCCCTGCCCAAGGATATGTCAGACACACAGGCTTTGAAAAAAGCTGAACGCTATCGCTTAATCGAGCGTAAATACGAGAGCTTTATCCGCGGGGGCGCCATGCTCAAAGATGAAGATAAAAAGCGCTTTACCGAGATCGCGATGGAGCTTTCCCAGCTTTCGCCCAAATTCAGCGATAACGTGCTAAATGCTACCAATGCCTTTGAACTCCACATCACAGATCCCCAAGACGTGGAAGGGCTACCCGAAGGGGCATTGGATGCGGCGGAATATTTAGCCAAAAAGAAGGGTAAGGAAAGCGGCTGGATGTTTAGTCTACAACCCTCCAGCGTGATGCCTTTACTCACCTATTGCAAGAATCGGGAGATCCGCCGCAAGGTATCAATGGCCTATTCCTCCCGCGCTTTTAAGGATGAATATGATAATCAGGAACTGATCAAACGCACCCTGGTGCTCAGGAAAGAGCGGGCTCTGCTCTTGGGCTATGATACTCATGCAGATTATGTGTTGGAAGATCGCATGGCAGGCTCGGTGCAAAATGCCCGTGAGTTTCTGGATCGGATCTATGAAATAGCCTATCCTGTGGCACAAAAAGAGCTGGATGCTGTGGCCAGGCTGGCACGTGAACTCGATGGCATCGAAGAGCTACAAAGCTGGGATGTAGGATATTATAGCAACAAGCTCAAAGAAAAGCTCTTTGCCTTCGATCCCGAAGAGCTTAGACCCTGGTTCAAGGTGGAAGATGTGATTGATGGCTTGTTCAAGGTCGTCAACAAAATCTATGGTATCACCATGAAACAAGTGCATGATGTGCCTGTCTATCACGAAGATGTGACCACCTGGGAAGCACATGATGGCGATGGCAGATATCTCGGCTTGCTGTATATCGATCTCTTCCCCCGGGAAACCAAACGTGGCGGAGCCTGGAAAAGCTCGCTGCATGGACAGGGCATGTATGCCGATGGCATGTGGCGTCCCCAAGTCATGATCGTGGGCAGCCTTACCCCTTCTACAGACAAATCCCCCTCGCTATTGCGCATGGATGAAGCCCGGACCATCTTCCACGAATTTGGTCATGCTCTGCATTCCCTTTTGGCAGATGGCTATTACCATGCTTTGTCGGGCACATCGGTGCTCTGGGATTTTGTGGAATTGCCCTCCCAGATCATGGAAAACTGGCTGCTGGAAGAAGAAGCGCTGAATCTCTTTGCCCGGCACTACAAAACCGGTGAACCTCTGCCCAAAGAACTGTTGGATAAAGTGATTGCGGCCAAAAATTTCAATGCCGCCACCGCTAATATCAATCAACTGCGCTACGCTAATCTGGATTTTGACTGGCATGTGAGCGATCCCCAAAAGATCCAGGATGTGGATGCCTTTGAACAAAATGCTACCGAACGCTTCAGGCTGTTGCCTGCGGTCAAAGATACCAATCTATCTTGCGCATTTGCCCATATCTTTGCCGGTGGTTATGCTGCAGGTTACTATTCTTACAAATGGGCTGAGGCCCTGGAAGCAGATGCCTGGAGCATGTTTGATGAAAACGGCATCTTCGATCAACAGACTGCCCAGAGATTCCGCAAATACATCCTGTCCCGCGGCAATGCCTTCCATCCGCAAGAGCTTTTTGAGGCCTTCCGGGGACGTCCCCTGGATCCAGATGCCCTGCTCAAACGTGATGGATTGCTCTAAGAAACTATTACTGAATGATGAAACAAAGTGGAGCTTGATGCTCCACTTTTGTTTTTGGAACACGTAAAAAGCTCTCTTTCAAAGCTATTGGGTAAATCAATTTCATTCAGCAAAACTCAAATTGATGTACTGGTGGCATGAGTAAGACCGGTACCTATAGCTGGAAAGGCAGGCCTGCAGATGGGGGTATTAGTCATTCCGGAATTCGGAACTGGGCTGAGTGGAGCGAAGACCAGGGTAGAATATCCGGAATCCAGTTTAAAAACAATGCCAAGGATACGGAGCTTCGGAAAGACTCCGCCACGTAGCGTAGCATTCCGATGCTACGTATGAGCCTGGGCATTCAGATCTTCGGAAAGACTCCGCCACCCAACCCCCAGCCCACATTAGTCATTCCGGAATTCGGAACAAGCCGAAGTGGAGCGGAGGCTTGTGGAGAATATCCGGAATCCAGTTTAAAAAATCATCCATTACTCACCTCGGGCAATATGCTGTCATCCCCTTTCAGACTGGATTCCGGATCGATGTCCGGAATGACAGGTTTGTGGCTCTCGGAAAGAATCCGCTACAGGGCATTCAGATCTTCGGAAAGACTCCACCACAAACGTCATTCCGTTCTCAGTCAAACAAAAAAGCCCCGTCATTCCTGCGAAAGCAGGAATCCAGCCCCACCCCCCTCCGTCAGTCCGGCAAGAAGCTACTCCCATGCAAAGCAAACCGCCCCCAGGATGGTAAACGTCCCCGTTTACCAAGCGGCACAGTCGCTTTCACCCGTCAGCAGAAAGCTCTGATAACAGCGCAAACCCCCATCTGGTGCCTGACTATCCCTGAGATAACTCCCAGGCAAGTTTTCTTTGCGGAAGCACACAGCCTTCACCCAAAGATTCTGTTTCCATCATGCCTTTTCCCGAGGACGGGCAATCGCGTCTATTATGATAGGGTATAGCTCAATCCTCAATCACAAAAAACACTCTATACACTTCAAAGATCCAAAAGGGAATCGAACCCTTACATTATCTTAGGGCTGGATACTCACTGGACATCTTTGCTAACCCCTTGTTGCACAGGAACAGCTCATTCTGCATTTACCAAATAGCAGCCATAAAGTGGGTGTGTTTTTGAATAGTTTTGCGATATACGATCTATCTTTTAAGAAATATCTTGACTGATAGTGCAAAGGTAAAAATCATTGCACAAGGTTTTTTGTCCTTTGACAGAATGTGAGTAAGAAGGAATGGATAAGTTCCTTATAGATATGAGATACAAGGAATTAGCTTTTGCAATTCATTTGATCTCAAGAACAAAGCTAAGCTATTCACCTTAAGATAGGAGGATAAATGGGTAACGGCTGCTTCCATTTACGTTTTGATGTGCGCAAGGTGCAGGATTACATCTTTCGTGTTCCCAAACTGAAATACATGCTGGGGGCAAATTCTGCCATTGGCGAGCTATTCAGTACAAAGCTCATAGATCTCATGCCTGAGTCTGAATCACTATTCAAAGACCTGTCAGATGATCTACCCGAAGAGATGAGCAGTCTTCTCAAAAAGAATGTTTTATCATCATCGGGAGGACACTTTGAAGCTGTGTTTCACAGTGAAGATGAGTTGAATGTATTTGCAGCAAAGGTTTGTAATGCCGTCAGGGAAAATACTCCGGCTTTGGAGATCTCAATGTCCAAAGTAGAGTTTTCTCTTGATGAGAATTGGGAGGGGTACGCCAAGCGAGAGCGCTCAGTGATAAACACACAATCCAGCTCTCAAGTTTTTGCTGATGCTCCTTTTTTCCAGCTTTGCACCTATGACGGCCAATCGAC
>CAZCRD010000023.1:0-38576 GCA_964501025.1 uncultured Candidatus Cloacimonadota bacterium | reverse complement strand
AACTGAGTCTGTGAATATCATACTCTCGGCAAAAGCTAAGCTGAGTAATGCAAATAGCATTAGCATTAGAAATACAATTTTCTTCATAATTTATTCTCCATTATTAAGATGTGTGTGAAGACATGGCTGACAGCGCAAACATGCAGCCGGTTTGAATCTTGAAGGGTGATAGGGGGAACATTCCTCCGCCGTGGGGGATGTGTGATTTGCGAAATTGGGGAAAAAATGAGGCCTGATCCAGAGAGGGATAGAGGCTGAGTGGAAATTGATAAGCTTGGGGCTTGTGGAAAAAAATGGACGGATTTTTGCTCAGCATAGCCACAGTAAGGCTTGAGGCAAGCCTCAGTGACTGTGGAACAAGGGTTTGCCCCCTGTTGCAGTTTTGTAAACAAAAATTCATTTTTTCTCCTGCGTTACAATATACAAAGCATATTTAGCGTCGGCTTTGCAGGGTGAACTGCACGTACCGTCGAAACAAATAAACTAATATCTGCAAGGCCTTCAGATACTTAGGTTCTGAAGCGCAGTGCTTTCCTATACACTATTGCTATTATGCGCAGAGCTAAAAAGCTGTCAAGGGCTTTTTGGGGTTTCCCGCAGTCTCGGGCAGATTTTCCCAAGCTCTGGATTCCGGGTACACGGTTGGAACAGATTGTGCATCTAAATACAGATACAATAAGCTAATCTGGAGTGAAAATGAAAGCCCTATATACAATCATCTTGTGTTTGGGAGCCTGGGCTTTGTTGCAGGCAAATCCCAGTACAGATCTGGGTGATTTTCGCAAACACCGGCATCTGCAGCCGGCACCGGCACGCAGTGCAGCCAAAGCCGATAGTGCCACGGGATTTGATATCCAAAAATACACCATTACTCTGAGCATTTCTCAGGATCCCGATTTCATCTCCGGCAATGTGCTGGCTGAAGTATTGGCCACAGAGACTTTGCCCACCATCAGCTACAATCTGGTGGGGCTGACGGTCTCGCAAGTATTGGTAAATGGTGAGTCTGCTACCTACACCCACCAGAGCGGCTTGCTCGAGATCACAGTAGGGGCAGCCGCGGCTGAGACCTTCACCACTCAGGTCTTTTACAGCGGTAGTCCACAGCTTTCGGGAGATGTGTACAATGTGGGCATGTATTTCAGGCCGGGCAGCATCTTTACCATTTCCGATCCCGATGCCGGGCGCTATTGGTGGCCATGTTACGATCACCCCTGGGATAAGGCGATTGTGGATCTGATCATTACCATGCGCTCGGATTGGAAAGTGGCTGCCAATGGGCTCAGAGAAAGCATTACCGACCATGGCGATGGCACCGCAACCACGATCTGGAGAGGATATCATCCCATGACCACGTATCTGGTCTGCATCACAGCCTCAAATTATGTGGAAATCCCGCAGACTGCCCTGCAAGGAGATCTGCCCATTTTGAACTTTGTGACGCAAAGTCAATATAATAATGCGCTTGCGGATTTTGACGACTTGCCGGATATGATCGACTATTTTTCGGAGATCTTTGGCCCTTATCCCTTTGAAAAATATGGTAATGCCACAGTGGCGATCAGCACCTTTGCCGCAATGGAGCACCAGACTATGACCACTTTGGGAAACTACATCATCACCGGCAACGGCACTTACTCCCTGGTGATCGCGCATGAGCTGGCGCATCAGTGGTATGGCAATGCCGTGAGTTTTTTGGATTTTGCCGATGTCTGGCTTTCGGAAGGTTTTGCGACTTATAGTGAACACCTGTGGATGGATAAGACCCAGGGCTGGCAGGCAGCCTGCGACTATGTAGCTTCCAGCTATCATCAATACTACCTGAGCTGGGAAAATGCCAGTAATCCGGCCACAATCTATGATCCGGCATTCAATTACTACTTCTATCCGCCCTCCTATGAAAAGGCCGCCAGTGTCTTGCATATGCTGCGCCTCAAGCTTGGTAACGATCTCTTTTTTGAGCTTATGCAAGAGTATTTTGAAACCTACAAATATGGCAATGCGATCACGGCAGAATTTCAGGCTGTGGCAGAGGATCTCAGTGGAGAGGACCTGCAGCAATTCTTTGCGCAGTGGATCTATGGCAGCGGCATCCCCACGGTGGACTATTCCCTCTGGCACCATCCTGGCGATAATCAGCTCAAGATCAGCGCGCAGAGCCTCTCTCCCACCGCTACGGAATTTGACCTGGAGCTGCCATTTCTGATCGTTCAAGACAGCGTTAGCGATTCACTTTTGGTCCGGGCTACTCCCACCGGCTATGACAATCTCTTTGCGGATATAGCAATGCCCACAGAACATAGCGCAAATCTGAACCATTGGACTTTGCTGCGCGGGCTGAGTGAAGCCCGTCCCCAGCTCCACGCTTGCCTGCCCAGCTCCGGTTCTGTGATCCTGAACTGGGAAGAATTTCCCGCTGCAGTGGGATATCAAGTGCTGCGCCGCAGTGATCCCGAATCCGCCTGGCAGGTGCTAAATAGCTCTCCACTCTCGGGCACAGAATACATCGATGAGAGTGTGAGCAATACTCAGAGCTATGAATATTGCCTCAAGGCCATGGATGAAGATGGTTTTTATAGCATGCCCTCAGATGCTCATAGCGCCACCCCTGTGGCTTTCAGCTTTGAGCATACTCTGCTGGTGGTGGATGAAACCCGGGATGGCAGCGGCGTGAGCATCTCTCCGGATGACGCCATGGTGGATGACTTTTATGCCGATGCCCTCAGCCCTCTGGAATATGATGAATGGGATGTGGCCAGCCAGGGCATGCCGGATCTGCAGACTTTGGGCTCTTACAAAGTAGTGCTGTGGCATGATGACGATTTTTCGATGAATGAGATTCACGCTGCTCAGGACCTGCTCAGTGGCTATATGATCGGCGGAGGTCAGCTTTTGATCTCCGGCTGGAAGACCGTGAGTGCTCTGAGTGATGTTTTCTTTACCCGCCTGGCCCCAGACCTGAGCTCTTTCTATGACAATTCACCCACCTTGATCAGCGCGCAGAGTGACAGCTATGCTGAGCTCGTGGTAGATGAGACTAAGCTGGCTCCGGTCTGGAATGGCATGTTGCCTTACCTTAGTAGCTTTGAGGGAGATTTTGAGAGTCTGTATACCGGCACTGTGCTCCCCGGAAGTGCAGCAGAAGAGCGCAGCCTGGCCTTTTGGGCAGACAACCTTATCTTCTTTGGCTTCCCGCTGTATTTTATGGAAGCAGATGGAGTGCGGAGTGTGTTGCAAGAGATTATTCCAGAATTGGCCACAGTGAGCAATGAAGATCTGGTCGCTGTGCCCCAAAGCCTTGGTCTCAGCAGCTATCCCAATCCCTTCAATCCCTCTACTACGGTGAGTTTTGAGCTGCCCTCAGAAGGGAACATCAGCCTTCGGCTGTTCAATCTAAAAGGGCAGAAACTGCGTGAACTCAGCCGTGAATACTATCCGGCAGGCAGACATCAGATCAGCTTTGATGCAGGGAATTTGGCCAGCGGAATCTACATCCTGAAGCTGGATTTAAACGGACACAGTATGAGCCGGCGGATCAGCTTGATGAAGTGATTATGAGCCAGAAGACAATCCTCAGAACAAGCTCTGCTATCGTGAGATGGACACAAGAAGCAGCCGAATACGCCCGCTTTGGGCTTGACGAGATCTGCCCTGAATAGATATTGGTATATCATAAAACATAAGGTGGAAGACTTGAAAAAGATACTAATGATAATGATCACACTCGCCTGTGCTGCCGGGCTTTTTGCTCAGACCGGGCTGTTTAACCTCTCCTATGGCATGAGCCTGGATCAGGCGGATTCGATCCTGGCGCAAGCGGGATTCTTCCCCGAAGCCAGTGAAGATCATGCCGTGAAATACTATAGCGATATCAATGAATTTGTCTATGCCATCATGGTGTTTTTGGAGCCCAATTCCCAACGCATTGCCGGCTGGTTTATCAAGTATAACGCCGATAATGGAGAGGATAACGACCATCTGGTGATCGATCGCATCTCAGATATGCACGGCAAGACCAATCATTTTGAAGAAGAGACCCAGCAATTGATCTGGTTTTTGACCAATACCCGCACCCTGCATGTGATGTATGCTCAGGACGGCAGCCTCACAGCTTTGTATTACGATTCCTATTTTGCCGATCTATTTCGGATGAACGATAAAGATCTGAGCGAAGAGTAGGCTGGGGGCAGGGGATATCAGGATCCTGCCCGGGCAAAAGTGGTGCCCGCATTTTGTTGCATGCGGGCCCGGATCGCTTCCTTCTGCAGCTCAAACTCTGCCATCTGTTCTTTGTTCAGCTTTTCAGCACCCACCATTCGGAGGCGACTGGGATTGATATAGCGTCCGTTTGACATCAATCCAAAGTGGAGATGAGCACCTGTCGATCTGCCGGTGGAGCCTACTCTGCCGATGATCTGACCTCGTTTCACCGTCTGTCCCACTCGCACACTATAGCGCAAGAGATGGGCATATAGCGTGATCATACCACTGGGATGTTTGATGCGGACTTCGTTGCCATAGCCACCATTGTAGCGCGCCGAAGTGACAGTGCCATGGGCCACGGCATAGACCGGAGTGCCGCGGGCAGCACGATAATCCACGCCCTGATGATTTGCCCAGCGTCCGGTAAAGGGATCCAATCTGCGGCCATAGGAAGAACTCACGTGGATGCTGGCCAGAGGATAGCCCACTCCGCTGGCGTTGTTACTTTTACCTTCTTTGTTGTAAAGACCGTTCAAGACCGAATTGGCATCACCCTGCTCATAGCGAAAGAGCTCGTGAAAACCGGTTCGTGTGCCATCATAGCTCACATAGAGGATCTTGGCGCGGGGTAAGGGTTTGCCTTCAAAGATCCGTTCTTCCACAAAAACCTGAAAGGAATCCCCCACTCTGGCATCGCGCTGAAAGTCGATCTCACCTTCCAGACCGTTGTTCACGTTTTGCTTATCTGCCGGACTCAACCCCAGTGACAACAAGGCTGCATCCAAAGTGGTCTCAAGAGTGCCGGTGATAAAGCGTTCCCGCTTGTGAACGGGCAAGGCTTCCATCTCATAGACCAGCGAATCCCCCTGGGCTTCAAAGTGATGTCTGACGGTGGGTTCTTGCACGAACATCATCTTTGCGATCTTATCCTGGGTATCATTGAGGATCACGCGCAGGGTATCCCCCGGCTGGATAGTGGTGACATCGATAAAATCACCGAAGCGCCAGGAAACCATGCCGATCTCAGTTCCGGGTAGCTCGAGATTGGCCAGGACGGAGAAGATCGAGCCTCCAGGAGGGATGATCTGAGTGATCCAGGGCTCTGTAAGCGGAGCCAGCGCAGCATCTTGGGCATCGGTGGATCCATGCGGGGAATGAAAGAGTGAAAAGAGGCTAAAAACCAATAGTAAGATCAGGATAGCGGTCAAAAGTATGTGTTTGCCCATATTCATATCGTAGAAACTCCTTGTTTACTTGCCTTGTTGGTATCATGAGGATGGTAGTGGATGTGCACATTACGCAGTCCATTGTCAAAGTGCTTTAGCAGGCTTTGCTCCACCTTATGTGAGATATCGTGGCCTTCATCGATGGAAATATCCCCTGCCACACTGATGGTCATACTGATGGTAAAATATGGTCCAAAGCGGTGGATCCCAACTTCTTCGATGCCCTTCACACCATCCACCATCAACGTGATATCCCGCAGCTCACGTCCAAAATCATGATCCGGAATCCTGTCCATCAGCTCGGAGGAAGAATCCATGATGATCTCCACTCCGGTCTTGATGATGTAGATCGCCACGATCGCCCCAGCAGCCGGATCCATCCAGAAAAAACCCATGCGCCCCATGATCACACCTATGATCACAGCACCAGCAGCCATAATGTCATTGAAATGATCATTGGCCAAAGCTCTGATAGTGGGGTTGTGGGTCTTGTTTGCAGTCTTTTTGGTATAAAAATATAGCCCCAGCTTGAGCACAAGAGTGCCAACCGCTATGAACAAAGCCCAGACCGATGCAGATCTGCCGATTTCGCTGAGTGTAATCAGTTCATAGACCTTATTGATGCTTTCCAAAAAAATGGCAATCCCTGTGGTCAGGATAAAAGCACCCACCACAATGGCAGAGATCGATTCCAGCTGCCGGTGTCCATAGGGATGCTCTTTGTCTGCCGGCTTTTTAGCCTGCGTCATAAAGATCTTTACTGCGATGTAATAGACCACATCCGAAGTAGAATTGATGCCATCCGCCAAAAGAGCGGGACTGTAACCGAGAATGCCGATACTGGTCTTGAGGGCTGCTAAAACCACATTGCTGATTAGCCCCAGATTTACCGTGAGTGAGGTCAGGGCATCACGATCCTTCATCTATATCTCCATGAGGTCGAAAAAGGTCTCATTGGGAAATCCCGCACGGATTTGCTCCCGAAATTCATCCGCAGCGATGGGAGCCTTGCCGATGGCGGTGGAATTCAGGGCAAAGGCCTTGATCTTGAAAGGAATCAGAGCACTTACCCGATTTTGATCCACAAAACGCTCGAGCTTATCCCAGCTTAGCTTCAGACACTCCGGATGTCGAAAAATGAGCGCTAAATCACGTTGCAAAAACGCCCCTGCCAATCTATCATAGAGGATATCGGTAAAAGCCGTGGGGATGTAAAGCGCTTTGGTTTTATGATTGAGCAAGCCCAGCAGTTGATTCTCGTGCTTGATCAGGCTCTTGATCCCGCTTTGCCGCCAGCGCTTTTGCGAGTACACGAGGATTTGATCTGCGCGCTTTAATCTCCTCATTTGATAGTTGCTGAGATCCGCAGAGGGTAGATCCCGCAGCAGCAGCAGACGCTTGAGCTCACGCTGAATCTCGGAAATGCTGCCAAAGCTTGCCCCAATGCAAAGGATCAGAGCATCAATGCTTTCTTCCAAAGCAATGGATTTTCGATCCAAAGCTCCATCTATCAGAACTTTCTTCGCTCCCAAGGCTCTAAAATGAGCAATCATCTTATTTTGCTGGAGTACAGAAGCCGGACCCGTAATCTGGGTTTGGATGGCAGCCAGGGTCTTGGCCAGAAAAAGCTTCCGCCCTTGATATGATACAGCAGAGAGCAGCTCTATCTTGCTGCCTTGCTGATCCAAAGTTTGCGCATCACAGCAATACATAATCCCTTTAGGTAAAAGGACTTGTGGTTTGGGAGTTTTGTAGAGCCGGTCTTTTTCTTCGCCATCGATACCGGTACTCATCACAGCCCATTTGAGCTTGGGAAAATCTGCCAGGATGGCGTTTAACAGCGTGGTCTTACCGGAGTTTTTACTGATTCCTACCAAGGCTATGTTTCGGGTAGCCTTGGCAGAAATCAGGTTTTTCATAGTTCTATTGTGAGTTTAGTGTTTCCGGCGCAGATTACGCTTGGTCTCAGCCGGGCCGATAGAGACGGCTTTGCCCTTGAGCAAGCTCATCACACCATCACTGCTTTCCCGCTCCAAAGGACAGAGATCGCGGTACTTATTGTCGTCCAGAGGCTCAAAGCCAGGCTCGGTATAGCTGGCGATGAATCCTTCATAATTACGCAATATCACGCGTCCCGGCATCTGGGAGATGATGTAAGTAGGCATCACCGGGATCTTGCCGCCACCACCGGGAGCATCCACCACAAAGGTCGGCACACAGAGTCCGCTCGTATGTCCCCGCAAGGATTCGATGATTTCGATGCCTCGCGAGATCGGAGTGCGGAAATGTGCGATACCTTCAGAGAGGTCGCATTGGTAGATGTAATAAGGTCTCACGCGATTGCGCACCAGCTTGTGTACCAGAGCTTTCATCACATCCACATGGTCGTTGATGCCTCTGAGCAGCACGGATTGGTTTCCCATGGGAAGTCCCGTTTCGGCGATCGAGGCCAAGGTCTTGATCGCCAATTCGCTGATTTCTTGGGGATGATTGAAATGCGTGTTGAGCCAAGTGAAGGGATACTTTTTCAAAACAGCCAGCAAACTCGCGGTAAAGCGCATGGGCAAAACCACCGGAGTGCGAGTGCCCAATCTCACGATTTCCACATGCTCGATCTGGTTCAGCTTGTGCAAAATCTCATCCAGACGCTCGTCACCCATTGTCAAAGGATCTCCTCCGGAGAGGATTACATCACGAATCTCATGGTGCTCTCGAATATACTCAATCGCCATATCCACATGTTCGCGAGGCATGGGCGCATCGTGTTCCCCTGCCTTTCTGCGTCTGGTACAGTGCCGGCAATACATGGAGCACTGGTCGGTAAGCAGCAATAACACCCGATCCGGATAGCGATGTGTCATCCCCGGAACCGGTGCGTCTGTGTCCTCATTGAGGGGATCTGCCATATCCGAGCTATTGACCACACTTTCCTGGATGCGGGGAATCGCTTGCAGGCGAACCGGATCGTTAGGATTGGTTTGATCGATCAGTGAAAGATAATAGGGGGTAATTGCCATCCGAAATGAAAAGCCTTTTTTCACAAAAACGGCTTCCTCGTCTGGCAATAGATTGATATACTTGCGCAGCTCTTCCACATCGGTGATGCGGTTTTTGAGCTGCCAGTGCCAATCCATCCACTGTTCTTCAGTGGCGATTGAACGAATGTCGATAATGCTCATACGAACTCCTTTAGTCTGTATATCTCTCGCTAAAGAGCTTCATCAACACGGGATTGCGACGCAGCAGATCAAGGGAGATAATGGCATGATTGTGAGCGTATCCATTGCCCAGAATCATATCCACATCAGCTCCGATCCCCTCTGCGCCCAAAGCGGCTTTGGTGAAGGATGTTGCCATGGAAAAGAAATATACCAAACCCCGGTCACGGGCAGCCATGATGCTGGGAAGCTCGGTATCTTCGATATTGACCACATTGATGACTACATCTGCCATTTTGCCATCAGTGAGGCGGGAAACTTCTTTTTGGATGGTGATCGCATCGGTGGCATCGGCGATGATTACTTCGTGACAACCAGTATCCTTGCAGGTGGGGATGTAATCCGGATTGCGCACCACTCCGATCACTTTGCCGGATACTCCAGCGCGCTCTTTGGCCACAGCATTGCAGAGAATTCCGCTTTTACCATTGGCTCCGATGATCACGACACTATCTCCGGGACGCACCAGTCTTTCTGCCTGGGCAGGAGCGCCGGCTACATCGAGCACGGAAAGAGCGAGATTTTCATCCATATCATCCGGCAATTTCGCATAAATCCCACTGGAAAACAGAATTGCCTGTCCCTCGATCTCCACCTGATCCTGATCCAATAGCACACGTTTGATCTTGCTAATCTTGAGCGGAGTAAGCGACAGCGATACCAGGCTGGCGATCTTATCACCTACCTGGATCTGGTCTTTCATCTCAAAATTGGAGCCAATCGCAGCCACTCTGCCGATCAGCATACCGCCACTGCCGGTATCCTCATTCTTATGCTTCCCAGTACGGCTGGTAAGATCAATGGCGTGTTCGGCAAAGGCCTTCTCAATATCTTTGTGTCCCTGGCTGATCAGCTTGGTCTTGATCTGATGAAACGAAGCACTGTCCACATTGAGGCGGATTACATCAATCAAAAGTTCATTGTCCCAAATCTCGGACATGTCATTGTTCAAAACTCTTGCGGGTTGTGGTAATACACCTTTGGGCTCGATTACACGATGGGTGCCGTAGCGGCATCCGCCACTTTTCATAATTCCTCCATTGGATTCTCATCTATTTTATTTACATGTATTTATCTTAGCCCTTCCATAATTTTTACTCAGCGATTTATGTCAATGAGAAAGTGCTGAAGATTGGGGATGGCGCATTGCTACGAGGCTGGAATGGAAAAAACAAACTGCGGGCAGAGCTCTGGCCTTCTGAAAACTTCATCGCTCTGAAGCAAGGGCAGTCAAGCCTGGCAGGATATCCAAAGCTACGGGTCTGATATCAATCTAAAACATTCCTGCCGGTCTTGTTGCAAATGAAGAAGTTGTGGTTTGGATACCTGTTTTTGATTATACTGTTATTAAAATAATGTAAGCAGGAGAACTCATGTCAGACATCAAAAAATCGAAAACCAAATATTACGTCCTGGCGGGATTGATAGTTATCATCATTGCTGCAATTCTGATAATCCCCAGATGGAATACATATCAGCACGACAGACGTGCTGCAGCAGCCCTGGAAGCCCTTGAATCTTTGAAATCCTACACCGAGAACTATGTGAAAACAAATCAAAGTGCCAGTGGCTTTAATGTGGAAGCGGCTTTGGTGGAGATCGATATCAGCGACAAGATTCTGAAAAACTGGAATTTTGCCATTGCCTGGAAACCTTCTGTGATCTACACTCAGCAGATGATGACAGAGCTAAAAGACGTGGAAATGAGCACCTATGTCAATGTAGCCCCCTTCAAGATCATCATGGCTGTGGCGACCAAAGAAAGCCCCGTTGGAGAAGGTCGCAAAGTGTGGTTTGATGGAGATGAAAACGCCTATCATGGCTTCGGCATAGACGATGAAATCGAGCCGGACTGGCATAGAATATTCCCCAATCCTTGAGTCACATAAGTTTCAGCCGAGAGCATAAGATCAGATTATCTCTGCTGTTGCCGGTAATTTCTGTAGTAAATTCTTGCAGATGGGTGCTATGCTCCGTCTGCATTTTTTGTGCCCATAGCTTGCTTGCGGCTTAGCTTGTTGGTTAATAGCTGAAAAGCCCTTTCAGATCATCCACACTCATGGATTTCAATACCCCGGTCCCGCCTTCGATCACTTCGTTGAACAGCTCAATCTTGTTCTGTTGCAAAGCGAGGATCTTTTCTTCCACCGTGGATTTTGTGATTAGCCTGAATACTTGCACCTTTTTGGTTTGACCGATGCGATGCGCACGGTCTATGGCTTGATTTTCCACCATGGGATTCCACCACGGATCATACAGGATCACGGTATCAGCAGCAGTAAGATTGAGGCCGGTGCCTCCGGTCTTCAGGCTGATCAAAAACAGACGGATATCTTCGTTGGTTTCAAAATCCTGAACTGGAGTGATCCGGTCTTTGGTCTTGCCATCCAGATAGCTGTAGCTTATGCCCAAAGCATCAAAAACCCTGCGCATGATGCTCAGCATCTGCACAAACTGAGAGAATACCAGTACCTTATGACCGGCAGCAATAGAATCCCGCACCAGCTCTACCAGGAGTTCCAATTTGGCGGAAAGCTCGGGATTGGGCAGCACATCGGCATTGGCCAGATGGGGGTGGTTGCAGACCTGACGCAGCTTGGTAAGAGCAGCCAGGATATGCACATAGCTAAGCGATTCAGGACTTTCAGGCATGAGCTTCTTTTGCACTGTATCCAAGATCTGCAGATACAGCTTTTCCTGAAAAGGGCTCATCTTGCACCAGGATATTTGCTCCTGTTTGTCGGGTAATTCCAGCAGCACTTCTTTCTTGATCCTGCGCATCAGAAATGGCGAGACGGCTCGGTGGAGTGAGAGCTTGGCACTGCGATCGTCTTCCGGGCTGATATACAGCTCCTTGAATTTCTTCAAACTACCCAGATAACCCGGCATCAGAAAATCCATGATGCTCCAGAGTTCGGTGAGGTTGTTCTCGATCGGGGTGCCGGACAATGCCACCCGGTGATTTGAATTGAGCTTCTTGATCGCAGAGGTTCGCTGGGCAGATACATTCTTGATGTTTTGAGCTTCATCCAGTACGATCCACTCAAAGTGCATGGTTCTGAGCAGGTTGAAGTCGCTGAGTACCATGGAGTAGCCGATCAAAAAAAGCCTGATATTGGGGCTCTGCAGGAGTTCAGTACGGTTGGTCTTGCTGCCTTCTACGATGGCATAAGGGATATTGGTGTGAAACTTCTCGATCTCGGCAGCCCAGTTGTAAGTAAGAGTCTTGGGGCAGATCACCATGCTGATGGTATCTTCAGGAGCACTGAGAATCATGGTCAAAGCTTGAATGGTCTTGCCCAGACCCATCTCATCTGCCAAAATCCCATTGAGATGGTAATGTCTCAGCATCTTCATCCAGGCAACGCCGGATTTCTGGTAGCCACGCAGGATGGTTTGCAGATAATAAGGAAGATCCAGAGTTTTGTCCAGGTGGCGCTGGTGCAAATCCCGAAACATCTGCTCCAGATATTCATCACCCATCACCCGGAATGTCGGATTTTCCTCACGCAGCCTCTGATAATATGGCAGATTCAACATCCGCGCCCGATACACATTGTCGGTATCCTTTTTACTGCGAGAGATTAGCGCTTCCACCTCATGAAACACTTCAGGATTGCTGATGAAATACAGCCGGCCATCCACAGTGTGCAAAAACTCCTCTGAAGAGCGGAAATGACGCCGCAGCTCTTCGTGAGTAAAGGCAAGCTCGGCATGACGATAGCTGACCTCATAGCTAAACCAGTCGATATCTTCGCTCCGCTGAGCGGTGAGATCTACATCCAGCTTGATCTTGGTGATGAAGCTGGTACTCAAGTCGTCGTCGATGATGATCTCCCAGTCTTTGTCACTGAGCTGAAAGATTGCCTTCTGCAATTGCTCAAAATCTGCATCTTCATAGACCAGGCGGGCATTTTGCTCCAATTGGTCGATCTGGGGTTCGGGCAGCTCTGAGATCAGATTGCGCACCTTATCAACCATATTGTGAGGCAGATAAAACCACAGCTTGTCCTCAGGATCAGCACCTTTGTATGAGGTATAGACCAGGGGCTTCATGAACCTCAGCACCGAAAGCGGAATCTCGTATTGCCCGGCATAGATGAGCGAGCCTTCGATCATGATCTCGTCACCCAAAGGGCGGATGTACAGACGGCATTCCGGCACCGAATCGATAATCTCCGGCAGTTCTATGGATGCATCAAAATCCAGGTAGATATCCTGCCGGGCCAATTCATTGTGCACGATGCTGCGATAGTAGATCAGATCCTTTTTGTTCATCACCATCTGGCCAGAAAAGATAGCATCGATCACTGTGTTGCGAAAGGGCAGCCAGACTTTGTGTACCTTGTTGCGAAAAAACAGCCAGCTCGGATATCCGGCATACCAGATCGAGAGCTCATCCACCAGCACGGCAGAGAGGGAGTAAGATTGTTTGCCTGCCGCTTCGATTCTGAGCGCCAGGGGATAAGCCGCAGAGGCAAAGCTGAGCTCTTCCGCAGTCTCCCTGATCACCACCTTGCCGGCAAGTGCTTCCAGGCGTCCCAATAGCTGCGGGAACAGACTTTTGTAGATCGACCAAAAGCTGCCTTTCGCACTATAGGCAGCACGATGCTCGTTGAGCCACCCAAAGAGATCCAGCTCGTAATCATCAAAGACAGTGTAGTTGCGCCTGAGCTCCGGATCTGCTTCAGATTTCCCTTCCAGCAATTTCAGCAGCTGAGGCATCTGTAGCCCCTCATAAGCGCGGTGATAGACCCGGATCTTATCGGTATCCGGATTGTAGATACCCTCGATCTCCAGATGCGCTTGATGCGAAAGCTGAAGCCACTGCACCTTACCCCGCAAGGAATCGCCATCAACGGTCTGGATTGGCTCTTCAGCCAGAATATCATCCGAAAGATAGTGGTAGCAATAGCGCAGCAGAGAGAGAAAATGGCGGCAAGAATCATCTTGCCCGCATTCGGCACATTGATAGCGGATGATACGCCTATGATGCGGATCGTAAAGAACTTCCACCCAAGCGCTAAAGTATTCCCGTTTATCTTTGGTGGGGAAAAAACGCATGAGGAAATTGCCGGCTTCATCGATAGTGTGCCAATACCACAGATCCCCTTCGGAAAGTGGAATCACTGCATGGTTGAAATACCAGCTATTTGAGCGATCGTGATAATCCTTGCTGAAAAGCCGCGCCATTCTTCATCCTTTTTATGTTAATCTGGTATTACAGATGAGAACTTGCGTTTTTTGTCAATGATTTTATGCAATGTTTGATCTTTCCTCTCCAGGAGACTGTTCAAACAGCGCAACCATCTTAAGCTGCTTACCTTTTTTTCTATGGGAAAAAGCGGGCCGAGATATCAGATTGCTTTAAGCGTTATGTGTATAAGTGATCTTTGAGTATAATTGTTATGCGTTATACATTGTCTTTGAGTGCCATCGGCACGATATTTAGATAGCATACAGTTGTCACACAATGAGGTGAGTGCCGTAAGCACGGCATATTGATCCACGCAATTCAAAATGACGTCCCGATAGGACTCAAGCCCGCTTAGCCCTTTATGGGCGATAGAGCATAGCGAGGGGCGACACAATGAATCTCCCCTGTTTTGGTTCCAGAAAATTGCGGATGGGGGGGGGGTAATTGTGTCACCCATAAAGGGCTAAATGGTATGTTAATGGCCTGATACGAGGGGTTCCGCTTCGCTGCACTCCCTCGCTATGATCTGTCGCCCTCCGGGCTTTCGGAGCATTGGAATACTACGTTACTGGCTATTCGGAGCATTGGAATACTACGTTACTGGCTATTCGAAGCATCGGAATATTGCGTTAGGCTCCAGGCGCGGGCTATGGAGTTTCATCCACATTTTCCTCGCTCTCTTGAGATATGTTATGGGCAACATGTCTGCTATAGTCAAGCCGGCTCCTTCTGGAATTTGTAGCTTCTTGAGATAAATCTTGCCGGATGATTCCCGAGAACAAACGGGCTCCTTCGGCATTGAGATGATCATAGTCAAAGAACAAGGCATCGGGGAGCTTCAAGCTACTGTAATCCGAATACACAAAGTCCTCGCTATGCTGCGTGATGATATCTTCATATCCCGAGATAACAGCTGGCGGCACCTGAGCTTGATAGTGGGGGTGCAAAGGAGTATTGACCACATACAAGCGGACTTGCTGAGATTTGCATAGCTGCACTATCTTGCCAAAGTATGCTGCTCTGAGTTTTGAGCCCTGACGCAGCTTTTTTCCCTGATAGTAATGCCGCTGAATGGCGGCATTTAGAGCCCTATCCTGCCCGATCAAGCTACCCTGCCGAAGCTCATAACCGCCCCTAAACAGGGGTTGTGTGACACCTTCGACCAGCTCATTCAAGAGCCCAATCGGGACCGCCTGCGGCAGTTTGTGATTTATCAGATTGCGATAGGCATGGGAGGCCTGATACTCCTGATACTTTTTTTTGGCAGCATAAAAGTCAGTATCCAGCAGCCGATGATAGCGCTTCATCATCTCACTTTCTGTATCCACCGGTGCCAGAAAGTTGAAATAAGATACTGTGATGATCAGGTTTTCGATTTCCTCATGTGTTTCCAGAGCCCGTTTCAGCTTGTAATATGAATACTCCAGCTCTTCCGCCTTTTGCGCTGATGAACAAGCTGAACCGATAAACTCCGGATTCAGCGCAGTGCGAGCGTGGGAATCTCCCAAAATCAGGGTCTTCAAGCTATCCTCACTGCAGATGTCCAAGTTCTCTTTTTGCTGGGCAATACCTGATCTGATCTGGATTGAAAACCAGGATGCCAGCAGGATGATGGGGATCGCCAGCAAGTTTGCCCTAAAATGCCGCATAGATAAACTCCGTATTCATCGCACAGTGCAAAACCCCGACTATCAGCAACACATAGAGAGTAAACACAGGTTGCCAGCGAATCCTGGGCTTACCCAAGCGCTGCAATACAGGCATGATATGGGCGATAACCATCATCATGACAAAGATAAACAACACATAGATCCAAGCAGCAGGTGCGAGAAAGATCTGCTTTGCCAGCGGAAAACCAAAGGGACGAAAACTCAGCCAGGCCAGGACCACAAAGAGAAAAGTAAGTGGCCAGGAGATCTGCGCCATGAGAGCATCAAGTGTGTTTTTTACCCGCCGGTGCTGTCTGCGCCTAAACAACTGAAAGCTTTGATACACTACCAGACCCAAGCCGTGCCATATTCCCCAGACCAGATAGCGCAGCTCTGCCCCATGCCACCATCCGCACAGCCCCATAGCAATCACAGGTACAAAGCCAAGCGTCCAGATCCGGCCTTTCCCCCACCTGGATAGAGGGAAAAAGAGATAATCCCGAATCCAATCCGAGAGCGAGATATGCCAGCGCCGCCAAAACTGACTGATGTTTTGCGCCAGATAGGGTCTGTCAAAATTTTCCATGATGCGCAGACCAAATAGCCTTGAGGCACCGATGGCGATATCGCTGTATCCGGCAAAGTCGTAATAGATCTGAAAGGCATAGGCAAAAACTGCCGCCAAAGCAAGGGCAGGAGGATTTTCTGCCGGATTGTTCCATACTCCAGCGATAAAAAACCCGATCCAATCCGCTATCACCAGTTTCTTGAAAAGCCCGATCGCTATACGCCTGCTGCCGTAATCCAGATTAGCCATGGCAAATGGTATTCGCCCCCGGGATATCTGCGGATAAAGCCGCTCAAACCGCTCAATCGGACCTGCCAGAAATATGGTGAAAAGACTGCTGTACAGCAAGAAATCGACAAAACCGCCCGGTGCTACCAGCTTCCATTTGATATCGGTAAGATAGCTGATCTGCTTGAAGGTGATATAGCTAATCCCCAAGGGTAAAAGCAAGTGGTGAATACTGAAGAAAGGAAGTGATTCCAAAAACACATAGAGCGTGGCAAAGACCCCACTCAAAAAACCAAGATACTTGAAAATGATCAAGCTGCTCAAGATCCCGATCACACCCACAGCATGAATCCAGCCCTGTCTGGGATAGCGGTGAATCAGATGCCCAAAGCCGTATGAAAACATGCTCAAGGCCAGCACCACAGTGAGGGACTGATGATCCAACAGCCAGATAAACAGCAGGCTAAAAGCGCTCAAAAGCAGATTCCTGAGCCACTGCGCCGGCAACAGCCAATACAAGAGCAGGCTGAGCATCAGAATGCCGAAAAACTCAAGGCTAATCATTGCTGATATTCAACACCAGGTATGCGGGCATACAAAGCAGAAGCAGAATCTAAAACTGCTGGATTATCTCCATCATCTGCTTCACGGTATCGAAACTCTGAGCCGTGATCCTCGGCGCGGGTATCTTTTTGCCAAATTCCCGTTCAATATAACTTTGCAGGGAAACCAGTGAGAAAGAATCGATAATCCCACTGGAGATAAGTTTGGTGTGTTCATCAATCTCGGTATCAGGATCATCCAAAAACTCATCCCGAATAAACTCTAACAACTTCTCTTGCATATAGTTCTCCTTTGCATCGATAAATATGCTACCAATTTGCTCTGCTTTCCCAGAGCCACGGCTTCCTCTGCAATCTGCACCATCCGGCTTAGTTTTGCCTCAGCATCAAGCCCCAATAAACCCATGCTCAGGGCTTTATCACGGGTTGATATTGGGTTTACTTCGGCTGATTGAGCCGGGCAAGACTGCAGGATGGCAAGCCTTCAGTCACTGTCAGATCTGCTTTACAGCTTACTGATTTTGCGATATATAGATCCTTGGGGACTCTGCATCCGCAGCAAGTACACTCCTGCCGGAGCCGGGATTCCGGCAGCATCCCTGCCATCCCAGTTCAGCAATATAGTACCAGCACTCTGATCTCCAGAGCTGATCTCGCTAATTTTTTGACCCTTGAGATTGAAGACATCAAGGCTGATGGATTGGCTTTCTTTGAGCTCACAAGAAATCTCCAGCTGGTTTTTGAAAGGATTGGGGCTTACCTTCAAGCTCGCACTTGAGACCGCAGGGGTAGTGAGAGCATCCACTGAAGCACCGGTATTGATCTCCCAGATGGCATCGAAAGCAATGCTATCTGAGGATGCTATGTGACAGCGCACGGTGTGATCCCCGCCGGTGGCAAATGAGGTTTCCAGCAAAAACGAGCTTTCGGGGGAGAGTTCTTCATCGATATACCACTCAAAACTCAGCTCTGCTTCTTCTGTATATGCTTCTACCACAAACATCTGAGTCTGGTTTTGCGGGATTTCAATGAGCTGATCCAGAGTTGGGAAAAACTCCCCAATCTGCAGATCAAGCATACGCAGGGTGTAGATATCTACCGGAGTAAGGGGTCTGTCATTGGCGTCCGTGGGAACAGCGCCAATGGCAAGCACATTGTCCAGACCCTCGATGATATCGCCGAAAATGGCATAAGAGCCATCCAGATGAGTAGCAGGAGCCACGGTGATGTAATATTGACTGCCGGCGCTATTGGGAGCTGAGGTCCTGGCCATGGCGAGCACTCCGGCATGATCGTGAAAGAGATCAGGATGAAACTCATCCTGGATCGTGTATCCGGGGCCACCGTAGCCAGTGCCATAAGGACATCCATCCTGGATCATAAAGCCATCAATCACTCGATGAAAGATGAGATCATTGTAAAATCCAGAATTTGCCAGATCACGGAAATTATTGGCTGTGATGGGTACTAATTCGTCATACAATTCCGCGGTAAAACTGCCCATGGAGGTATGCCAGCGGGCAAACAGACGGGCAGAGGAAACCACTGGAATGGTGATCAAAAGGGCAATAAGCAGAAATATCAGATTGTTTCTCATGCTTTTACTCCTATCTTAGTTTTTCTATCGCTGCTTTTGCGGCGGGCACCTGCTCGTAAAGCCAGGAATTGTGTTCACAAGGGAAATCGGAGCATTCAGCACAGCTTTGATAGCCTTTTTTTACCACACAGCTGCGGATGGGGCATCTGTCGCACCAGTTAAAATGGACTTTGCCTTCCATACAGCCGTCACACTTGATATCTTCACTACCGAGTTCGGCTTGATATCTTTTACTCCAGCTTGTGGCAATCTCGGCTTTTTTGGCTTCATCACCCGCCAGGTATGCGATCCGGCATTCGCAGTTGAAACAATCAAGTCCGCAGGCTGAAATGATGTCTTTCATAATCTCTCCTTAAATCTGGGTGTTGGTTTCTTCGGAAGTTTTCTGAACAGAGAATTCCTGATTTAGAGCGGTGATGGAACGCTCACTCAGCATCTGTTTTTTTAGTTTTTTGTCCCGGGGACTGTCCTGCAGGGCAGGCAGAAGACCAAAATTGGCATTCATCGGTGAGAATCTGTGTTTGGGCAAGCTGCTCAGCAACCTGCGCCACAATTGCCCCAGAATAGTCTCTATGGGAAGACTGGAGATTTTGCCGGTGATGATGCCGGGGATCAGGATACCGCTTGCAATGCACTCCACATAGCCTTCCACGCCACAGAGCTGTCCCGCCACCCAAACTTCAGGCCGGACTTTGAGGCTGAGATTGCTATTTAGAATCTGCGGTGCATTCAAGTATGCATTGCGATGTATGGAGCCATAGCGCAGAAAGCTGGCATTTTCTAATCCGGGGATCTGACGGAATATGCGCTTTTGCTCCGGATAGCGAAGCATGGTCTGCGCACCCACGAGGTTGTATGCAGTGCGATCCGCATTTTCAGCGCGCAATTGCAATACGGCAAAGGCCTTTTTGCCCGTGTCTGGCAATTCCAGACCCATCGGGCGCATCACGCCGTGCCGCAAAGTGTCCTTGCCTCTGCGGGCCAGCTCTTCTATCGGCATGCAGTTTTCATAGAAATTGAACTTATCGGCACTGAAGAATTGGTTTTCAAATTCGTGCACTTCATATTTTTCACCTTCCAACAGGGAATCGACGAAGCTGTAATACTGCTCTTTGTCAAAGGCGCAATTCAGATAGTCTGGCTCACCTTTATCGTAGCGAGCTTTGGCATAGGCAATATCCATATCTATGCTATCCGCATCCACGATTGGGGCAATAGCATCAAAGAAGAAGAGGTGGTCTTCGCCCAAAATGCTCTGCAGATGCTGCATCATGGACTCGGAGGTCAGCGGTCCTGTGGCCAGGATTGCTTTGCCAGGCGGGATCTCATGTAGTTCTTTGCGGATCACATGGATTTGAGGATTTGCTGCGATGGTCTCAGACACGCTGCGGGCAAAAAGCTCACGATCCACCGCCAAAGCATGTCCGGCAGGCACCTTGCAATGCTCGGCAATCTCGAGCAGGTAGCAGCCCAAAACCTGCATTTCGGCTTTGAGCAATCCCGCTCCGGTATCCAGACGGGTGGATTTGAGGCTGTTGCTGCAAACTAATTCTGCCAGCAGTCCGCTGTGGTGAGCCGGGGTCATGGTATCCGGACGCATCTCATAGAGCTTCACTTCAAAACCGCTGGCTGCGAGTTGCAGAGCAGCTTCACAGCCGGCAAGGCCTGCTCCGATGATGGATACGGTTTTGCTCACAATTCCCGCTTGATCATGGTGATATAGCCATCCAGATCTTTGAAGCCCATACTGGTATAAAGATGGCGGGCGGAAGCGTTGTCTTTGTGCACTTCCAGTTTGGCTTGATATCCTGTCGCTTTGGCGATCTTCATGGCTTCAGAGAGCAGGGAGCGGCCAATGCCAGCATTCTGCCGCTTTGGGCTGACCGCCATGTGATGCAGATATAGCCTGCGGTAATCATGATTTACCCACAAAGCTCCGATGACTTTGCCATCTTCTTCTGCCGTGATCAGAGTACCGGTGTGGATCAAGGAATGCTCGATCGCCTCATAACTGTCGACTCTGGCAGGATTGGTGATACCGGTCTTTTGCCAGAGGGAGATCACCTGGTCATACAGCTCCTGAGTCAGAGTGCGGTAGCTGGTGATGGTCATAGACTGGTTCTCCTTTTGAAGATCTCGGGATTACGGGTAAAACGAAAGACGGTGTCAAATCCCACCTGAAACAGCACCGAATTGTCTTCATCTATCCGCAGCAGATGCCGATGATCGTCAAAACTAACAAATTCCAGCTTGCGGGTATCTCCTGCGGTATCGGTGATCCAGACGGTGCACATCGGGTTCTCAAAGGCTGTGCGGTATTCTTCATCTTCTCCGGACGCGAAGATATAGCTACGGAAGTTTTGCAGGATGTTCACGATCTTGACCAGGGAAAAATTGTCAAAATCGACTTCGAAATCATTTTTGGCATCCCGATAGTACCACTCAGTACCCAGCCGATCCAGAGTGTATGTATTGCTTTCGTGCTCTACCTTGATCTGTCTGAGCTCATCTTCCCAATAGTGAATGAGCTCTGCCGAACGCCAGTTGACGATATCGGGTTGATACTTTTGCACCACTTTGCTTTGGATCTGATACACATCCTGTTCATCAGCATAGCGAAAGTAATCCCAGGGATTGCCGAGATTGCTGAACAAAGCGTGGATTTCCCTGGATCCATCGCTGACGCGAATATGCAGAGCCTGATTATCTTCCAGTTCATAGCGCTTTATGGCAGATTCGCTCTGGCTCATAGGGGTGGGAGAATATCCGGCTTTGATGACATCCTCAAGAAAATTGTGCACCTTCAGAGAATCTGCAGGCCACAATACGGGATTGGCAGTCTTCCAGATTCCATCTTCTTTAACCAGCTTTACATCTTGTTCCGAATTGAAGATTTCAATATGGACAAGCCGCTGCGGGTTTATGCGAAACACCGGTCGAGTACGCTCGCTGGGGTTGCTTAGTTTCAATACTATATAAACCAGCAGCAATGCTGCCAGCACAATGATCAGGATGAGTTTAGCTTTTTTCACGGTACTGCCTCAGCTTAAATTTGCGTTTGAGCGCCAGGATCAAGCCGATGATGATCAAAATCAAGGGTGGTAGGGCAATGGCTATTACCTTGACGGTGGTTTTGATGTTGTTTTCGATCTTTTCCAGATCTCCCCAGGCAATGCCTATCCTTTGCATGAATCGAGGAATGCTGAGCAAGGAAGAGCTGAGATGCCGGCTGCGGATGTGGATCATGGACTCACGGCCGCTGAGATAATCTAAGGCGTTCAATACTACGTTGCTACGCTGGTCATACTTGGATTGATCAGGATCAATGACCAGCTCTTTGTCGCCAAAGAGCACAAGGGCAAGCTCTGGTGATTTTGCCGCAAAATCAGGATCAGATTCGGCGAGTTCAGTATCCACAAAATAGCTGTCAAAAGATCCTCTGGCAATGGCTCCTGTGGTGATCGGGCTGGCGGTAAAATCTTCATAACCAGGATCGTAAAAGAGCTCCTGGCTGATCTCAAACTCCGGAGCTTTCATCCATCCGGAATGCTGGGATGTCTGCAAAATGGGCTCAAAGCTGATACCCTGCTTGCCGCTAAAGCTGATTCCACTTGCCAGATAGAGCACGATATCATCCATATTCTGGGTGATCGGATGTGCGCTACCTCTGAGCACAGGATACATCGGATAATGTAGCATATTGCCCAAACCCATTTGGCGGATATCACACTGCAAATCCAGCACGATATCATCCGAGAGGATCAGGCCGTAGTGCTTCAGCAGATCTATTACATTGGTATCCAGTGCAAAGAGACGGGTACCATCGGTATCGATCTTATCCTGCAAAAAGACTACGCTACCGCCCTGCATCAGGTATTGATCCAGATGGTAAAGCTGTGGCTCCGTGATGTTTCTTGCGGTGCCGGTAAATAGCAGCGCATCGACATCTCTGATCGGCTCCTTCAGGTCTGTATCAATGATATCATAATTTGAACGCAGGGCAGCCTCAAAGATCCCGGTTTCAAAATCATAGTAGGTGGTATCGCGAAATACCGCAACCCGGGGCAAAGCATGAGCTGCCAGACTCTGAATGCGCATCGTGATCTCATACTCCAGCTTCGGCTCGATGTTTGGCATAAGGTTCATCGCTGCTACCCGACCCTGGTACTCGAAGATCAAGCCAAAGATCACTTCCTTGCTGGTCATCTGGTCGTTTTCAAAGATCTGGAATCGAATCCGGCTGAGATTACTGTCCTGCGCCATTTGATATAGCTCATCCCGGCTGGATGGTTTGACCGATTCATACAGAAAGCGTCCTTTGCTGGCGCGTTGATACTCACTTAAAAGATCACGGGTATATCGATCCAAAGAATTCAAGGACGCAGGCAATTCCTGAGAAGAAAGGATCTTGACCACCATCAGGTCTTCCAGAGCTTGCATGGAGGCCTTGCTTGCGGTGCTCAGGCTGTATGCCTTGTCTTTGGAAAAGTCCACTCTCAGACCAAGGTATCCTACCACCAAAAGCAGGATGATCACGATGGCAATTTTGATCAGCAAAGAACTCATGATGCCGTATTTCTTCTTCATCTTACCGCTCCTGCATCATGTTTTTGGATTGCAGATTAAACCCCGCCAAAAAGGCAAAGATCACCGTGACCGCCACAAAAAAGAGCAAATCCCGCAGATCCAGGACTCCTCTCATAAAACTGGAGAGATGGTACTCAAAGCTGAACCACTGAAAGTATCTAACTACCGAAAGCGGCATCAAAACCAACAGATAACGGATTACATAGAAGAATCCCGAAATGGCCAAAGCAATCACAAAGGCCAGCACCTGATTTGAAGGCAGTGAACTGGCAAACACACCAATCGAGACATAGGCCATCGCTACCATGATCAAGCCCGCAAAGCCCAAAACGATTGCGCCGTAATCAATGCCTTCACCAAAGATCACGATGATGCCAAAATAGATCAGAACAAAGCTCAATAGCGTTAATACCTGCAACACGGCGCAGAGTATCTTTCCCCAGATGATATCCGCAAGGCGGATCGGCAGGGTGCTGAGTAGCTCGATGGTGCCGCTGCTGCGTTCTTTGGCGATGCTACCCATCGTGATCGCCGGGATGAAAAAGATGAAGAGCAGATGGATCACGCCATAGATGCCTCTTAGTTCGGCCAATTCGATCTTGAATACCGTGGTGGCAAATGCTGCTCCACTGATCACCAAAAACAGCACAAAGACGATGTATGTAGTCACCGAGCGCAGGGCAAGCTGATACTCCTTACGGGCGATAGTCCAGATCGCTTTCATTGCTCATCTCCTGTGTTTATGTTCGGGTCAGTTTCTTCGTCACTCTCTGCTTTGTTCTCTGTATCTTCATCAGGCAGCTTTGGCGGGAGTGGCGAAGCGGTTTGATCCGCTTTGGTGAGGCTGTGGAAGATCTCTTCCAAGCTCTGCTTTTGCATATAGAGGCTCACAATCAGCCAGCCGTTTTCGGCTATAAATCTGGCCAGATCGTGCTTGATATCCAGCTCGGAAGGCACCTTGATCTGCAGCTTGCAGTGTGTATCCTCCCGAATTTGGCTGGTAAGCTCCAGCTCCGGATGATAGTCCAGAAACTCTGTGAAATCCACATCCTCGCCCTCCAGCTCCAGATGCAGCAATTGGATGCCTTTCAGGTAGCTGTCCAGCTTTTCGATATCATCATCCACAATGATCTTACCTTGGTTGATGATGAGTACCCGATCACACAGAGCCTGCACTTCCTGCATGATGTGTGAGGATAGCAAAACGGTCTTGTGCGCTCCCAGATTGCGGATTAGCTCACGGATTTCCAGAATCTGATTGGGATCCAGACCACTGGTGGGCTCATCCAGGATCAGGATTTCCGGATCATGCAGGATAGCCATCGCCAGACCCACTCGCTGCCGATAACCTTTGGATAGCGTGCCCACCCTTTGGGTCAGCACATCATGAAGTCCGCAATTCTCCACCACAAAATCCAGGCGACGGGCAAAAAAGCCGCTCTCCAGCTGGCGCAAATCTGCAATGTAGCGAAGGATTTCGATGGTAACCATTTCGTCATAAAGGGGATTGTGTTCTGGCAGATAACCGATCTTTGTGCTGGTGCTGATAGGATCTTCAAAGATACTTGTCCCATCGAGCAAGATACTGCCGGAATTGGGCTGCAAATAGCCCACCATCATCCGCATCGTGGTTGTCTTTCCAGCACCATTAGGACCCAAGAAGCCCGTAATATTACCACTTGATACCGTAAAGCTGATATCATCGACCGCTGTTAACCCGCCAAAATATCGGCTAAGATTCTTGATTTCAATCATGTATTATGCTGTGTCTCCGTTTAGTTCATCATAAAGTTCATATTCATATCCAGATCAGGCTCTTTGAGGGATATCACATCTCCTACTTCCAGACCAGATATGACTTCCACCATCTCAAAGTCGTTTGCGCCCAATTGTACCACAGTGGCAACAGGCTCAGCTTTCTCTGCCTCAGCCAATGAATCACTTTCAGTGGAAGAGATCAGATAAACCACATCCTGATTCCTGTCATCCGCAAACACCGCGGCAATGGGGATCACTATCACATCCTGGCGGGAATCGCCCTGTATGCTTACGGCGGCTGTCATGCCGGGTTTGACAACATCACCGCTAGCATTGATGCTGATCTCCACCGGGAAGACTTTGGCGCTATTGATGGTAACCGCCTTGGGAGCAATCTTCACAATCTTACCCTCATAATTTGCATAGGGTAAGGCATCCAGCTTGATGCTTCCTTTCTGTCTCTTTTTGAATTTAGCGATATCCACCTCATTGATGTTGGATTGCACGATCATGTGCGAGAGGTTTGCAATCTGCATCACCACTGTGCCTTCGCCATAGGCATTGATACTGGCTGTCACCATCTCTCCTTCATTGACCTTACGCTCGATCACAGTGCCACTGGCTGTAGCATACATGGGGATCACAGTCCCGGATACATCCAGATCCCTGATCATTTCATACTGGCTACTGGCTTGTGCATATTGGATTTCGGCTATTCTAAAGGCGTCTCTGGCAGTGTCAAATTCGGATTCAGAGATGTATTCGTTTTCCAGAAGCACTGTCTTGTCTTCAAAATCCTTGCGTGCCTGTTGCAGAGTGAGTTCGGCCTTTTGCAATGAAGCCTTGGTATTGAAGAGTGTATTGGCCTGATTGTAGTCTGGCTCAATATCAGCCAAGAGATCGCCCAATTTTACATAGTCGTTTTCATCCGCATAAAACTTCACAATCTTCCCTGATACTCGCGATTTCTGGGCTACAATCGTGGCTGGCTGAACCTCTCCGGTGATCTCGATCTTGGAGTCGATGTTTCCCAGCTCGACCGTATGGGTTCCACTGTCTTGCATGGATGCAGGCAGCGTTTCCTTAGCTGTTTTATTGCATTGCATCAATGCTACGACGATAACGATCAATATCAATACAATGGCTAAAATGATCCATTTCTTACGCATAAATCCTCACTCTCTTTCACATAGCAAAAATGTGTAATAGTTCAAACAAGACATTTCAAGACAGAGATTATGTCAATCAAAATGCCCATGATGCCGATATCTGCCGTTGATCTGGGAGTACCTCAGGACCTGGTGATTTTACCCAGGACTGATTGCCATAGATCAGCCAGCTACCGTTTTCACGATAATAATAGGAGAAATAGCCCGTATCCTCAGGCTCTTCATATACCACATCTTCGATGCTGGAGCTGTAATGGTCACGCGTATGAGCCACCGCATGATTCCCATTCACTTCGATGAAGATCACCTCAATCTCCAAGAGTTGAAAGCGACCCATCCGCTCCAAAATCTCTTCATTCAAGTGCCAGGTAATCTGTCCTTTGTGCAAATAGTCGTTGTGTACGTGATCCAAGATCCCGTATACATTACCCAGATTAAAATCCAAAGAGATGTCATAGACAATATCGCGGATCTCTTTCTGTGCCAGACTTTCCGGATCATCCAGATCGCAGCTCGAGAGCAGGACAACCAAGCAGATCAGCAGTATAAACCAAAGTATTTTCATCTCTTTAATTCTAAAACTGCCAGGGTCTCAATGTGCCAGGTATTGGGAAACATGTCAAAACTACTGAGGCTGGCAAGCTCGTAACGTTCGTCCTGCATCAGG
The DNA here is from genome assembly GCA_964501025.1 of uncultured Candidatus Cloacimonadota bacterium. Lineage (GTDB taxonomy): Bacteria > Cloacimonadota > Cloacimonadia > Cloacimonadales > Cloacimonadaceae > UBA5456. Next base: position 11,946 of record CAZCRD010000023.1, on the reverse strand, counting down.
ATTTTTAGATCCCGCGCCAGACTCATCGGAGAGCAGCTCAGATACAGAATCTTAGCGATCCCAGCCTTGCGGATCGCCCACAAAGCACTTTCGGCCACTCCGCTGCGCGGCGGATCCAGGATGATCACATCAGCAGGGAATTCATCGGCTATGCGAGTGAAGCTTTGCTCAAATTTGCCGGCGATGAAACGGGTATTGCCAAAGCCGTTGCGTTCGGCATTCTCGATAGCGTCTGCGACAGCTTGTTCAGCTTCTTCGATACCAATCAATTCGGAGATCTCACTGGCCAGGCTCAGCCCGATGGCTCCGATCCCACAATAGGCATCGATCACCTTATCCTGATTTTTCATCTGCGCCCGCATCATAGTAAGGATATTTTCCATAGTACCATTATTGACTTGCCAGAAACTGCGATAGCCGATTCGGAATGATACATCGGAGAGCGTGTCGTTGAGATAACTGGTGCCATAGAGCAATTTTTCTTCTTCTCCCAGGATCACATTGCTTTGAGCACGATTGATATTCTGCACGATGCCAGTGATTTGCGGAAAGCGCTTTAACATGCCCTGAACTATGGTCTTTGAGAAGGGTAAGCGAGCGGACCGGCAAACCAATATCAGGATGACCTCACTGACATCCCGATTACAACGCAGCCCAATATGGCGCAAGCAACCACTATGGCTCAGCTCATCATAAGGCTCTACTTTGGCCTTTTGACAAAGCTGCACCAGAGTGGTAGCTATTTCATCAAAGACTTCAGGATGATTGTGGCAGGATGTGTGCTCCACTATCTGATGGGAATATCGGGCATAGATGCCATAGCATAGCTCCTTGCCCACCGGCATATATACTTTGTTGCGATAGTGATACTGCCGGGGTGAAGGTGTAATCCCGCTAAAGATGGCTGTGTGCTCTTTGAACAGCTCCCGGATGAGAGTTTCTTTGTAGCTGAGCTGTGTGGCATAATCCAACATCAACCAGTCACATCCACCACAAGGTTCTTCCGCCACAAATGCATCACAACCCGGCTCTATCACTCCCTCACCTCTTTCCAGGAAAGCCCTTACCCGGCCAAAAGCATGATCTTTTTTGCTATGGGTGATATCTACCGAGACCAGATCTCCGATCGCCGTATTGGGCACAAAGACGGCTTTGCCTTCATGAAAACCGATTCCCATGCCGCCCATAGCGATCTTCTCGATTCTAAGTCTTTCAATATTCATTAGATATTCCTAAGCCGCTCGATCCGTTCAGAAATGGCAGGATGAGTGGCAAAAATTGAGGTTTTACTCTTGCTGTTTATCTTGGCCAGGGCAAAGCTGTCCTGACGTTTCTCCACCGTATAATACTGTTCAATCTTTCGTAAAGCTGCGATCATGCTGCCAGCGCCTGTCAGCTCCGCCGCACCCCGATCTGCCCGATATTCACGATAGCGGGAATAATAGGATACAGGGATCATGGCCAAAAACATAAGCACGTTTTGCAGCAGAATAACCACCAGAAAATAACCCATAAATCCCAATCCGCCGCGACCTCTGTCTCCTCTCATCGCGATGTCAATTCCGGTGGCTACAATGCGCGCACCAAACATCACAAAGGTATTGACCAGCCCCATCACCAGAGTCATGGATACCATATCTCCCTGGATGATGTGTGTCATTTCGTGACCGATCACCGCTGCTACCTCATCCTCAGAAAGCATATTTAGCATCCCGCTGGATAGTGCCACCAGAGATTTGTGCTTTGATGCCCCTGTGGCAAAGGCATTGACGTCTTTTGAAGGATATACTCCCACTTCCGGGGTACGAATCCCTTCGTGCATTGCCATCGCAGCCACTGTTTCATATACAAATCGCAATCTGGCATTGGGTTCACTGGGATCTATAAGCTGTATTTTATAAGCCTTTTTGGCCAGGAATCTACTTAAAGCCAGCGAGATAAAAGATCCCGCAAATCCAAAAATGCCGCAAATGATCAGCAGTGAATACACTTGATCCCTGGGCATGGGAATAAAGGCGAGAATCACGGATAGCATCAGCACTACCAGTAGATTGATCAACAGGTAGAATCCGATACGTTTCAATCCTTGCATTGTTTACCTCCAATTACAAGACTTTGAGGCAAATTATCTTAGCCGCCCAATCATGGCAAGGAAAATCTGATACCCCACCAGTGGCAGCCATATTCTGAGCCAGAAACCAGCAGCACCGCACAGGATGCGTAGTATCCCGTGTGCACTTTGTCCGCAGAAAGCCGGAGCAAACACACTACCAGCTCCAGGATGCTGAACGCTGGAGGCAATTTGGATGCAGCCTGGGTTGTATCAAGCTTGGGGTGGCAATCTACAAATCGCCACAGCAAACAAAGCTCGCTATACCTGCTTGATAATCAAAAGGGCTGCTCCAAAGCTTAGTTCCCCAAGGTTAAATTTCGGAATTTGTTGATGTTTACTTCAGATTCGCTGGTAGCCAAATACTCTATTGTGACCAGATCACCGGGTTTACTCAAGGGCAGATAACTGCTTAAGTTGCTGGTGGCCACAAAGATAAGCTCTGGAGCATCGCTGAGTGAGAAGTAGTAGAAGCTGCGTCCGTCCTTAACGTCTGTAGCCATCCGGCTGATGCTGCTGCTTATCTCTACCATCTCAGTAAACTCATCCGGCAAGGAACCAATGCGCGACGAAGCCAGTGTCATCTGATAGTTTTCCCGCGCTCCTTTAACGCTTTCTCCCACACCCACCAGGGAGAAATCCCGCACCGAGACAAAACAATACATCTTGACTAATCCGCCGGCATCCTTCAGGGTCATGAAGTAAGTAGGCACTCCATTGAGATTCACCAGGATCGGGAAAGTAGCGTAATACTTAAACTGCTGCACCTTACCTTGAGCGGATTTCATTGCGGCATACTCCGTGGCTCCGGATATCAGATACAGCGAGGTCTTTTTGCTACGGGTATCGGTCAGGACAAAGCCCACCGTGCCTTCATCTGCTCCTACCGAAGACATCCCGGTATAAAAGTAACTGCGACCATCATTGCCATAAATCACGTTGTGCCCCTGTGTAGTACCGAGCATATCGCGCTTGCCAAAGAGAGTATTCCAAAATCCTCTCACATATTTGCCCCACCAGTTCAATTGCGGGATCACAAAGTAGGAAGGTTGGACCCGGTCCACCCAGGCAGGAATCAGTTTGTCATCAAAAGATCCATCCTCCCGCTTGAGCAGAGGATAATACTTGATCTCACCACTGCAGGCATGCACAGTAGCCAGACCCAAAGATTCCGGAGCACGTACTCCTATCTTGTGATTGTAAACGGTTATCGTCCAATAAGGCTGTCCGTCATCATCCAGTTCAAAGGTGTCCCCTGCCATGGCGATTCCGGTAAAACCATTGAGATACAGATGCCTCTTGAGATCCAGATTGAAGAAGGCATTGCGTTGATAGCGGATGTTCAGAGGCTCACCGTTTACTTCCCGGATAAAGCTGATATCCTGGGAATTGGTAGCCGATACCATGATATACCCAGGAGTGCCGTTTTCCCGGTTTGACAGCCACTTAAAGAAGCCGGAATGTAACAAGGGAACCACCCAATAGAGTTTGCCACCCACCATCTGGATTGTAGGGGTGCCGAGATTGACTCTGCTGCCCAAAGCAAAATCCTCACCCAGCTTTTTCTCAGCCAGGGAAGCAGCAAACGATTGGTCAATGATGGGTACCTGGTTCATGTTGATCGGCGAAACCAGATCCGAAAACTCGGTACTTTCCACTTCACCGATCAAGGAGCGGTATCTATCGGCATGAAAGATCCCACTGGAGAAGAAAGGCGCCAGGATCAACACCAAAGCGAAGACTATATGGATGATCTTCAATGCCTTGCGGGCTTTAGTAATACCCCACAGAGGAAGCAGCACAAAGGCCAGAGCGGGAATCCAGGCGATAAAGCGGAGATTGAGCACCGGCAACTGAATATACAAAAGGCAAGCAAGCAGGATAAGGCTGATCAAAACTGCCATCCAAGACCTGAGACGAAACTTCGATAGATCGATATTTATCTCCGGATTCTGGGCAGTTTTTCTGTGGCTGTGGTTCATAAGAACTCCTTAATTTGTGATTAATACCATAATACTCACCAACTGTATCTGTCAATCTATTTTACCGGTTAGCAGAGAATAAAGCCAGATCAGTGGAGATTTTCCTCAAGGCAGGATGCGTATTCACACCCAATAAACAAAGCCCGCACCACGAGGGCACGGGCGGAGTTAATTAGTCTGGCTATAATCAGTTGATGACGATCTCTTTCTTGGGGCTTGGTTCTTTTTTGGGAATACTAAGCTCCAATACTCCGTCTTCCATCTTGGCTGAGATCTTGTTGATATCTGCATTTTCAGGCAGCATCAGATTGCGCCGGTAACTTCCGCTATAGCGCTCACAACGGTACACTGTTCCTTTTTGCTCTTCTTTCTTTTCGTCGCAGACAGCTTCCACCATCAGCTGATTATCATGCACGGAGATCTTGACGTTGTCTTTTTTGAGTCCGGGCAGGTTTGCTAATATCTTGAATTCTTTTTCATGTTCAGTAATATCCATAGCCATAGCCCGGAAGTTATCCTCAGAAGCTTCTTCTTCAAACACCCGGTTGAAGAAATCGTCAAACAAGCTGAGCATATTGCTCATGGGTCGAACTTCATTTGTTTTGCGATAAGGTACGATTTTCATGGTAACCTCCATAACTTTAATATTCTACTATCATAATAATCAGAATCGCGGATAAAGCAAACAAAAAATTAGCACTCTCAAGGTGAGAGTGCTAAAGTTGCCTGCGCCAAGAGCTATGCTACTGCTCTGCATAATCTTGCGATTACGCTGCAGATCGTTGAAATCCTATCAGCAATTTCCCAAACAGTTCGCTGAAAACCACAGAGCTGCTCTACTGGTGCCATTAACTCGCAGCAATGAGCTCGATAGCTAACCAGGCTTTAAGGGTTTAATCTATAAGCTAATCTCTGGTAAGCAAGCCTCGTTTCAGGATTGTGCTCAGAGTAAGCTTCCACTCCTTCCACACTTCTTCGTTATGAAAGTCCCGCTCGTTGATCATCGAAATCAGAGGCGCCAGATAGATCGCGCTGTATCCTATAGCCAGAAGACATTCCCGCACAGCCTCGATGGGTAGATCCACTGCCTTGCCAGCCTTCACCGCTTCCAGATAAGCATCATGAAAATGCAGATTAGCGCCCAGTGGACCGTGTTCTGCAACATCTCTCAATGCGCGTCTGAGGTGAATTGCCCCGTCTGCGATTTCGTGCCTCAACAGTGATGCCCACTGAGGGTTATCGTGCAGCACCGTCATCAACCTGATAGGAGAATCAATCAGCATTTCTTCTGCTGAAACATTTCTGGGATTCTCACCAAATATTACCGACAGCATTGTCATGCCCTCATACTTGAGGACTGCTTCGTAGAGATCGACCTTAGTGCCAAAATAGTAGTGCAGCATTACCTGCTTGACACCTGCCAGTTTGGCGATTGCCCGGGTCGTGGTCTGCTTGAAACCAAATTCTGCAAACAGAGTAGTCGCCGCATCAAATATCCTGCCTGGTGGAGTGTCTGCATCAGGCGGGTTGGGGATAGGCTGAGGAACATGTCCCAAAATGTCGGCCTCTAATTTTTCTGTATCCGCCATTTCTTCCGGATACCTCAATATGGGTTTTTGGATCAGATCTTTCATGAGTTTTGTACTTCCTTTGCTAACTGATTGCCATTTGACCTTTGATACAATTCTGACTTAGTCATTTGATCAATTACAATGACAGGATACTTGAAAACCCAGCTTTGACCAACATTATTCGCACCCCACTCCCATCATTGCCGATAATCTCTGCTGATAGGTCACCATACTGCGAAGGCTGTTTCGCACTTCTGGATCTATATCTGCTTGCAGCCCATATATTTTTGATGCATCTGGATCAAGCGAATCTCCATGGGCAGTGAAGGGCTGGTCGCGGTATCTGAGCGCTGTTGCAAATCCCGAAGTATAGACAGATAACAGAAACATGATTTGGCAAATCTGAAATATGGCGTATACTATCATTTGATAGTGTCATTTGATTATTCTATTTGACTTACTCTGCGGATAGTCCACTCGTTCCTGAGATGATGGCGTTGTCAAACTTAGTATTGATGAATTCCCTGTGAGTACCAAGACTTGCGGGACATGGTTAAGAAACCGGGACTTCTGAGACAGGATTTTGGAAGCCATATACAAATATAGGAGACAAAATGAAAACAAAGAACTACATTATACTGATTGTGCTTATTCTATCAATCAGTATCGCCAGTGCCGAGACACTGGGATCAATCTGGGGTTACGGATTCGAAGCTGGAGCAGCTAAAGGTGACAACCATGGCAACAAAGAGCAATGGGTCCCAAGTGCCAGAGCTTATGTCCAGCTCAAATTAACCAAACAAATCATTACCCGATTTGGGGTTAGCTATGCCAGATTACAGGCTACCGACATCTACAGCACAAAAACGCTGATGCCAGATGCCAGAATTCTGTTCATACCCATTGAAATCAAAGGTGTGGCACCCTATATTTACGGCGGATTCGGAGTGTCCAAAAACCTGGATATCAACGATTCTGATTTCATTGCCATGGTCCCGATGGGCTTTGGTGTCCAGACGCATCTAAGTGAGAAGGTAATGGTAGAACTCAATTCCGGTTACAATCTGGCATTTTCGGATGAATTTGATGAAAAAATCCGTAGTGATAGCCAGCTCAACCGGATCACAAACAAAAAGCATGATGGTTACTTCAACCTGATGCTTGGGATTACTTTGTTCAATCCCTTCACAAAAAAGACTGAAGTAACTCCAATGCAAGCTCCCACACCAGTGGAGATTACGATGATAATGCCGGAACATGAGCAAGCTCCTGCGCCAGTGAAAGAAAAGGAAGTCAAGCCAGAACCTGTTGTGGATCCCAAGACCATAGATACAGATGGTGATGGCCTCTATGATGAGTTGGAAATCACCCGCTACAATACCAATCCCAAACAGGCTGATTCGGATGGTGATGGTCTCTCTGATGGCGATGAAATCCTCATTCATGGTACCAAACCACTGCTTGCTGACACTGACGGTGATGGCCTGAGTGACGGCTTGGAAGTAAACCGATACAAGACCAATCCTCTAAAAGAAGATACTGACGGCGACAACCTGAGTGACGGCTTGGAAGTAAACCAGTATAAGACTGATCCTTTGAAGGCAGATACGGATGGTGATGGCCTGAACGACTATGCAGAATTGATGACCCATCGCACAAACCCTCTGAAAATCGACACAGACGCGGGTGGAATGAATGACGGGGCCGAAATCAAAGCAGGCAGAAATCCCTTGGATTCTGCTGATGACTTGTTGGATTTGACTCAAGGAACCAAAATTGTGCTGGAAGGCATCCAGTTTGCTTCGGCCAAAGCGACTATTTTGCCAGAATCCGCCATTATACTTGAAAAAGTCCAAGCTTCGATGTTAGCTTTCCCGGATGTCAAGGTCACGATCGCCGGACACACAGACAGTGTGGGTAGCGATGATAACAATAGAACCCTATCCTTGAAAAGAGCCCAAGCCGTGAAAGACTGGCTGGTGGCAAAGAAAATCAGCGCTGCCAGGATCAAAGTCGTAGGCAAAGGCGAAGCCGAACCCATTGCCACAAACGACACTGCTGAAGGTCGGGCAAAAAACCGCAGAATCGAATTTATAGTAGATTAACTGCCATGTCTGCACCGATATTTTTAATAAACATTGAAGCCACCCCCAAAAGATTTAGAGACGTGAATCGAAGACTGAAACTGATGCCCAAAGGTATAAACCTGAGCTCAGCATTAAGGAACACACTGAAGATAAACTTGTGGGAACCCTACATAACAATATTTAAAAAAAAGGAAAAGAAATGCAAAAGCTCATTTTACTATTCGTAATGCTGGCCGCTATCGGTTCTGTCTCAGCACAGAATCCCATCGCAAAGGGTCAGTCCCAATTTAATGCCGGAGCAGGATTTTCATCCTGGGGAGTTCCGGTGTATGTGGGTCTTGATTTTGGTGTGAATAGAAATGTAACCCTCGGGGGAGAATTGTCTTACAAATCATACCGCGAAAATCATCACAACCATAATTATGACCACTCCGTGGTCGGGATTTCCGGCAATGTGAACTATCATTTCAACAACCTGCTCTCAATTCCATACAACTGGGATCTTTATGCAGGGCTAAATGTTGGTTACTATATTTGGAATTCCCCGAACGACTACGATGGAGATCACCATTCCAGCTTGGGTCTTGGAGCCCAGATCGGCGGAAGATATTACTTCACCGAGAGCTTCGGCGTCAATCTGGAGTTTGGTGGAGGAAATGCCTTCAGTGGTGGAAAAGTGGGCATTTCATTGAAGATCTAAGTCTCTAAGCTCACTCATAGCACAGCTCTGAGACGGAAGAAGGACTTGCAAGTCATAGAAAACGCTTGCTCTGGTAACTCGTACCAGGGCAAGCGTTTAGTTTTTTTGGTGCCGAACTGCTAAGACTTGTGAATGGACTCCTCCCAGATTTCACCTTCGCAGCTTCGGAAAGACTCCGCTACCCCCCCATAGCATTGCTGCACCACTACGGCACCAATACGGGTGCGACCCGTATTGATCCCGTAGTGCCAAGGGGGATGAGTGTGCCTGCCTGCTGCGGGTGAAAGCCTGGTTTGTCTTTGCTGACAAACTTCATATCCAGGATGTTTTCCAAATATCTTGATCCACTACCCCTCAGGATAAACCTGTGTTATCTGGCAAAGCAATATAGATAGCAACAGCAGCCCTTTTGAGAGCCTGCTGTTGCTTCCAAACTCCTTTCAGGCTATTTGGTCAATAGCATCTTCCGGGTTTTCACAAAGTTGCCGGATTGCAGACGATACAGGTAGATTCCACTACTTACAGGATTGCCCTCCTCATCTTTGCCATCCCAGGAAAGGTTGAGCTCAGAGCTGCGAGGAATATCGTCAAAGAGCACTCTGACCACCTGCCCTTTGGTGTTGTAGATGATCAGGGAGCTGGGTTGAGCAGGATCTTTTACACTGAAGCTAATGCTGGTATGGGGATTAAAGGGATTGGGATAGTTTTGAGCAAGGTGGGATATCATACCTGGGCTATGTTCATCCTCATTATCCACCCAATTTCCGGTGGAAAATCTGCGGGCATTACTAAAGCTGCTAATGGCGTAGCTGTTTTGGGCAGCCACCCTCCAGAAATAGGCATTATCAGCTTCCAGTAGCGGAGAGACTACCGAGGTTTGGGTGATGCCGGGGATATCGACGATGATATTGGAAAAATAAGCATTGGTAGCGATCTGCAACCAGTAGGATTCTGCCAGATTAGCCGAACGCCAGCTCAGCTCAGGATTTTGAGGAAGATTCACTTCGTAATTTGGTGGGCTCAGCAAAGAAGGCACAGATGGCTCTTCCGACAAAGCGCCGGTGGCAAACTGGCTGACCTCGCTAAAAAAGCTGACACCCACTTCACCAATGCTCGCCACATGCCAATAGTATGTGCTAAAGGGTTGCAATCCAGTCACCTGAAAACTGGTTTCGGGATGATCCACTGCGCTATAGACAAGCTCGTCAAAACCGGGATCGCTACTGAGCTGTAGATAGTAAGCATCGGCTCCGGGAACTTCTTCCCATAAAATCAGCGGATTGGTGGGGATATTATCCTGCAAATTCGCCGGATACAAGATCTGAGGAACTTCCATAGTGCTGATAATGGCAAAGGGTTCCAGCGAAGTATCGCTATGGTTGTTGCTATTTAGCGTAATGCGCACAAAGCATTGATCTGAATCCAGGGTCGGCACATTCATCCAGTGGTAAACCCCGTTGTTGCTTGCCCCGTCCACGATCAGGCTCCAAGTATCACCGCCATCCACACTATATTCCAGTTTCACCGTGCCGAGATTGTTTCTGGCGATCCAAGTGATCTGTTTATTGGTATCACCAATCCAGGTTTCACCACCGCTGGGAGTGGTCAATTGCACATCGGTGATCCGCACATCAAAGCTGATCGTATCTCCGGCAAAACCAACATTATAGAGGTACAAACCACCGGGTGTGTTGATGCAGGAGAATCCACTGGGGATAGTATTTTCTGTAATCATGGTATGCTGATTTTGGGCAGACATGGCTGCTTGGGAGAGCATGCCGTTGGTGGTGGTATTGTTGGCATTAGGCCGGTAGATATAGAGTTCATCGGGAGGGCCATTTGCATTACCTTGCTCTTGAGGGAACAATCTATAGGCCAGAAGCCCTTCTGATGGCAGGGTGGTATCATAGATCTGATCTGGTTTACGATATTCCAGCACAAAGTACTCCCCTTGTCGCCAAGAGGGAATGCGGTAGATGTTGTTTGTGGCAGAGCTGGCCACGGGGCTCAAGGTATAAGAGCCAGATTCAGTGATCATGGGCACCTCAGTGATCCACTGGCCATAGCGATATTTCATCCAGGCACTCATGTGTTGGGGTGGATTGGTGTTACTGGCCATGAGATCCCAGCTGCCAATGGGGGTAATGCTGCTGTCATTGTAGCGATACAGATCCGGAGCGCCCAAGGAATGGAACATCTCGTGCGCCAATACACTGGCAGCACTGTAATTCAATGAATTCTCCAATTGGAAATTGAAATCCCACACCTGAGCTCCATGGATGAAAGCATCCACAGCATATAGCACCCAGCGATGCGGCCAGAGCAACTCAGCCCAGCCTTCTGTGGCACCCTGGATGATGAAGCAGACATTGTCTACATAGCCGTCATCATCCCCATCCACGTCCAAAGAATATGGAATCTGATCTTCCACAAAGGCCACGGCATTTGCCAAAAGCGTGTGTTCTCGCTCTGTGCGCTCATCAGAGTCATCTTCATCATAGCCGATGGGATTGTTTGCAGTTTGCTTTCGATAGTAATTGCGAGGATGGATGTCTATGTAGCTCAGGATCTGATTACCATCAGGCTCGGGATAGAAAAAGGAATCCACACTCAATTGATCATAAGACGCCGCCAGAAAATAATTTTTCATCGAATTGGCGTTCATCGTATTGTCGTTAAACATATCGTCATAGAGCGTGATGGGATGGGAAAAATCAGGATCATCGGCAAAACGGATAAAGATCACCAGGTTGTTGAACTGACCCACATGAGGAGAGCGACCATTACCATAATCCCGCAGGGCAGACATGCGTTCATAGCGTTCGGCGATCAGCCTTTCCGAGAGATTGATACCGGCTCTGAGCGATCTTTGAGCAGGCAGATCTATGCCCACCTTCAGTTCTGTGGGAGCTACTTTTTCGCCATCCTGAGCGGCATAAACATACCAGCCCTGGTCGTCCTGAACAATGGTAAAATTGTCCTGATCGTGCAGCCAGTTGTGAAATTCGTCGCCACTGGCAAAGATCTCTATGATGGAGCCATCGGGTTGCTCCACATCTAATGGTAAAAAACTATGCGGGGCGGCACATAGCACAGACCCCAGCAGGCTAATGAGTATTGCAAAGATTGTCTTTTTCATCTTATACTTCCTTAATTTCATCCGCAAGTGTAGCCGCGTGTGCACATTTGGCCGAGCAATTACAAGCATAGCTCTGTTGCACAGGTTTGATCAACAGTCGGCTGGTGAAGAAAAATTGCTCCAGATCCAGATGAAAACCGGAGAATTCCTCCATCGTGTTTTTTGGCACATAGAGCTGCAGTCCATCTTGTTCAAAGATCAGATCATCTTCCTGAGCTGGTTCAAAGAAGATGCGAAACACGGCTCCACTACAGGATCTTTCTGCTATCACGATTCTGGGAACACGGTTTTTTGAACGAAAGAAATGCACTTTCTTGCTCAAATAAACCTGCGCTTTGTCACTGATATCTATTTGCA
>CAZCRD010000022.1:0-13946 GCA_964501025.1 uncultured Candidatus Cloacimonadota bacterium | reverse complement strand
GAAGTCATTATTGAAAAAAAGAGAATAGATCTTGTAGCATATGATGAGGAAAGAAATCTCTACATTATTGAAACAAAGTTTACAAATGGAAGCGGATCTACTAATAAGGCCGCAGAACAAGTACATGCATATGCTGAGGAATTGCTAAAAAACATTGCAAGAATAGATCAGAAGTTTCAGGAGTTTAAGGGCGATAGCTGGAACCTAAACGAGCCGTTTAGACTAATTGTTCTTGCACCCCAAAGTTACTATAATCACAAACGTAGCCCAGGTGTTGATATCTGCGAAAGTATCTTGTTTCTTACTTTCAAACAATCAGATGAGTACACTGGCTTGGATTCGGTTCGAGGCGAAGACGGCTTTGTAGACCTAATTGAATACCACTGGAAACGATAAGTCTATATTATCTGCATAACAATAAATTAAACAGTTTCTGGGCTATACAACCTATCGCTAATAGATGAAAGGTTATGTAAGGATTTTACAGCGGACTTATGTGTATGCCAGTCAATGATTCCTATAGTATGGACTCAAGTTTATGAAAAGCTCCTTAAGTTCATCACTATTCTCGCAGTTCTTGAAGATATGCTCCATGAGTTCTTCTTGCCTTGCCTGACCCATAGTTAATCGGTATAATGAAAGTATCTTGATTAACCTTTCATAGTTCCCGATATCCTTACTCAGTGGATAGGATGGGACAATGCGTTCAATCTTGCTGCCCTGTGCATCTGGCAAACACCAGAATGGAACCAGTTCGGAGTACTCAGGGTTATATTCCAGCTTTGCTCTATCAAACATCTCTGTCCATACATCAGTTTTGAATGTGATCGTTCCGGCATACTTTTCTGCTATATTCTGCCTGATTGCCAAACACTTGAATCTGTCGATTCGACCTTCTCTCTGTTCGAGATCGACGGGGTTTGAAGGCAGATTCCAATGCATGATTTTTCGACAGTAGTAATGGAAGTCCAATCCCTCCTGTCCGATAGATGTAGTAGCCAATACAAAGGGTCTAAAGGGTGAGTTAAATGAATTTCTGATGCTCTCTTTACGATTTACTATCTTACTGCTTTCGCCTTCGCCTTTATAGAATCCAACAGCAAAATGAGACCTGAGCGATATACCTTTCTCCTTACCTTTGAGAATACTGCTCTTAAAGGTTCGATAGGTATCTACTGTATAACTTGCTGAGTGAGTTTTCATGGTATTCAGCATCAAAGTATGGGTAGCTTTGTACCTGTTTTCATTATCAACTAAGCCATTTGATTCGGTAAGCATGTGAATGAACTCGTCGAGCATCGCCTGGAGATTGCCATCTCTACAGTAATGCAGCACATTCATCCAATGTGCATCTTCACTTGTTTTCACGTAGCATAGCTCTATTATGGCAGTCGCTTCATTCCTGTTAAAGAGATTGATCATAGCCTTAGCAAATTGAGAAGCATAATTTGCGTTTTGACCATAGGCTCGATAAGCACATACAGCAGGTGAAGCCAAAGCCATTCTGCATAAGACTTGAGCCAAGTCTTCCGGAAACAGTCCCAGTTGAGCAGCATCAGGATTTCTATAATACTCCCTTAATTTTGCAATGTGAACCTCAAACCCTTTTTGACTTTTCTGCTCGTCCTCATCTAAACTGACTGAGATAAGCTCTTTGCCATAAGCAAGCCATTTCTCTACGTAGTCCACATTATCTAAGAGCATAGGGGCTAAATAATACCATCTTTCATCTACTCTGTTGGGGTTAGTTTGGTAATCAGTCAATATGGTAAGCTTTGTATCTATGACACGTTGAATCTCAGCTTCTATTACAAGTAGCTCGTGACCTTCGTTAACGTGACTGATCGGATTGTAAATCTCAGCTAAGGTTTGTGATGGATATAGCAGACAGAATAGGCTCATGGATTGCGGTATATCATTTTCGATATTAAAACGTAATCTGGCAACGGGGAAGCGTCTGCTATTTGGTGCTGAATATGTCGTATTCTTTTTGTCTTTATTTGAAGCAACAAGCTTGCCAACAGATCGCCGTTCTGCCTCATAGGAAATGAGTGAAGCTATCATTCGGGGAACCATCTCCCAAGCTGAAAACACCAGTATTTTAGAGAAGTTCCGTGCTTCTTTAAACGCTCCCTGTGGTTTATAATAAGGCTTAGAGGGTGGAATCCAGAGCAGCAGTTCAGATTTGTTCTCGAAAGCGATCTCTTTGAGCATCTCCAGTCTGGCATTTGGTGTGATAAGTTCTTTATATTTCTCAATGCCGCTTTCATCTATCCAAAGCATCTTTCTTCTAGCCTGGTTTATTAGTTGTTGGTTATACTGAAAGTGGTTATCGATGTTTTTTCTGAACTTGTATTGCTTTGAAAATGAGAGCAGGTATGGACAGGATTTTATGTACTCAACGGGCACTGAACTGATTCCAGATATTCTCTTCACTAAATCTTCTGCTTCTAAAAAGGCTATGATGTCGTTTTCGTTTATCTTGATTGCTTGTTTGGCTTTGGTATCATCGATCAGCGTTGAATTCTTAATCGCAGCCATTCTCTCTGTTCTACAGACTCCTTGATACATGGCATTTTCTGCAGTATCATGGGCTTCAATGATAGATATTTTGTCTTGGTGTATTTCTCTGAGTTTAAGCGAGTAGTTACTCCATATCTCTTTGAATTCCTGATGCTCGTTAGGCAGTAAGAACTTCATAACTTCCAGAAATTCATAATATGGATCATCACTGCCTGTTTCATAAATTTCTTCAAGAGTGGAATATAGCTTGTAGGGAGTGGCAGAGAGTAAGAGCACTTTTACATCATTACCCATTAAGAACTTGTGAGCCAGAACGCTTGTTTCGCTGGAGTTATCCTCCTGAATCAATGATCTGAATCTCTGAAATTCATCCATTATAACCAGGTTAGGATTTAAGAGATCAACACTGATTTCTGCAAACAACCTCCTTAGCTTACCCATAACGACATACTGCCCACTTTTATCTATGATCAGTGAGGCGATGTCGTCGAACAAGCCATTGTCTAAGATACTCTTTTCTACTAAGCTGGTGATCATATTTAAATACAAACCAGCAGAATTAGTGTTGCATCTTACAACGCGTTCTTCATATCTGTTTCTTTCTGCTATCCATCCAGTTGTTGCAGTGCAAGTAAAGATGTCATTCAATTTCTCTTCATGTTTTTCAAACAACTCCCTGAAGAGATTTGTTCTCTTAAGAATTGCATAGATCAACGCCCTTTCGCTGGCACTGCCACCACCACTTGTAATATAAAACGATGTTGAGGGAGTAAGTGGAATCAATTGGATATAGTTAGCTTTTATCTTAGGATCAGATTCCTGCTCATAAATCTTCAAATGCTGCATGGATAGCCTGGTATCAGTTACTCCATCCACTGTGATATCTTCACAGATTTTCAGCTTATTCAGATTCTGATTGGCGATTACCTGATTAGAACATACATAAACTACTTTAAAGAGTTCATCTTGCATGTCTTCATAATGATATCTGGCTGTTTGGGCAATTACTCCCTTAGCGATCAAGGTTTTACCGAGTCCCACTTCATCTGCCACCAAGACTCTTTTCTGGCCTTGTTTGTATAGCTCAAAGACTCGCTTGGCAGTTGCCAGTTGGAAGTCTTTCAATCCATCCAGTACCGTAGATTCAATTAACTTTAGTCTTTCCAGCATTCTTCTTTACCACTCTCATAAATAGATCATATAATTCTTTGAAGCCGTCCGGTATTTTGCTATCGTCGGTTATAAGCTCCAGGATTTGTTTTATCTCATCCAGTTTACCAGGAGAATGCGCAGCTGTCTTGAGCATCTTTTCATAGAGAGCTGGAACAGGTTCTTGGTGGTCAAACTTAAATGATCTTACCTGATTTGCATTCTCAAGCATAGTGATAAGATAATTGTCCCCCAGAATAAAAGTGATGTATTGGATGAAATCCCTTTTATTCCTGATTATGCTATTTGCAATCATGCTTTCTCTGTTATCAGGCATATTTTCAGTATTTATCTTGATGACCCTTCTAATGCTTGTTTCTATACCGGTCACTCGGATAATGTAAAACTCTGACAACTGAAGCAGATCAAGATTATCAAACCTGATTGCTGCAGCAAGGTTCTGCTCCGTGCCCGGTTTCATTAGAGGAGAGATAAACACATTATCACTCTGATGATAGCCTGTAAATGATAACTCAACAGAATACTGGTCTCCTGCCTCAAGCACTTTGGCACTTCTTTTTAACCTGCATATTGCCTTCAACATTACATCCAGATTTTCTGTGTCTGGAGAAGGCAGTTCAGCATCGGATTTTAGCTCCACTTGTTCAAATGGATTGTTCCGGTCATCTGTTCCAAATAGATCTTGCTTGAATGCTTCGACATTCAGATTTCTTCTTTTTCCTACGAGTTTGAACATGAACTCTATGTTGCCATTAAAAGCGCTATGCGTAGCATTCAGGGAACCCATAAACAGCTCGCTATCTGAGTATTTTGTCTTTAGATACAGCTTGGCGTGTATATCCTGGCTTTGCTTCGCATCATTATTACATTCGCTGAGACTCTCTTCGCCATCAATGACCATGTCTTTCATGACAAATAGGTTAAATTTGGATACAGCTTCCGGCTTGATCTTAGCCAATTCTGTTTTACGGGTAATGAGTGTATTAGGCTGCTGACTTGTAAGGGCAAGTGCATTAAACTCAGAAACTATGTTACTACTCAGAAATGGCGAGATTATTAACATTTCGTTGTATGACTTAAACAGCCAGCTTTGTGCTTTACCATAACCGGATATTCCTACAGGACAGAAGCTGAAATCAGTGAATATCTTGCTCTCAAGCCGAAATTCCGCATTCAAGAGTTCAGTGCCAAGACTCAATAGTGATTTCTTTTTTATCTTATCTATGACTTGACGATTTACAAGTTTTGTTAAAGCAATAAGAAAGTCAGATAAGGGTTTGGTTTTATCGCTGTTCGCTTCAGAAAAAGGCTTTCCTTCAATACATACGGATACATCCCAACTGCGGTCAAAAGTCAGATTACGGCTTAGCACCACACACCGGTACAGAGTATCTTTCATTGCATTTTCATACTTGAGCACCCAAAGCTTGGGATGGAAGGATTTCGTTTTCTTCATCACAATTTCTACCACCATCTTTTCCAGAAGGAGGTGCAGTTTGTTCGATATTCCGGGGGCCTTAATCTGACCAGCTTCACAAAAGATTATCAATTTATCGGATGTCTTTCGGAGTGCTTCGAGCAGGTAGAGCGGGTTATCCTTTAATGCGCTATCAGTGCTTTCTGATAAACCCAGAGCGATACATGCTCCGATGAGAGCATCCAGGTCAAGTGAGTAAGTTGTTCCGACTGCAAAAACTGTCTCATATCCAGCGGGAGGAGCGAGTATCTGGCTGTAATCTAAACGGTCACTAGTTGGCTTAAACATTAGATGCTCCCAATCCATCAAATATGTCTTTTAACAGCCTCTGGGCATTGGGAAGCCTATATTGTAGCTTGCTGATGCCTACCCACCCCTTATAGGTGAAATCATCTCTGTTATTCAGTTTGGATCGGGTCTTACCCTTTAGATCAATTTCTCTATCTAGCACGAGTTGATCAAGCCTTTTGATATCGCCTTGCTGCATAGCAAGTCGGCAATCAGATAGAAACCTGGTGAGTTTCATGTTACGGCCAAGCAGAGGGAATATTTGATTCAATTCAATACTCGCATGTTCCATAATCCCAACATGCCACTCGTCCCACTTCTTTAGAATATCACTGCTTTCTCCCTTGGATAGAATCACGTTGTATCTCAGATGAGTGCCATATATGAAATCTGCAAATTGCTTTGCCAGCAAGAATTGATTTTTGAGTATATCGGGAAGCCTCCCCTGAATACCTTCGATATGGTTAAATTCGTGGATGGCTAGGAAATCGTGATCATTTTCCATGAGAACATAACTCAGCATTGAGTCTGGACAGAATGATACAATCTGATTCTTCAGATAAACTGCTTCCTGATTACTAAGTTTGATGCTCAGATTGTCCTTCCAATGTTCAGGAATGTCAGGGAGCTTCCAGAATCTACCTAAAAGGTCTCCGGACACAGCATCTTTATCATCTCCATCAATCTCGTCATCTTTTTTATTGGTACAACCCTGATCTTTGAGTTTTTGCTTTCTGGTTTGCAGAGTACATACAACCTTGGCATAATCATAAATCGACATCCTGTCGCCGTTGAATAGGTTATAAGTACTAATACCATTCCAGTATACATCGGAAGGTTTGCGTTTCAGTTCAGCTCCGGCAGAGGAGCCGATTATTCCTTCTTCTCCACTTTTCTTTAAAATATCTATAAGCTTCGTTTCCTGGTCATGCAGTTTGCTAATGAACTCATCTGCATTGCTAAGCTTCTGACGTTCAAGTTCGTAAAGAAGATAGGGCACAATTAGAAAGTACTTGGCTCGTGTCTGGATAGTCGAAGTACCGGGGAAAAAGATATTGGAAAATACATCTCGAACGACACCAACCCCAAGCTCATCCATTGCTCCCGGCTCGGTAAGTAGATGCATAACACTGATAACTTTATTGCGATGTTCTTTGGAAAAATCAATCCAACCCAGTTTTACACCTGACACACTATCCCCTCTTTCGATTCTTCTCTAACGATAGATTCGAGACGTTTCAAAAGCCTCAGCAAGATTCCAGATTTGGCAGCCTCTGCCCATAACCCTTCTTGAAATCGTTCTTGTCGATTGTAGTATGTAAACACAGCTTGTAGTAACTCAAAATCAGCGGTCTCGACTTCTTCAGTTATCTGCGTACTATTTGGCATGCCGATAAAGCTTAAATAATCTACCCTCATCAAATCTGAATCACTTATGCATCGCATAAAAGACTCAAGCTTATTGTCATACATCCAGTACGCCATAGTATTTGGATTAAACACTTCTTTGCCATACTCGTTGCTCTCAAGCTCAAAGTAACTTATGTACTCAAGTATTTGATCATATTTTCCCATTTTTCAATCTCCGTAAACCATGAGCTTCTCTCCATGATACTCAGTTTGATCCGTATTCTATGAACTGATTTTTACTACTTTAGCCGATTATTCAAACGGTAATCTCAGCACTGAGTATATATTTGCAGAGAGGGGCTAAATGTCAATTGCTTTATCAAATCTGATGCCGGCAGATTGGCTTCAAGGAAATTTTCAGATGTTAGCAGGTGAGATGAGAAATCTTGTATGAGTCAATTGCTTTGCATATAGGAAATCGTTTATCCGAGTCTATGACTCTGATTGGTTAATACTTGTTCCATAGCACTTGCAGAAATCCTGTCACAATCTGCAATTTTTTGTGATCTAAATTGCAGATTTCCTGTCAGAAACCACTCAAAATGGTCTTGTTAAGGATGTCCTACGATGCATAAGGATGCGACAGTTTGCAGATTTCGCTGCACAAATTGCAGTTTTCGTTGTCACGTTGCACCCGCTGGGACTCAAACCACCCTGTGCTGGATGATAGCATTTCATCTCCTCATTTGTGACTGTTATTCAGGTCATTATCCACTCTTAATCAAGTCTTAATTATTAAGACTTGATTAAGAGTTATTTAGGAAGTGATTGACTATTTTAAGGAGGGGAGAAATAAGTGGTCTTTCAGAGGAGGATATCATGAAAGCTTATGTGAAAGCAGGAATAAAGGGCTTTTCCGGGAAACAGGATGGAGCCATATACTGCTATCATCCGGGTTTGAAACGGACACTTATGCGCCAGGCACCGAAGATGCCGATACAGCCGCAAAATCTGGATTATCGGGATATCAGTATTTGAATCGGGAGATTTGAAGGTTATTGGGTTTGGGGAATTTGGCGGTTTTAGTTCTGGTGCTTTAGAATTTTGGATTTGCCCGTACAGGATTCGACACATCCTGTGACGATGTGAGGGAACTCCTGCAAAAAGCTGGTTTCCCCAAACAAGTCGGGGAGTAAAAATGTAGCTCAATGATACTTGGATAGCGGATGAGGGTTTGCGGTGTTATCGGCTGTTACAGCTGCGGGTGAAAGCTGCTGCGCAGCTTGGTAAAGGGGGACGTTTACCATCCAGAGCGCCACGGGACTCTGGCGGGAGCTATATAGAAAAGGGCGGAACAGCGTCCGCCCAGACATCAATAAAGGCGCTACAGCGAGTGCCTGTACTCAGATTACTTGACGTGAAAATTGTCCAAAAACTGCTGCAGGATCACAGCCCGGCTGGGGTGGCGCAGTTTTTTGAGCGCCTTGTCTTCGATCTGGCGGATGCGTTCACGGGTCACCTGGAAGATATTGCCCACTTCTTCCAGGGTGCGATGATAGCCATCGTCGATGCCAAAGCGGAGGCGGATCACACGTTCTTCGCGGGTGGTGAGGGTCTTGAGCACTTCATCCACCTGTTTTTTGAGCAGGCTGCGTTCGGCGAGGCGTTCGGGGGAAATGATGGTTCTATCCTCGATAAAGTCGCCCAGGATGCTATCTTCGCTATCATGGCCGATGGGTTTGTCCAGCGAGACCGGTTCTTTGGAGATGGAGAGGATATTTTTGACCTTTTCCTCCGGCATATCCAGCACTTCGGAGATCTCTTCCGGATAGGGATCACGTCCCAGCTTTTGCATGAGGCGGCGGGAGGTGCGATTGATCTTGTTGATGGATTCGATCATGTGTACCGGGATGCGGATGGTGCGGGCTTGATCCGCGATAGCGCGGGTGATGGCCTGACGGATCCACCAGGTGGCATAGGTGCTGAATTTGTAGCCTTTACGGTAGTCATATTTTTCCACGGCACGCATGAGTCCGGTATTGCCTTCCTGGATCAGGTCGAGAAATTCCAAGCCACGGTTGTTATAGCGTTTGGCGATCGAGATCACGAGGCGGACATTGGCCTCGATCATCTCGTTTTGCGCTTTTTCTTTGTTACGTTCGGCACGATCGATTTCGCGCAACAGGAAGACGAGTTCGTTGCCGGTCATCTTGGTTTCGAGTTCCACGCGGCGGATTTTGCGGCGGGCGTTTTTGATCTTGCGCAGGGTTTCGACAAAGACGTTTGGGTCCATATTGGTTTCGGCTTTTACTTCGGCAAAGTCCTCATCGCTTTTCTTTGCCCGGCGTCCGTAAGTGCAGATCTCATCGATGGTATAGCGTTTGATGCGGGTAAGTTCATTGATGGAGCGATAGCTTTCTTCGATGCGTTCCACAAGGCTGCGAATGCGATACACCATGCGTTTGATCAGCTTGTCGTTGTAAGACAAACTCATGAAGGAATCCACCAATTGCTCGCGCAGTTCGTCGATTTCTTCCTGACGGCTGGCAGTTCCGGTGTCGTCAAAATCGCAATTATCCAGGATCCCGCCGATCTTATCCAGGATCGTTTCGTTTTCCTTGAGGATATCTTTGAAGTGATCGATGATTTTTACATCCTGATTTTTGTCGATCCAGGTGCCGATATCTACCTTGAAGATCTGATCCAGGCGCACGCGGCGCTCGCGATAGCGATGCAGGAAGTTATACATCTCGCGCAGGGTCGAGCCTGCCTGAAAGACGTTTTGATTGATCATCTTTTGATAGGTCTCGATCTTCTTTGCCACCCGCACTTCACCTTCGCGATCCAAAAGGGGAACTCTACCCATCTCGCGCAGATACATGCGGACGGGATCGTCGTAAAAGCGTTTGGTTTTGAACTTTTTGGGGGCGGTGGGTTTGCGAATGGCTGCTCCACTTTTGGTAATGCGCTTTTCTGTTTCGTCGATGATCTCGATCCCATCTTGGGAGAGGTCAAAGATAATGTCATCCACCTTGTCCAGGAAAAATGGGCTGCTGGGAAGGATTTCGTTGATTTGTTTGAAGGTGATATATCCGGAGTCTTTCCCCAGATCCACCAGTTTTTTCAAACATTCATTGTAAGTAATCATCAATGCTCCTTGGCAAAAGCTCTCTAATAGAGGACTTTGTTGACGACCCGCTTGGTCAATCGTCGATATTCACGGGATAGTTTATCCTTCTGTTTGAGGAGTTCCAGATTTTCGGTATCGGCGGCAATGGCTTTGTCCAAGCCTTCCAGATCCCGCTTCAACTTGCGCAGTTTCAAGTCCTTGATCAGGGCTTTCAGGCTGACAGGTGGAGTATCCTCAAACAGAAGCTCTGCCAGACTATCTTTTATCTCATTGTTTTCAATATCGTCCAAAAGCGCTGCCGGCTTGAATGTTTCCTGTTTTTGCAGTCTTTCCTGCAGAAAAAGGTAGATGCGCCGATAGAGCTTATTATTAAAATAATCAGCAGAAAGCTCGCTGGCAAGTAGATTGTAGCTTTCTTGATCTTTTAGAGCCGCTTTGAGCAAGATTCCCTCCTGTGGAGCATCCTCCGAAATCCCTGTCTGCTCTCGCTGTGCAGGCTGGGAAACCGCTCTGCCACTGCTTCTTCTGAGGCTTGACAGCAGTGCATTTTGGCTGATGCCAAAGCTCTGGGAAACTTGTTGCAAAAAAAGTTCGCGCTGAATGGGATCCGCCAGATGACGCAAAGCATCCAGGATCTGTTCGATTCTCTCTTTGGTGGGCAGATCCAGCTTCTCACTCTGAGCCATAAAGCTGATTAGATCAGGAGCCGAAGGGATCAGAGCAGACAAGCTCTCAGCCCCGTGATTCAGGATAAAACTATCCGGATCCTCCTGCTCGGGCAGGATCACCAAGCGCACCTGCATGCCTCGCGCCAGGCAGACAAGACCTCCCCGCACAGCAGCTTTGATGCCAGCGGGATCTCCATCATAGAGCATCACCGTGTTTGAAGAAAAGCGATTGAGCAGATAGACCTGATCCTCGGTAAGGGCTGTGCCCAATGAAGCCACAGCATTTGTAAATCCGCTTTCATAAAGCCTCAGAAAATCAAAATAACCTTCGCAGACCAGCGAGACATCTGCTTTGCTGATATTGTATTTGGTCTTGAATAGCCCATACAGCTCCTTGCCTTTGGTATATAGCTCGGTGCCGGGGGAATTTATATATTTTCCGGTGTTTTCTTTGGGTTCGAGGATCCGCCCGCCAAAGGCGATCACCTCTCCGGTGTTGTTGTGTATGGGAAAGATCAGCCGATCCCGAAAGATATCGACCAAAGCACCGGAATACTCCCCAAACAAGCCGCTTTCTTTGAGCAAGCTCACGCTGAAGCCTTCTTTCATCAGATGATTGAGCAGCGACTTTTTGGAAGGCAGGGCATAGCCCAGCTCCAGAGCTTTGGCAATCTCGGCACTGAATTTGCGCGCAGCAAGATACTCCAGAGCGTTTTCACCATGCTTAAACAAGCTTTCGCGATAAAATTGCCCGGCACTTTGGTACACTTGCATGAGATGCTGACGTTTGGTGGAGACGACCTTGGTGCGCTCATGCTCTGGAATCTGGATGCCCACCCGGGTGGCAAGCTTCTTGACTGCCTCGATAAAGCTGAGCTTCTCATATTCCTGCACAAAGCTAAAGACGTTGCCCGCTTTGCCACAGGCAAAACACTTGAAGATCTGTTTGGGCTGGCTGACATACAGCGAGGGCTTGGTGTCATTGTGAAAGGGGCAGATTCCGCGCCAGTTTGATCCCACATGCTTCAGCGGGACATAGCTTTGCACCACATCCACGATATCATTCGCCTGGCGAATCTGATCGATCAAACTGTTTTCCATCTCATTCCTTTCATAATAGAGCTTGCAAGGCTCCGAAGCTTATAATACTTGTAGCATCGGAATGCTACGTTACCAGAGTCACGGAGCTTGCAAGGCTCCGAAGTGTTTCATCCTCGTAGCATCGGAATGCTACCTTACAATCTTACCACCGTCACTCCGCTGCCGCCTTCAAAGAGGGGTGGAGTTTCGATGCTTTTTACAATCTTTTTGCGCGAAAGGTAATCCCGCACCTTGTTTCTCAGGACTCCGGTACCTTTGCCATGCACAATGCGCAGAGTGCCAAATCCGCTGAGCTGGGCGTTGTCCAAAAATTCATCGATCAAGGGCATGGCCTCATCAAAAGTGCAACCCAGAAGCTTGAGCTCGGTTTGCACCCGTGCGCTGGCATTGGTCTTGCTCAGATGCACGATGGGGGCAGACTGCTGTTCTTGCTCGTTGAGTTGATAGAGATTGTCCAGCTCGGTCTTGAAGCTGATGCCATTCATATCCACTGTGGCTTTAGCGCCATGAATATCCATGATGATGGCTTCGGCCTCAAAGTTTGCCAGCCAGATTTTATCTCCGGGCTTGGGTTGATTCTGTTTTTTGCGTCCTTCAGCACTGGATCTTTTGAGTTCATGTGAGAGTTCTTCCGTCTTGGTGGCAATATCTTGCAATTTTCTTTCCGAAAGTTTCCTGCGTTCGACCTTATCCAGGGCTTTGAGTTCACTGATCTCTTTGCTATAGAGCTTCTGAAAACTGATCAGCTCCGTCTGCAGCTCTTTCAAATGGCGCTGGCGGCGGGTTTTGAGCTCCTTTTTCCACTGGTCTTCACGAAGCTCCAATTCACTGAGCTTGGCCTCCAGATTGCGAGTCTTGAGTTCAAATTGATAGATTTTCTGCCCCAGATCTTTTTTCTGATCCTGCAGGCGTTTGATCAAAGTGCTAAACTCCAGATTCTGGCTTCCAGACAGACTTTTGGCACGCTCGATCAAGCTGGGATCAATGCCCAGCGATGCAGCCACTTCGATGGCAAAGCTATCTCCGGGGATGCCAATGGAAAAGTGGTATGTGGGCACCAAAGATGCCATATCAAATTGCATCGAGGCATTCACACAGTTGTCATGTGATTCTGCAAATGCTTTCAGAGCAGTGTAATGCGTGGTGACAATTCCCTTTACACCCAGCTCGGTCAGGCGTTCCAGCAACGCTTGAGCCAGGGCTGAACCTTGCTGCGGATCTGTCGCTGCTCCGATCTCATCGATCAAGATGAGGCTATTGGCATCTGCTTTGGCAACCATTTTCCCGATCTTATCCAAATGCGAGGAAAAGGTGGAGAGGGCATTTTCAATCGACTGGTCATCTCCGATATCGGCAAAGATCTGCGAGAAGCATCCGATCTCACTCTCTTCATCCACGGGCACAGGCAGGCCACTCATCGCCATCAGGGTGATCAGTCCCACCGCTTTCATGAGCACGGTCTTGCCGCCAGTATTGGGTCCGCTGAGGATCAGCAGATTGAAATCCGATCCCAGCTTGAGATCAAAGGGAATCACGCTGTGAAAACCGTTTGGGCCTTCTTCACTGAGCTTTTTCAGAATCAATAGCGGATGCCGGGCTGCCTTCAGGCTCAATGCCGGCTCTTGTTTCATTACGGGGACATTGGCTTTGAGGCTGTTTGATAACCGGGCTGCAGCATAGAGCAGATCCAGCCGGGTCAGCTGCTTCTGGTTGTTCAGCAGCTCGCGTTTATGGCTACGGATAAAGCCGGAAAACTCACTGAGAATGCGGTGAATCTCCCGCTTTTCCGCTTCCCGAAGAAGCTGCATCTCGTTGTTCATCGGCACGATTTCAGCGGGTTCGATAAAGACCGTAGATTTGCTGCCGGAACGGCTTTGCACGATGCCGGGAACAAAACTGGCCGAGGATTCTTTGATCGGGAGCACAAAGCGCTCGTCTCTTTGGGTCACAAATTTGTCTTGCAGGAAGTTCTCCATCCGCGGTTCCGAGAGCATATTCTGCAGACTGCGTTGGATCCTGATGCGGAGGCTGCCCAGGCTTTTGCGGATCCGGCTCAGCTCTGGCGAAGCGCTATCCACCACCTCTCCTTCCGGATCGAATATACGATTGAAGCCTTGCATGATCTGCGGGAGGGCTGAGATCTTGTTCAAGATGTTTTGGGCTTGGGGTAGATCCTCAAACGCCTCCGTCTTCTCGCTCAAGCGCGTGCCCAGATCTGCATTGATCGCAATCTCCCCAA
>CAZCRD010000021.1:0-9812 GCA_964501025.1 uncultured Candidatus Cloacimonadota bacterium | reverse complement strand
CGATTCTGGGAACACGGTTTTTTGAACGAAAGAAATGCACTTTCTTGCTCAAATAAACCTGCGCTTTGTCACTGATATCTATTTGCATGGGTTTTGTCATTCTTACTTCCAATCATATGCATGGTAAACAAGATATGTTCCATTTGCGAGTTTTTTTGTATCTCAAAGTGGATGCAGCTTATTGCGTCAGGTTCTACTCAATAAAAAATCATCACTCTCTTTTCGGGTATTTTCAGCAGCATCTTCACTCCGGCAATAGTGACGAAGCTGTGCTATTGCATTTTTCATGGGCTTGTAATTAGCAAATGGAATCCATGCTGCGGCGTGACCGATGGCTGAGTTCGGTTTTCAGATCCATCTCCATCAAGGTTTGGGTGCAATCCTTTACTTGACAAATCAACCCCACTCCAGAAGCTGTCAATAGACCTTAACTAACTTTGAGACAAGGTCTTAAAAAAGAAAGGACATAGCATGGAGCAAAAATATATACGCAATTTCTGCATAATTGCCCATATCGATCATGGCAAATCCACATTGGCAGATCGCTTTTTGGAAGCCACACACGTGATCGGCAAAGGCAAGGAAGTAGCCCAGCTGCTGGATAGCATGGATCTGGAGCGGGAAAAGGGGATTACGATCAAATCCCACGCCATTCGTATGGTGCACAAGTACCAGGGTCAGGAATATGTCCTGAATCTGATCGACACCCCGGGGCATGTGGATTTTTCTTATGAAGTATCCCGGGCTTTGGCATCCTGTGAGGGAGCCGTGCTATTGGTGGATGCCTCTCAGGGCATCGAAGCTCAGACCATGAGCAATCTCTATCTGGCCATGGACAACAATCTGGAGATTTTGCCGGCACTGAATAAAATTGATCTGCCCAAAGCCGATGTGGAGGGCACTCAGCATGACTTGCTGGAGATTTTGGGCTGTGCCGAAGAAGAGATCAAGAAGGTGAGCGCTAAGACTGGAGAGGGCGTGGAAGATCTGCTGGATGCAGTGATCGAGCAACTTCCGGCTCCGCAGGGCGAAGTGGATGCACCGGCTCAAGCCTTGATCTTTGATTCCTATTTCGATATGTATCGCGGGGTGGTGGTGCTGGTGCGACTCTTTCACGGCAGCTTCAAAAAAGGTGATAAAATCAAGCTTTTTAGCACAAACCACGAGTATGAGATCGAAGAAATTGGTTATCTGGGCTTGAAATTTCAGGCTCAAAAAGAGCTTCTGACCGGAGAAGCAGGTTATATCATCGCCAATATCAAAGAGGTGGCCGATGCCCGGGTGGGCGATACCATCACCACAGCCAAAAACGGCTGTGCGAATCCTTTACCCGGATTTTTGGAACCCAAGCCCATGGTCTATAGCGGAATCTTCCCGATCAATGGTGAAGACTACGCCAATCTCGTGGAAGCAATCGCCAAACTCAAGCTCAACGACGCCTCGTTGATCTATGAAAAAGAGAGCTCGGCAGCTTTGGGATATGGTTTTCGCTGTGGCTTTCTGGGTATGTTGCATTTGGAGATCATCAAAGAGCGCTTGTATCGCGAATACAATATCCCCATCATTGCCACCACGCCCAGTGTCCGCTTCATGATTGGTCTCAAAAACGGCACTGAGATCGAAGTCCACAATCCCATCGATTTCCCTGATCCCTCCAATATCGAGTATATCCAGGAGCCCTACATGGATACCGAGATCATCGTTCCTACAGATTACATTGGCAATATCATGAAGCTGGCTCAGGAACGCCGCGGTATCCAGAAAAACATCCAGTACATCGATGAAAAGCGGGTGGCTTTGCATTATGAAATGCCACTGATCGAGATAATCTTTGATTTTTATGACAAACTCAAGACCGTGAGCCGGGGATATGCCTCGCTGGATTATGCCTTCAAGGAATTTCGCCCATCCAGGGTGGTCAAGGTGGATATCCTGATCAATGGTGAAAAGGTGGACGCCATGAGCTTCATCTGTCACGAGGAAAAAGCGCACAATTGGGGCAAGAGCATTACCAATACCTTGTCTGAAGTGATCCCCAGACACATGTTTAAGATCGCTCTTCAGGCTACCATCGGAGCCAAGATCATCGCCCGTAGCACGATAAACGCCATGCGCAAAGACGTTTTGGCAAAATGCTATGGTGGTGACGTCAGCCGCAAGCGTAAGCTCCTCGAAAAACAGAAAGAAGGCAAAAAGAAGATGAAAGAAATCGGCAATGTGACAGTGCCCCAGGAAGCCTTCCTTGAGGTCCTGAAAGCAGAGCGGGAATAGCAGCATGAAAGTCTGGCCTCTGCTGCTGATCATAATCCTGATAAGCACGGGCCTAAATGCCATCCGCATTGCAGAAATCGTTTTTGAGGCAGATTTTGAGCTGGATCAAGAGGCTCTTGCCGCAGCCTCCCAGCTCCACATCGGCACAGAATACAATCCCGAATTGCTGACTTTGGCAATCCAGAATCTATATGGCTATTTTCATGAGCAAGACCAGTTTTATATCCGGATCCCATCACCAGAGCTAATCCCTCTCGCCGAAGAAGACTTGCGTCTGATCTTCCGGCTCGAACTTCTGGAAGACAGCTCTGCCATCCAGATTCGTTTCACAGGTTTAAAGCACTTTTCGGAGTCCATCCTGCACCAGCTTGCCTACACTTCAGCCGATGCCAGATATCCTCTTTCCGAGCTGAGTGACATCATGCAAAGAGTGTTATCCATCTACCATCAGAGAGGCTATCTCTTTGCCGCTGTGCAGCTGGATTCTCTGGTGATGGATGATGGACTGAGCGCCTGGCTGAAGGTGGAAGAAGGCGGGGTAATGAGTCCGCAAAACTATCAGTTTCAGGGCAACGAGATCACGCGGGAATCAGCCTTGCTCAAGAGCTCTGGCTTGCTCGGGCACAGCTTGATCACGCCTCAGATCCTCACTCAGGCCGAAGGAAATATCAAAAGCAAAGCCTACATCAGGGATTGTGTGATCCTGCCTCTGGACGAGCACAATCTCCTGATCAACATCGAAGAAGGCCGCATGACCTTTCTGGAAGGCATTCTGGGGCTCAGCGAAAAGGATGGCAATCGTGAGCTTTCAGGCATGATCAACATCGAGTTTTTGAATCTCTGGGGCACAGACAGGGGCATTAGCCTTTATTGGCGCAATACACCGACGGATTTTAGTGAACTAATCTTTTCGTACCATGAATCAGGACTGTATTCTATTCCGCTGGCTGCTGATCTGGCTTTGTCCCGAACCATGCAGGATAGCTTGTGGATCAGAAGCACCGTGGAAACCGATCTCTATTATCAAAGCCTGTACCAAAAGACCGGTCTCAATGTCACGGCACAAAGCACATTACCGGGTAGTTCCACTCCTACCATAGAAAAGAGCAGAAACAGCAGTGTGGGCGCATTTTGGAAATACAAAAACACTCGGGGAGAAAGGATTCCTGTATCCGGCATGGATCTGCGCGCCGCCTATGATTATGTCTTTGCTGAGGGGAAAGATTACGGAAATATGGAGCTGTCCATGCGGCAATACCTCCCGGTATCAGGCAGATTTATCGGGTTTTTGGGCGCAGAATACCGCTCTTCTGAGAATACTCAACTTCCGGATTATGAGCTCTACAGTTTAGGCGGATACAAGAGTGTGCGAGGATATCGTGAAGATGAATTTAAAAGTCGTAAATTGGGTTGGCTAAACTCGGAAATACGCTACATGGTTGCTGCCACCACCATGCTTTATGTCTTTTATGATCACGGCTTTATTACCCAACCAGATGCGGGGTCAAAATTTGATCTGATCGGCCTCGGTGGGGGCATCAAGCTGGGAACCCGCTTGGGCATTCTCAGCATCGAATATGGCTTGGGATACAGGGATAACAAATTCAGTAACTTAGGGTTAGGCATGATTCACCTGGGCTTGGATATTGCTTTGTAAAAAAAAACCTTGCCAAGATAATCAGGCTTAATAATATGACTCCCATATTACAAAGTATATAGTCGTGCATGAGGACTGTGCGAAGGAGAAAGAGGCTGTGAATGCCCATTCTGCCCTTCGAATAAACCTAACGGCATTATTTTATATCTGCCAAAACAAAAACAAAAAAATACCTGAGTATCCTGGGGGAAACCGGGAAAAAATACTTATGGAGGAATCAATGAAAAAAGTTCTTTTAATCGCCTTACTCGCTATGATGATGATCGGTATGCTTAGCATGAGTGCTTGCAAACCCAAACCCGAAGAAGAGGCAGTCGAAGAAATCATGCCTGAAGAAGAAATCATGGAAGAAAACGGTGAAGCTGTTGATGAAAACGGTGAAGCTGCTGAGGAACCTGCTACAGAAAACATGTAAGCAAACCAATATTCAATTAGTGCAGTCCTTAAAAAATGGGTAGCTTCGGCTGCCCATTTTTTTTTGCCAAAAATTCCTTGCCATTTATCTGCTCTTCAAAAATAGTGTAAAAGTAGCAGATTTTGGAGCTTCGCTTTTTTGCATGGGGTGGCTCCAGCCTCTTGCCACAATAGCAGTTAAGGAAGATATTTTGATGAACATCCTCGTGGTCAATTGCGGCAGCAGTTCGCTAAAGTATGAAGTTTATACAATGCCTGAGCAGTGCAGCATAGGAAAAGGTTTGATCGAGCGCATTGGTCTGTCCACTGGCAAAATCTCCCAACAAGCACATGGGGAAAGCTATGAAAGAACGACAGATATCCCCGACCATCGGGTCGCTTTTGAGCTGATGATGCAGGCTCTATTGGATCCTGAGGCTGGAGTTGTTTCTTCACTAACTGAGATCCAGGGCATTGGACACAGAGTGGTGCATGGGGGTGAGCACTATTCTGCCTCGGTCTTGATCGATGACGACGTAATTAACGCCATCCAAGCCAATTGCGAGCTTGCTCCTTTACACAATCCGGCAAATCTGACCGGAATCCACGAAGCTGCGAACTTTTTTCCGGATCTACCTCAGGTAGCAGTCTTTGACACCGCTTTTCATCAGACTCTTCCTCCCAGCGCCTATCTGTATGGTATCCCCCGTGAATTTTATGAGGAATACAAGATCAGGCGTTATGGCTTTCATGGCACCAGCCACCGTTATGTCGCCGGCATAGCGCTGAAGATATTGAAACGCAGCCCTGAAAATACCAATCTTATAACTTGCCACTTGGGTAATGGGGCATCCATTACTGCCATCCAGCAAGGGAAATCCATCGATACTTCCATGGGCTTCACGCCTTTGGAAGGACTCATGATGGGCACCCGTAGTGGGGACATCGATCCCTCCATCATCTTCTATCTGGAAGAGAGAGGCTTTGACTTTCATGATCTGCACAATATCCTCAACAAAAAAAGCGGACTTCTGGGACTTTCCGGCATTTCCAGTGATCTGCGGGACATCGAGGAAGCAGCAGATAAGGGTAATGATGATGCGATCGAGGCCCTGGAAACCTATGCGTATCGGATTCGCAAATACATCGGGGCTTACGCGGCAAACCTGATCAAAGTAGATGGTATAGTCTTTACCGGTGGCATTGGCCAAAACGCTGTAAAAATGAGAGAACGCATCTGCAGCAGATTGGAGAATATCGGCATCCACATCGATCACGAAAAAAACCGCAAAGTAGGTCATGAAGCAGGCATCATCTCCCAGCTCTATTCTCCAGTCACGATTTTGGTGATCCCCACCAATGAGGAATTGCAGATCGCCCTTGATGCGTCACAAATTATAAATCCAGAGCTGCAAACAGTGGTTCTGTAGTAGCAAGACACAAGATCAAAGGAGAAATGATGAAGTACTTGACAATGATGCTCATACTTTTATGCGTATCCATGTTATCAGCTGTTTCGATCCAGAGTATCCGCGCGGAGGATTATAACAACGCGGTCTGTAGAATGGTTTTGGATATGGATGAGGATGTAGATTTTAGCATCGCTAAACGAGATGATGGCTTTTTTGTAAGTATCCCCAATTTTGACGGGAATGTACCTGAAAACAATCTCGGAGCTACTTTCCTGAATCGGCTTGAAGGTGCACCGGGAGAACTGAAGATAGTCAGTAGCGAAGATCTGGGCTATCATACCATGTGGCTGAGCGACGCACAGGCACTGGTGATAGATTTTTTTTCGCAGAGTCAGGATAAACACGACCGGCTTACTATTGCCAGATTTCTGGCCGACAAAGGGCGACTGGCAAGTGCAGACTCCGCTTTTCACAAATTGGCTATAGACTATCCCAATCACTATGATATTCTATACTATTGGGGGAAGCTGTTGATCAAACGAGGCAGCTCCCGCGCCGCCGAAAAACTCGCCCAAATTCCCATGTCCAGCTCCTATTATTCTGCTGCGCAAAGCTTGATCAAACCCGAGGATCATAGCCCCCAAAGTGATGCTATGAATGCTGAAACAACCCAGACTTTGGAGCTGATGCCCACACCAGTCATAGAAGATGAACAGCCCGAAGAGCTTGCTCAGCCCATGGATTCCATCATTACCGTGATCCCGGCTGCTGAAATCTACACGGAAAAACCCAGCTTACTGTCCTCTGCTGCGGATCTGGCCAGTCGCTATTTCGTCCTGACCATCATCCTCTTTGTTGCCATTTTGGTGATCCTGTGTATGCTCATTTTTGGTTCATTCAAACGCAGCCCGAAACTTTCCAAAACCAATATCGAAGAAAGCAGCCTGAATCTGGATACGGAAACAATGTGCAAGATGGTAAACCGTCTGCTGGCCGATGGCTGGACCAATAAAGAGATTGCCCGCGAGCTAAAAATCAGCTTGCATGAAACAGAGCTGATTATTCGCCGTCTGCACTACATGGGCATTCATGAAGATGATGCCAAGAGCTAAGGCGATCTTGAGCTTTTGGGGGGTGATGCTGCTTTGCCTCTGCCCGGCTTTGGTACGAGCGCAATTGACTGATTCTGCCTTTGAAAACGAACTCTACTCCCGGGTGCAAAGTAGCTTGCTCAGTGCAAATCCTGCTCTTTACGAGCATGATTACCTCTGTCTGGATGAGGGACTGAGCCATCCCTTTGAATCCATCCGCACATTCAGAAACTCGCTGAAGGATGCCTTCTTGCCCGGAACACCAAAACGCAATCTCATTAGCTACAGACACCCCCCTCTGACTGCAGATTTTAATATCATAGCCGGATATGAAGCGGATTTTACCGAATCCGGAGATTATGGCTTTCTCTACAAGGGCTGGCGGCTGACAGCCAAAGCCGGCAAACATCTACGGATGAATACTCTGTGGTACAACGGCGCCTTTTATCAAGACCTCGATGCCGCCGAAAATGATGCCCTGATAGACGGCTATTACAAACGCTTTGAGGATCACATCCAGCTCGATAATCTACATGGAAGCATCGGATTTTTTCATGATTATGGCACTTTGGCGCTGGGACGGGGTAGATTCCAAATCGGGAATACCATCAGCGGCAGCATTGTGCTCAACGACCAGGTCAATGACTACGGTTATTTGCTGGCTGAAGGGCAGATCGGAGCTTTTCGCCTTAGCATGCTGCACGGCAGCTTGATGGCAGACAGCACCTATAGCATTTATGATAATGACTACGTAAACAACCGCCATTATCCCCAGAAATATATTGCTCTGCATCAGCTCAGCTTTGATCCCGGCCCGGTCACTGAGCTTTTTGTCGGAGAGAGTATCATCTATGGAAATCGCAGTATGGATCTGAATTATTTGTTGCCCAATAGCTTTTGGCGGGCAGTGGAACACGATCTCTGGGATCGGGACAACGTGATGATCTATGCCGGATTCAATCACAACCTGCCCGGAGGCACTCTGATCTATACCCAGTTTGCCCTGGATGAGTTTAGCTATGGCAAATTCTTCAGCTCCTGGTGGGGCAACAAATATGCCATCCAAAGCGGGATCAGCATCCCCACTTCATTTGCCCGCTTGAGCCTGGAAGCCACGGCAGTGCGGCCATATACTTATGCCCATTTCACCAATCATACCATGTATTCTCATGATCAACGCTGCCTGGGCTATCCTCAAGGCTCCAATGTCCTGGATCTCAGCTTTGAAGCCAATATCCCCTGGCAAGACTACTTGCAACTGGATACCCAGCTTTCCTATCGAAAGCGGGGATCGGTGGGAGCTTCCTGGCAGGAAAACTATCATGACACCTTCGCCGGGCAGATTGATGACGCCACTGCAGAGTGGTTTGAGGGTGAGACCAGCGACGAATACCAAATCCAAAGCAGCTTGAGCATCCCCATCCTGGCTCATCACAGTTTCCTCTTGGGTCACGACAGCCTGAAAACTCAAGATTGGCAGCACCAGCTCTTTGTCGCCTGGCAATTTGATTTCTGATGAGGAGAGATAATGAGAGCAATTGATCGCATGCAATGGCCCAGACGGCACAAGATCAAAGGCAGTTTACTTATAATCGTCCTGCTTGGGGTTGCCTTTGGCATTTGGATGCAGAAGCGCCAGCATCAAAATGTGGTTGATAGCGTTGTGATCTCAGAGCTCAGCTTTGATGATTGGGGTTCACAGTACATTGAGCTCGGTTATACCATCGAAAACAAAACAAATCAAGCGATTGATTTGCGGCTTTTGGCAAAGGTCTGGGATCAGAATGATATCGAACTGGCCAGCACTCTTTTTTCCATCACCCTGCCAGCAAATGCCAGACAAACCCGCTCCAAATTGCTGGATCGGCTAAACCGCAGCCTGCGCGAAAAAGAGCGCCCCTATCGTGCCAGCATCAGCATCTATCCCAAACGGAGTATGTGAAGAAGCCCAAAAACCCACTTGCGCGTTGAGCAGATCCCGAATATCCTTTCTTCAGGACTGACACACAAAGTAGCATAATGAATCCCAAGAGCAGCTTAGATGCAGCATAGCTTTTGCTTTAAGCAGCTGTTGGGACTTTTGCTGTGATACAAGGAGCAAACTCATGACCAAACACATAGATTTACACAGTGAACAGGATACCATCGATCTGGCCTACTACATTGGGCCCTTATTGGGACCCGGATCGATAATTACTCTCTTTGGAGAGCTGGGTAGCGGCAAGACCTTTTTTGTCAAAGCTTTGGGTGCATTCCTCGGCATTTCGGAAGAGATCGACAGCCCTTCCTTTGTCCTGTTCAAGGAATACCATTGTGGCCGTTTCCCGCTTTATCACTTGGATCTGTATCGCTTGCATAAAGAAGAAGAGCTCTTGGATCTGGGTCTATTGGATATGATAGAAAGCGGCATTACCGTGATCGAATGGCCGGAAATAGCACAAAACTTTTTGCCATACCAGACTATCCAAATAAAGTTTGGCTTCGCTCAAGATCAACGCTTTGTGGAAGTTACTGCCGCTGATGATATAGCGCCGTTCTTGGCTTAGCAGTTCTTTGCCATGGACCCGGCAAAAGACCCATGAGCAACTCCAATTGGATTCACT
Source organism: uncultured Candidatus Cloacimonadota bacterium (assembly GCA_964501025.1). GTDB lineage: Bacteria > Cloacimonadota > Cloacimonadia > Cloacimonadales > Cloacimonadaceae > UBA5456. Next base: position 385 of record CAZCRD010000021.1, on the reverse strand, counting down.
CATTTATGTCTCTATATGAACCCGTAATAAAGCCGTGATCATGGGTTAATCACGGCTTTATAATAGCCTGATCTTGACTTGATGGCAAGGGGTACATCCCAGCTGAAGCTACCCTTGATCACGCTTCTTTACCGCCTCCACCCAATAAATCTCGGACAATATCCCTGGGTATCATTTTATTTAGGAACAGTTTTTGCTCACTATCTACTGATAATTATCAAATAGAGACTTACTATACCCAAATTTGTGTTGCTGAGTACCCAAAAAATGCAATCATGAAATTTCTTGGTAGTGTCTCAAAGGTTGGTGTAAATTAGGTGAGCCTAATGAAGAAAAAGGTTGAGCCGGATCCCGCTCTTTGTTTTTATGGTTTTGATAAAAAACA
>CAZCRD010000020.1:0-7772 GCA_964501025.1 uncultured Candidatus Cloacimonadota bacterium | reverse complement strand
GGACTGCAGATATGAGCCCAGATAATATAGCAGCAGCAAGGCAATGGTAAAATAGACCAAACCATTGTAAGGACTAAAGAACCTGGCTTTGTTTTTCTTGATCCCTTTGATGCTTCCGGAATCATCATCAGAACGGAAGAGGATGCCCTCGGTGCTGAATAGCTTGATCGTCGCCCAGATCGCTATCACATCCAGGATCAATGTGCTGAAGATGGTGATCAATAGGTGAGAGAGCTGATAATCGTTGATCATCACCGCTTTAAAGAGCAATGCGATATTCACGATCGGGATCAGCGCCATCAGGCCATTTAGCTCGATGGCAGGCAAAAAACTGATCATGGCCAAAATCATCGAAACCATCAGAATCGGCTGTTCGTAGGTGCGAGCTTCCTTCATATTACGACTAAAGGTAGAGATCGAGAGCAGAATCGCCGCAAATAGAGTAGCCAGAGGCAACATCGCTGCCAGCAGAATAAATATCGCCTTGATCGGCATCCCCACACCTGCCAAATCCAGACCAACCTGGGACAGCATATAGCGCATCGAGAAACTGATGCTAAAGAGATTGATGATCAGATTTGCCATGGCCAGAGTGATAATAGTGAGATATTTTCCGATCACGACGTCGATCCGGCTTACTCCTGCCACCAGCAGGGTTTCCAGGGTCTTGCGTTCCTTTTCTCCGGCTACCAGATCTGCAGCCACCACCGAGGCTCCGGTCAGCAGCATAATGATCATGATATATGGCAAAAACCGCCCCAGTATCATCCCCATCTTCTTCTGCGAATCTGCCGTATCCCGTTTGCGTACGTCAATGAGATTCAGCAGCTCCGGATTGATCCCGGATATCTGCAATTCATCTTCGATCAAGCCTTTCTCCGTCTGGATCAGAGCATCGCGCATCTTGGAATAGAGCATGGTGCTAAGCTCATCTGCAGCATCATATTGCACATACACATGATAAGTTCTCAGTCCTGATGCATTGAGCGAATCCCGAATCGTAATAATGCTTTGAATGTCTTTGGCCAGATACAGCTCTTGCGCATTATCGGCAGCCGGGATAAAGTCGTAATTCTCAATGCTGCCGATATCTTGCAATATACGTTGTGACACGGGATTGTTTACGCTATCTCTTACTGCGATGGTAGCTTCAGTTTGCTCCAAAACTCCCATCTGACGGGACATGATGGCATTGAATCCGATGATCAAAACTGGATAGAGGATTACCGGCAGCAGGAAGGTAGTAAAAAGGGTGCGTCTGTCGCGCAGTACTTCCATCAGTTCTTTGCGGTAAACGATCATGGTTTTCTTAAAACTCATTAGCTGCCACCTCAATTTCTTCCTCAGATTGATTTACATAATACACGAAGATATCATCGAGATCTTTCTGTCCAGTAGCTTCCCGCAATTCCGGCAAGCTGCCTTCGGTGAGGATTTTCCCCTTGTGAATCATTACAATGCGATCTGCCAGACGCTCTGCTTCACGCATGATGTGGGTACTAAAGAGCACACACTTGCCGCGTTCCCTGCAGCTGCGAATAAAAGACACGATGTTACGCGCAGTCAGGATATCCAAACCTGCCGTAGGTTCGTCAAAAATCATTGCCGGAGGATCGTGGATGATGGAGCGAACAATCGAGACCTTCTGTTTCATCCCTGTAGAGAGAAATTCGATCTTCTTGTCCATGAAGTCTTTCATATCCAGCAGCTCTGCCATCTCATCCATTCTGGCAGTAATCTCGCTATCTTCAAGGGAATAGAGCCGGCCAAAATAGCGGATAAATTCGTGCACTCTGAGGCGGTTGTACAGCCCGGTATCCCCGGAGAGAAAGCCCAGGTTTTCTCTTACCTTATGCGGATGGGTCTTGATATCCCAACCCTGGATCTCAGCGCTTCCGCGGCTGGGTTGAAACACCGTGGAAAGCACCCTCATGGTAGTGGTCTTTCCAGCTCCGTTTACCCCCAAAAGACATACAATCTCGCCATCATTAGCGGCAAATGATACATCATCAACCGCATTGAAGACGCTGCCATCCTTTTTGGGAAATTGCTTTACCAGATTCTTGACTGATATCATAACTTCTCCTTAACAGATCAAAAATAATGAGGACTCTTCACATCGGAAGAGCCCATTGAGTCTATAGATTTTCGATGTTTTTCAAAGCCTTGGGCGCTGTGGCAGGACTGATCCCTTCCTGAGTAATATAGCCCAATACCGGTTTCCCGATGGGTTTTCGATCAGCGTCCTCCCGAAAACACTCCACCTTGATGCGTACGGGAAGGTTATCACTCATGACGACATCTTTGCCTTCAGGATCGCGCTCAAATGGGTTCTGGTAAAACCAGGCCATACCGATCGCGGCAGTGCCATTGGGATCATTGACGTTCTTCCGTTGAGAAGCGATTGCCAGACGCTGTTCCTGGCTGAGATTGGGCGAATTGATGCTGGAGCTCACGCTACCAATGCGTTTGCCATCGCGATATACTCCACGACCGCTCACGATTCCTTCGGTGATGATGATGTTGAGGCGTTTTTTTTCACCCTCACTCATGGCTTTACTAAGGGCTGCTTTGCCCAAAAAATCTTGCTTATTCATATCCACGGCAGCAGCAAAGAGTGGTGCATTGATCGGGTTGTGCTGAGGATCATATTCCTGACCCATCAAAGGCAAGCCGAAAGCTCCTGCAGAAATGCGGTTTTCATCTCTGCCACCGAGTCCCACCAACAGTCCGTCAAGCTCCAGCGCCCGGCTGACGATGCGTTTAAAATCTTCCTCTGCCTTTGCCACAGGGATATAAAGCTCCCAACCCCAGCGGTTTGTATATCCGGTACGGCTGATATAGTATGTATTACCATCCACTTCAAACTCATTGAAGCTAAAGTAATTCATATTCTTGGCAGGATTACTCCGATTGCGCAGCACTTCCTGTCCATAGATCTCTTTTACCAATTTATAGGATAAAGGACCCTGAATATCCACTTTCACCAGTTGATCTGAAATGTCTTCCGCTGCCACCTCTTCTTTATCCTGCTTTTGCTGCATGATGCGATCTATATCCGCTATCAGACTTTGCTTTTCGCCATCTATCTCCACTATGTCTGTGATGTCATGTCCAGCATTGATCACGGCGATGAATTCAGTCTCGGAAATGCGCATCAAAATCATATCATCCTGCACGCCACCTTCCTCATTGAGCAGCAAAGTGTATTTGCAAGAGCCCACTTTCATGCCGGTGAAATTTGCACCCAGACTACGATTCAATAGCGCTTCCACATCCTGACCCCAAAAGCGGATCTGCGCCATGTGGTCGATATTGTAAACAGCCACTTTATTCACGGCAGCAGCTTCTTCCAATACCGATGTCAGATAGTTCACCGCCATGTCATACTGGCCAAAATTGCTGCGCTTCACCGACTGGAGCTGAAGCCCTTTGTGTTTTGCCAAAAGTGGAAGATACCAGTTTTCTTCCAGATCAAAAAGAAAGGTCTTACGAATGCTTTGCGGAAAGTCAAAGCCGTATTTCTTCATGATTTTGTACTCCTGAAGTATTTTTTCTTTACAAAGTCAGAAATTGCCTGTTTTTGTAAAGACCTTTTTTGGATGCAGTAGGGTCAAGCTGCGCTTAACTGAGGAAAATTATCCACGCCATGACAGCAAGATTGGTCTGCAAACGAGACTGTGCTATGTGATGGCGACCCAAACACCCGCCCAAAAAAGAAAGCGCATTGACCAGCTAAAAGCTTGCCAATGCGCTTGATAAGAAGATGGTCGGGATGACAGGATTTGAACCTGCGACTCCTTGAACCCCATTCAAGTGCGCTACCCGGGCTGCGCCACATCCCGACCGGATGTGTACCATAGATTTCATCTCGCATTTCTTGGCAAGGAAAAAATTGCTTTCTGCTCAATCTGATATCGGCATCCCCGCACCAATCTTACTCTTTCCCGCTGCTTGATCGTCAGATTAAGTCTGCTTTAGCTCGAGATTAAGTCCTGATCAAGTCCCCGTCAGGAGAGCATCAGGACTCAAACCCAAGTCGAATTTGAGAATAGGCAAAGACAAAGCAGCGGCTGAACCGTATCACCAAAAAATATACAAAGCTCTCAACATGAGCCCCAGTCCTGTATATCATGAAACTGCTAACTGATCTAATCTTGTGCTTATCCTCCCCTAATGGAAGAAAATAACTTAACCTGAAGAAGAGAATTGAACTATCTCGCAGGCTGATGCTGTGCACTTGCAAAAAAGGACTTGACGAATATCGGGAAGCCAAGCCCCATGAAACAAAACTTAAGATACTATGGAGCAGAGATATGAGTACTACACCTCGTGGTGAAAGATTGATCATTGCCCTTCTTGGCCGCAGAAATGCCGGAAAATCCAGCTTGATCAACGCCCTGGTGGGACAGGAAATTGCCATTGTTTCAGAGATTCCTGGCACTACTACCGATCCGGTGGACAAGCATTATGAGCTTTTACCTTTGGGTCCGGTCACGTTTTATGACACTGCCGGTGTGGATGATGAAGGTGAGCTGGGAGACAAACGGGTAGCTTCCACCCGCAAGGTATTGTATCGTGCTGACATCGTGCTCTTTGTCAATGATGGCAGCGCTTTTGACAGACATGAGATAGCCATGCTGGATCGGGTCCTGGAGCTGGAAATCCCTATGCTCATGGTTTTTAACAAATCCGATCTACATCAGGTCGAGAGCGGGAACATCAGCTTCTGCACTCAGTGGCAAATCCCTTATCAGAGCCTTTCCGCCAAAGATGGCACCGGCATCCTGGCAGCCAAAAATGAGCTGGTGAAGCTGGCGCCAAAATACAAGACTCAAGAGCGTGTGATCTTGGGCGACTTGATCCAGCCCAAGGCCCGGGTGATCCTGGTCTGCCCCATTGATAGCGCTGCTCCCAAAGGCCGCCTGATCCTGCCACAAGTGCAAGCTCTGCGAGATATCCTGGATCATGATGGCATCGGCATGGTAATCAAGGAAACCGAGCTCAAGGACACTCTGGCCATGCTCAAAGATGCACCGGATCTGGTAATCACGGATTCTCAGGCGATCGAACAGGTGAATCGCGAAACCCCGGAGCCCATCGAAGTGACTACCTTTTCCATCCTCTTTGCGCGTTACAAGGGTGAGCTCGATATCCTGCTGACGGGTATCCAAAAGCTCGACAAGCTCCAGGATGGTGATAAGATATTGATTGCCGAAGCCTGTTCGCATCACGTTCAAAAAGATGATATTGGCAGGGTGAAACTCCCCAAATGGATCAGTGATTTCACCGGGAAAAAACTGGTGTTTGAAACCTATGCCGGTCACGATTTTCCGGAAAACCTCGAAGAATATGCCATCTGTGTGCATTGTGGCGGCTGCATGATCAATGCCATGGAGATGAACCGCCGGATAATCGAATGCCACAGACGGGGGGTGCCGATCACAAATTATGGTCTCACAATATGTAAGGTGCATGGGGCCTTAGAGCGTTCCATTGCTCCTTTGCTGCGAGTACGAAAATGAAGTACACCTTATCCGTATTACAATACAAACCGCTTTTTTTGCAAGTACAGCAGAACTTTGCCCAGCTGAGATCAATGCTTGAGGGTCTGAAAAGCGACCTCATCGTCTTGCCCGAACTTGCCCTTTCCGGCTATGTCTTTGCCCGGCGGGAAGAGCTGCAGCAGGTAGCCGAGAGCATTCCGGATGGCAAAGTGTTTCAGGGCTTTCGGGACTTGGCAAATCAGATCAATTCCAGCATTGTCTATGGTTTTGCCGAGCGGGAGGGGGATAGATATTTCAATAGCGCAGCTCTGGTTAATCCTGATGGCAGCTACGATATCTATCGCAAGATCCATCTTTTTTACCGGGAAAAGCTCTTCTTTGAGCCCGGAAACAAGCCTTTCTTCGTTACCACAGCCAAATCCGGGGTCAAGATCGGCATGATGGTCTGCTTCGACTGGCAGTTCCCGGAATCCGCCCGCAGCCTGGGACTCAAAGGAGCGCAGATCATCTGTCATCCGGCTAATCTGGTGCTGCCCTGGTGTCAGGAAGCGATGAAGACCAGATCCCTGGAAAACAGGGTGTTTTCGATCACTTCAAATCGCACCGGAACCGAGATCAATGGCACCCACAGAGAGTCTTTCACCGGCCAAAGTCAGATCCTGAGTCACAAGGGGGATATTCTGATCCGCATGAACGATCAGGAACAGGGGATCTATTCTGTGGAGATTGATCCCTCGCTGGCTGACAACAAACAGGTCACCGAGCATAACCACGCCTTTGAGGACCGCCGTCCCTCAATGTATTACCTGCCATGAACAAAGCTCAGATAGAAAACAGAATCAAAGAACTCAACGCTGAGATAATGCGGCACAATCGCTTGTATTATGCCGAAGCGAATCCGGAGATATCCGATTTTGAATATGATATGCTGGTGCGGGAACTGCAAGATCTACAAGAGATGCTGCCAGAGCAGGATCAGCCCTCAGCCATCGATTCTGTGGGCAATGACCTCAGCTCTGCCGCCAGAACCATCGCACACAAAGTGCGCATGGCTAGCCTGGACAATGCCTATTCTTTGGAAGAACTAACCGCATGGTGGGATAAACTCAGCAGCGAACTGGGCAGCAGACCTCAGCTCTGCCTGGAACCCAAGATAGATGGTTTTGGGATCAATCTCTTTTATTCTGAGGGAAATCTGAAATATGCCACCACCCGCGGAGATGGTACTGTGGGTGAAGACGTCAGTGAAAACTTTCTTACCCTGCCCCACATTCCCCGCCAGATACCCTTCGCGGGCGAGATCGAGATCCGCGGCGAGATCTACTTCCCGATTCAGGACTTTCTGGCAATGAACGCAAACCGGCGCGAAAATGGCGAAAAGCCCTTTGCCAATCCCCGCAATGCTGCTGCCGGATCGATCAAGCTGAAAGACATCAATCTGGTCAAACAGCGTCCTTTGAGAGCATTTTTTTACAGCATTGGGTATTGCTCGGGAGATACTCCCTTTGCAAGTCAGAATGAACTGCTCGACTGGCTGGAGGATTGCGGTTTTCCGGTCAGCGATCAGCACGAGATCTGTGCCACTAAGGATTGCCTGATCGCCTTTTGTGAGCGGATGGAAGCTATGCGGGCAAAGCTTAGTTATGACATTGACGGGGTGGTGGTGAAAGTCAATGATCTGGCTCTTCATAAGCGTTTGGGCTTTACTGCAAAAAGTCCCAAATGGGCTATTGCCTACAAGTTTAAGCCAGAAGAAAAAGAGACCCGGCTACTGCGGGTGGAGTTTCAGGTAGGCCGCACCGGAGCCATCACTCCTGTGGCAATACTGGAGCCGGTAAATATCTCCGGCACCACGGTATCTCGCAGTACTCTGCACAATTTTGACGAAATCCGCCGCCTCGATCTTCATGAAGCTGATACACTCCGGTTGATCAAAAGTGGAGAGATCATCCCCAAGATCCTCAGTGTGAATATCGATAAACGTCCCCCAGAAGCAAAACCTATTGCTCTGCCGGACACATGTCCCATCTGCCATAGCCCTTTATCCCGCGAGAAGGAAGCCGCCATAGAATATTGCACAGCGGCGGATTGTCCCGCACAATTAGCCCGTAGTATCGAGCACTTTGCCTCTCGGGAAGCCCTGGACATCATGGGTTTGGGTAGCTCGATTGTGCAAAGATTCTTGCAAAATGGAATCATCCAGAGTATTGCCGATATCTATCGCATAGATTTTGAGCAAGTAGCAGCCTTGGAACGCATGGGAGA
>CAZCRD010000019.1:0-26568 GCA_964501025.1 uncultured Candidatus Cloacimonadota bacterium | reverse complement strand
AGATCTTCCACGACGGGACCTTCATTGGCGCTGCCTTGGGTGAAAGTGATGGTGTCGTCACCCACAATGATGGGATCATCTTGGGGGTAGTCCTCAGTTGCTGCTGCAGTTGTTACTTCGATCTCATTGGAATCTGTGCTCACTCCATAGTCATGATAAGCACGCACTACATAGTAATATGCGGTTTCGGGATCCAGACCAGTAACTTCGTAGCTGAGGACATTATTGACATCAAGGTCTTCGAAACCAGCGACATAGTTGAGAGTAGTGCCGCCGCTGAAGGTGTGAGAGCCGAGGTAGTCGGTAGTATCTTGGGCATAGACAATCCACTCGCTATCATCAACATCGGTTCCAGCTTGTGCTGCCCAATCTGTATTTCCCTGTCCTATCGAAGCTTTTCTCACCAGAGTATGATTCGCTGTGGCACTGCTTTCACCGGCTACATCCCATCCAGATCCGGGATCTTGTGATTCTACACCAAAGATGTCGATCAAGACGCCATCGTTGTATAAGCCCAAAGCATCGTTACCATTGAAATTCGCTATAGTGTTGTGAGTTTCATCTGCTACAGCCAAGATCGCTGCATTTGCCGATCCATGGGCAATTACATATACGTCACCATCACTGAGCATGTAATCAGGCAATGTTAATTCTGTACTGAAGGGATTTGCATTGAAGCTGATTTTTACTGAGTAATCCATAAGATTCACCGCTACGCCTGTACCATTGAATATCTCAATGGCTTTATTGTAGCTTCCACCTTCAATATACTCAGAGAAGAAAAGATCTGAGGCAGATCCACCAGCTTCTTTTTCGTAAACATCAAGGTAGTATCCATTAGCGCCATCAACAGCATTCCAATTTGCTGTAAAGCTTTCTGAATCCGTGCCGGTGGCGTCGATTGCCACAGGAGCATCAGGCGCAGGAGGCGCAGTTACTTCGCCATCGCAGGTTACAGTTTTGTCATCAGCATCGGTTGAAGAAGCAGTGATGTCTTCATTGTAAGTACCAATCGCCCGGCCGGCTTTGAGCCGGACATAGATGGGGGTTTCACCAACAGTCCCACTGGATGGAGTGAGGGTTATGGGATTAGTACCCACAAAAGAAGCACCAGTACCAGTAGAAATTTCGTAATTTGTCGGTGGCGTGATGCTGATATTGGCAGTCAAATTCTCACCACTTATAGTAAAGCTCTGTTCCGCAGAAGGACCATTGCCAAGAACATAATCCAAACCTGTGAGAGAAGTCGGTGATACTGAAATTATGGGAGTTGACGTTGCATATCCGGTCCAAGTAATATCGTCAACACAGACTTGCCCATCGCCATTATTAACATTAATGAACTTGATTACAAAGTCTCCGGCTACATTAACCGTGATATCACCAGATTGTTTAACAATGTTTTGCTCACCGCTTGAGGTTACGTTGCCTATTACAACGTCATTAACCAGTACATTAAGATTTACGCTGGTTGAATAAACCTGCATGTATTTAAAGCTAAGTACACCAATACCGCCGGAAATTGAACCAGAGTAGAAATTCGCCTGTGGACTGCGATTTCTACCTATCATAAGAGCTGTTCCGGTAATATCAAAATCACTTCGGCATTGAGTATAGGTCCAATCAGAGCCGTCTTGACCAGTAAAAGTGCCGTTCGAATATGCTGATCCAGTAGCCGGCATATTGTCAAAGGTCTCAGTACCTTGTCCCCAAGCCAGCCCAACAAAGAGCAGGCTGAGCGTAAATACGAAAAGTAGTTTTTTCATAATTCCTCCCAGAATCATTTATTAGTTCTTTTTAAAATGCTTTTGAAATAGTGGTGTCAAAATGAAATCCCACGTTGATCTGACAAGTGTTTTTTTCTTAACAATTCCTTATATAGCCATAGATTGGGGGCAATGCTGGCAGGGATTATGTTGATAGAGATTAGGTTAGCTTATACAAAAATTTGTGAATCAGGTGTTGATAAAATCTATAGATGAAAAGAAGGGGTTGTTGCAAAATTGCAAGATACTTTGCCTTGGGCAGATCCCAAGGTCCAGGGTGTGGCAGAGGAATCGATATGTTTTTGTGTCGAATCCTGCAACCTGTTTCGGAAAGGCTCTTTGTAGGAGACGGAGCTTCAGAAAGACTCCGCTACGAAATCCTCGGAGCTTTGGAAAGGCTCCGCTACAGTCCTTCAGGGCGACACAAAACAATTTTCAAATGCCGAACTCCCCCACCTTGTCCAGTGAGCGTCCAGCCCTAAGAGAGTGAAGGCAATCCGGATGCCAAAAAAACAAAACGAGGTAAGACAGATGAAAACCAAACTCAAGTACGGAATCTCCGCTTATAGCGGAACCATCGATGAAATCACCTTCGGCAGCTACAACGATGGGGCGGTCTGCATCGCCCGCAAATGGGTAATGCCGACCTTGACGGACAACAACACTGAGCTGGGCTCGGTAGCCAAAAATCTGGCAGAAATCTATGGCGAGTGCAGCGCTGAATACAAATCTGACCTGCGCACCTATGCGGACTTGTATGGCCGCCAGATCAGCGGACCGCGCCAGCTCGCACCCAACGGTTATGGCCTTTTCGTAAAGATGTTTTACGCCTTCAGCGATGCCAATGCCGGAAGTGTGGATCTCAAGAGTCTGAGCTATGGGGATCTGGCAACTCTGTTTCCGGATGTGACCACCATCGCTTCGGCAGTGGATGCAGGATTTTTGCCCAATGTCAGCGGTGCCGATTTGCTCACTGAAAGCATGTAAGGGCTAAGATCATGAAGCAGAATTACAATCCCCTGGCCCGCGAACTCGCCACCCGCATCAACGCTCTGGTCGATATCCCTCTGGTAAGTGAGGAAAACGAACAGGTATTCTTTGAATTGATCGTAGCGATCTTGCTGCAGCTTTTCTTTGATACTCTGGACACAGAAATCTAAACCCTGAATCGAGGCCTTCGTTCATGCGGAGGCCTTTTTTTTGCATTTCGGTACAAAAATTGTATGTAATAAGGACTATGAAAAAGTGGAGTATATGAAAACAATGAAGATAAGAATGCATATTTGGCTCTTGATCTGCATCATGACGATATGGGGCATCCCCTTTCACGCTATTGAGCATACAGATACTGGGCTTTCTATGGCCTGGGAAGAACGATTTACGCAAACTCCCCCGCCCCTGTCACCGGTAAGGCCAATTGCCGAATTTGAACCCGCCTCACAAGTGATGATCCGTTATCCTTTGGGCATACCCACTGCCCTGGTGGTGGAGCTGGCGAATGCTGCAGAACTGCTTTGTGTGGTTAGCAGCACATCCCAGATGAACAGCGCCACCAGTACTTTTACCAATGCCGGCGTGGATATGGATCAGGTGAGCTTTATGATCGCCAGCACAGATTCATATTGGACTCGGGATTTTGGACCCTGGTTTATCTATGACGGCAATGGCGATTATGGAGTTATGGATTTTCGCTACAACCGTCCCCGCCCCAATGATAACATGATTCCTGAGCTTTTTGCCACAGCCTTTGACCTGCCCTATTATGGTATGAATCTGTATCAGACCGGAGGCAACTACATGACCGACGGCATCAATACTGCCGCTCAGACCCAGATCGCCTATTCGGAAAATTCCAACAATCAAAGCAACGTCAATACCCTGATGCAAGACTATCTGGGCATTACTTCTTACCACGTGGTGCAGGATCCCAACAATACTTATATCGACCATATCGATTGCTGGGGCAAGTTTTTGGCGCCGGATAAGATCTTGATTCGCAGTGTGCCCAGTACTCATCCCCAATATGACGAGCTTGAGGCTATGGCAAATTACTTTGCGCATCAGCAGAGCGCCTGGGGCTATCATTACCGCGTTTACCGGGTCAATACTCCGCAAAATCAGCCTTACACCAATTCCCTGATCTTGAATCAGCGAGCATTTGTGCCGATCATGAATAGCAGTTACGACGCAGCAGCCTTGCAGGTATATGCCCAGGCGCTGCCCGGCTATGAGATCATCGGAGTTCCCGGCAGTGCCTATAGCCCTTGGGAAAGCACCGATGCCCTACACTGCCGCACGCATGAGATCCCGGATCCGGGCATGCTGGACATCGCTCATCAGCCTTATTTCGGCACTCAGGGCTATAGCGAAGAATATGTGTTTGTGAGCGACATCATCGCCCATAGCGGTGCCGGACTCAATGCGGATTCTCTGTTTGTGGCCTATCAGCTCAATAGCGGTGACTGGCAAAACAGCATCTTCAGCCCCTTGAGTGGCCACAGCTATATGGCCTCCATCACCGATCACGCCCCGGGCGATACCATCCGCTATTACATCCAGGCCGCAGATCATAGTGGCCGCAAGCGTACGCAGCCGGATTTTGCCGAGCTGGATCCGCATATCTTTGTGGTGGAAGGTGACAATCAAGCGCCCATCCTCAGCCACAATGCTATCCAGACCATCGGAGGCGAGGAAGTTACCTTCACCGTGATCGCCCAGGATGAATCCGGAATCTCAGAAGTGGGGATCAGCTTCTATGTGGAGGGCAACGAGGCTCAATACGACACCATGATTTATGGTGGAAACAACATCTATCTGTATAGCCTGCTTCCGGATATCGAGCCGGGAGATCAGCTTTTTTATTATCAAATCCAGGCCGAGGATAGCTTTGGCAATCTCACTTACCTGCCGGCAGCAGAGCAATGGTATGAAGTACAGATCCTGCCGCTGAGTAACCCCGAGAGCGACTTGATTCCAAGCGCGCTGTCCGTGAGGCTATATCCCAATCCCCTGAGCCGGGGACAGCTCTTGAGCGCCGACTATGAGCTGGCCAAAGCAGGAGAAATCAAGCTCAGCATCTTCAACCTGCGCGGACAATTGGTCTATGAAAGCCAGGCTTGGGAAAAAACTGGTACATTCCACTGGGATGGCCGCGACAAGCGTGGAAATCTTTCCACAAACGGGATTTATTTCCTGCGTTTTCAGGCTGCAGAAACCGTGCGTAACTACAAGTTAATTATAGTACATTGAGATGTTGTTGACAATCTTCCACAGAGCTATTGAAAGAAGTCCTCATTTTTTACTTGACATAAAAGCTCGAGCTGAATATTTTGTAATCAGCCTACAGACCCTACATAGAATGCCCTCCGAGCAGTGGGGATGCCGCCCGGCATTCCCCACTGTATTTTTTTGCCCATTTACAAACATGCACAGGGAGGTACAATGCGCCGTGCAATAGTCATCCTTTTCCTGATCTTAATGGTTTTTGTTTTGAATGCCGAGAAAATGGTGGTACGCATCCCCAATCCCGCTCCCGCCACTTTTGAGCAGTTCCAAAGTGCAGAAGCCGATATCGCTTTATATCATCCCGGCAAGGTGCTGGATCTGGTAGTAACAGACACCGAGTTCGCTCAACTCATCTTGCAGTATCCTGAGCTGGTCATCAGCCAGAGTGAAGCGCAGCTCAAGCGCAACCTTGGCTCCTCAGAGCGGGACATTCCCGGGTATCGTAGCTACGACGATCTGATGCTGGAGCTGGGGCAACTGCTCGCCTTTTATCCGAATCTGGTGGAAATCCACACGATTGGTGCTGGTTGGGGACAGGAATATGCTGCCCTGGGCTGGCCTGCCTATCAGGATTATGATCATGAAATCCATGCCATCAAGCTCTCGGACAATGTCTCACAGACGGAGGACGAGGCACAGTTTTACTTTGTGGGCACACACCATGCGCGAGAGCCGATTTCTCTGGAAGTGACGATGGAGATCCTGTATCACCTGATCGACAGTTATGGCACAGATCCCCAGATCACGCAGATCGTGGATAGCTCTGAGATCTGGTTCATCCCTTTGCTCAATCCGGATGGACACAAGCTGGTGATCGATCAGAGTGATGTCTGGTGGCGCAAAAACATCCGGGATAACAACGACAATCATAGTATCGATACCGCAAGCTATGGAAATGGCTACGACGGGGTGGATCTGAACCGCAATTACAGCTATATGTGGGGCAATATCTCGGCTTCAGACGATCCTTATTCGGTCACATATCACGGCTCTGAGCCCTTTTCTGAGCCGGAGACCCAAGCTCTGCGAGACTTTTTGGCAGCAGGCCATTTCCTGGCCGGAATCAGTTACCACACTTATGGAGAGTATGTGCTCTACCCTTACGGTTTTGCCCACAACCTGAGCGGACCGGATCATCAGGAACAAGCTCTTCTGGCAGAGCAGATGGCAGCATCCATCCCCAAAGTGGGCTATGGCACCTATGACCCCATGCCGTCCTACTCACTGTATCCGGTGAGTGGTTCTTCTGAGGACTGGATCTATGGCAGCCTGGGAGCTTTTTCCTATACCATAGAGATGGCCACAGAATTCATTCCGCCGGCGAGCCAGGTGCCGGAGATCCTGCAGAATCACCTGCAAGCGGCGATGATCCTGCTGCAACGCAAGGATCATAAGACCCTCACCGGGCACGTCACAGATGCCACCACCGGCGCAGCGCTAAAAGCCAGGATCAGAGTGGAAGGCATTGATGAGCACATTCCTGGGCGGGCAGATACCTGGTCTCGGGAAGATTTTGGCACTTACTACCGCTTTCTGCCGGAAGGCACATTCACCGTGCACTATAGCTGTGAAGGCTACCTCAATCAGACTCACAGCGTTCAGATCAGCAGCAGCGAACAGACCATCCAGGATATCGCTTTGCAGCCGGCTGCGCTGGTGAATCAGCAGATCTTGATCACAGATCTGGACGATAATCCCATCCCCGATGCCAGCTTCCGGCTGGAGCAGATGCCTCAAGTGTATAGCGATGCTCAAGGCCTGGTCCACATTATGGGCATATACAGTGGAGCACATCAGATAGAAATCAGCCATCCCGATTTTGCTACCATGCAGTTCCAGGCAGAGTTCAGCGGCAATCCGGCCCATTATCGCCTCAGTGCAGATGCCATCTTCCATGAGGCCTTTGAAGGCACTCTGGCAGATTGGACCGTGAGCGGCAGCTGGGGGATAGTGCAGGATTCGGCAGCCAATGGCACGATGGTGCTCACCGACAGTCCCTCCGGAAATTATGCTTCAAACACATCCAGCATCTTACAGACTTCTCTGCCGGTAGATCTAAGCGCTGCCGAGATGGTGAACATCAGTTTTCAGGCTCGGTGTGAGATCAGCCCCGACAGCGATTATGCTGCTTTCGGTTACCGCTACGCCGGAGATAGCGATTTTCACATCATCGATATCTTTACCGGCACTCGAGAGTGGAGCACATACAGCTATCAACTCGACTTTTTGGCCGGTGAATCTGTCCATTTTGGCTTTGCTATGATAACGAACAGCAGCGCTAATGCCGATGGGGTCTATATCGATGACATCAAGATCTTTACTGCTACCCGTGCAGTGGAAAATCAAGATCTGGTGAGCCCTGTGGCCCGTCTGAATTGCTTCCCTAATCCCTTTAAGGATCAGCTGCAGATCGAACTCGGCAACCTGCCCAAAGGCGCCAGTGAAGTGGCCATCTATAACCTCAAGGGGCAGAAGATCCGCTCGCTGGATACTAAATCCTTGACACCGGAAGCTTTTACAGTAAAGTGGGATGGTAAGGATGAAAACCATCGCAGTGTGGCCAGTGGCATCTACTTTTTGCGTCTGAGTTCGGAGCAGAAAACCCTGGCTACCCGCAAGATCTTGAAGCTGAACTGAGGATATAATTGGAAGATATCGTACTGGAAAACCTGAGTAAGGATTTTGGCTCTTTCAGGGCTGTAAATGAGGTAAATCTCACCATCAAAAGCGGTGAACTCTTCTCGTTTTTGGGACCCAGCGGCTGTGGCAAGACCACGCTTTTGCGCATGATCGCCGGTTTTGAGATACCCAGCACCGGATCGGTAATGCTGGGTAACAAAGACATCACCGATCTCCCCCCATACAAACGTGAAGTGAACACCATCTTTCAAAACTACTCTCTGTTTCCCCATATGACCGTGTTTGACAACGTCGCCTTTGGCCTGCGCATCAAAAAGACCGCCAAAGCCGAGATCAAGGACCGGGTAAAGGAAATGCTGGCACTGGTGAAGATGGGGGATCAGGCAAACAAATATCCAAACCAGATCTCAGGTGGTCAAAAGCAGCGCATCGCCATCGCCCGCGCCTTGATCAACAAACCCCGGGTATTACTTCTGGACGAACCGCTGGCAGCGCTGGATCTGAAACTGCGACAGCACATGCTGATCGAGCTGATGAACATTCACGATGCCGTGGGCATCACCTTCATCTATGTAACTCACGACCAGAGTGAGGCGATGAGTATTTCAGACCGCCTGGCGGTGATGAATCAAGGCAGAATCGTGCAGGATGGCCCTCCGGATGACATCTATGAACGTCCCACCAGCATCTTTTCGGCATACTTTATCGGAGAGACAAACCTCATCACCGGAAATGTGACCGCCGTGCACGAAGACTATCTGGAGCTGAGCTGCCCGGATGGCACGGGCAAGAGCTTTGAGATCGATTCCAGCTTTCAAGGTGAACCGGAACAGGGTAGCCGCATCACTCTTTCTCTGCGCCCGGAAAAGATCGCCATCTCTCGCAGCAAACCTCGCCATCAGGAAGATATCAATGTGCTGAAAGGCGAGATCGAAGACATCCTCTATCTGGGCTCGCATACCCAATATATCGTGCGGGTAGGGAAGCTGAAGTTTCGGGTCTTTTCTCAGCATAAGCGGGTGTATTTTGACGACAAAGCGCTGGATTGGGAAGAGCATGTCTGGCTGTTCTGGCATGATACCGATACCTGGCTGATCGAGGATAATCCCATCGATGTGCTCGCCGATGCCGAGCTGGATGAGAGCGATAATCTCAAGCGCTATGTCAAGCGGAGCAAGACCTGATGCCAAAAAGCAGACAAGCTCTGCTGGACAAGCGAAAGAACCTTAGCTCCTGGCTACTCAGCCTTCCCACCCTGCTGTGGCTGGGTTGCTTTTTCCTGATCCCATATCTGATCGTAATCATCTATAGCTTCCTCTCTCCGGAGATCTATGATGTGAAGTTTGAGTTCTCTGTGGATGCTTATCGGCAGATCTTTGCCGGAGATTATCTCAGGCCTTTTCTGCTCTCCTTCAAATTGGCCATCTACACCACCTTGATCTGTCTGCTTTTGGGATTTCCGGTGGCATATTACATCGCCCGGGCCAGGGAAAAGCTAAAAAACACCTTGCTCATCTTCATCATAATTCCGTTTTGGACCAATCTCATCATCCGCATCTTTTCCTGGCGCATCTTTTTGGCTTACAATGGGGTGATGAATGATGTATTGATGAATATGGGCTTGATCAAGGCTCCGTTGGAGGTGATGCGAACTGATCTGGCGGTGATCCTGGTGATGGTCTATGTGTATCTCCCCTACATGATTTTGCCGCTCTACAGCGTATTGGAAAAGCTGGATTTTACGCTGCTCAATGCCGCCATGGATCTGGGTGCCAATGAGATCAAGGCCTTTTTCCGCATCACCTTACCGCTGGCGGTGGAAGGCATCTTTGCCGGCACCCTGCTGGTCTTTATCCCGGCGCTGGGGGCTTATCTGATCCCGCAACTCGTAGGTAATCAGCGTTCACTTTACATCGGTCAGGTGATCACCTACAAGATCAAGAATATCCCGCGCAATTGGCCGATGGCCTCTGCTTTGTCGCTTACTCTGCTACTCTTGGTTGCTCTCATGTTGCTCGTGATGTATTGGCTCTATCGCCGTCATTTGGCTCGGAGGCAGATGCAGTGAGACTCTCCCCCACTCGCATGTACAAAGGACTCAATCTCACGGCCTTCAGCCTGGTCATGATTTTTTTGTATATCCCAATTCTGATCCTGATTATCTTTAGTTTCAACGACTCCCGCATCATCTCTGGCTGGCAGGGTTTTACTACCAAATACTATGTTCAGTTATTTAACAATCCCACCATCGCTGCCGCTTTTCGCAATACCATGTTGATCGCTTTACTCAGCACTCTGATCTCTACCAGTTTAGGTATTTTGGCTGCTTTGGCTTTGGAAAACAAACGCTTTAGTGGCCGTAAAGGGTTGATGGCATTGATCTATACCCCGCTGGTGATTCCGGATATTCTGATGGGTGTATCTTTGGCGCTGCTGTTCAATTTTACCAGAGTCAATACCGGCATGTTTACTGTGCTGATTGCCCATGTCACCTTCTGTATATCTTATACCGTGATTGTGATCCAATCCCGCCTGGAAGGCTTTGATCAATCTCTGGTGGAAGCCGCACAGGATCTGGGTGCCAAACCCTCTTACATCTTCTGGAAAATCAAGTTTCCTTTGATGCTGCCTGGGATTATCGCTGCTGCACTGCTGGCATTCACCCTCTCGATCGATGACTTTATCATCACTTTCTTCACTTCCGGCAGAGGATTTGACACTCTGCCCATCTATGTGGAAGGCACGATTCGCCGGGGCACCATCACCACCATCAATTCCCTCTCCACATTGATGATAGCCTTCACCCTGTTTTTGGTGGTGGCTACCAAGCGCATCCGCAAAATCCTGATCTCGGCTTTGTAGGCTGCAGAGTTCAGCATAAGAGTCCAGAGTATGAGTCCAGAGACCAATGTCCGTGGCGGGTTGCAGGATTCGACACGTCCCGGTGTCGGCGAGAGGATTACTTAGCAGCTCCGTTGCGAAAAGAGCGCTACGGCGAGCGCCCCAACCGTACAGGCGGTCGCCGTACCGCCTATCCCAAAAAAGACCTCCGCACCGCCAAATTCCCAGTATCGGAATGCTGCACTACGTACCCGAATCTTTCCGAAGCCCCGTTTTCTTTTACATCTTTGTTAGACTTGTTTCCGGATATCCTCCACATCGCGCAGTTGTTCTTCAGCAATATCGATAAAGATCTGCGCCTGACACTCGCGAAAGAGCGCTAAGGCCTGGGTCAATTTTTCATGGGCAGAGTCATAGTGCTCCTGGTCTTTTTCGGTCATGGCAAAATTGAAGTAACAGCGTCCCAGTCCGTCCTTATCCCCCACCTCAGTGAGGATAGGCATCTGCTGTTGATAATAGTCAATCGCTTTGGCAAAGTCCCCCCTGCCTTTGGCGACATTGCCCAGATTGCCCAGGGTGTGCGCCAGACCTTCCCGATCCTGCAATTCCTTTTGCAGCACGAGGTTCTTTTCATAGAGCTCTTGAGCTGCATCGAGATTGTCACGGCTAAAATTGAGGTCACCAATGGCATCGTAACAGTATGATCTGCCCACCAGATCCCCACTGAGTTCATAGATTTCCAGGGCTTGTTCAAAGTGTTCGAGAGCAATGTCATCCTGCTGCAGATAGTAGTGGGCTTCGCCGATGTTGTATAACACCGTGGCTTCCAGGTTTTTGTTTCCCACCAGCCGGGCAGTTTGCAGACTGATCTGATACATCTGAATGGCTTTGTCGATCTCGCCCTCGTTGCGGTACAGGGTGCCCAGCTCGGTGATCAGCTTGCTGTAGCCATTGCGGTCCCCGAGTTTTTCGCAGATGCTCAGGGCCTGTTCAAAATACTCCCGGGCTTCCTGCTTTTTGGCGGTACGGGAAGCTACAATACCCAAGCCATTCAGGGCAATGCGGCGATGGATCAGATCCTTGCTCTCACCACTGTGCTGCAGCAATTGCTGATAGTATTGTGCAGCCTTGGGATAGTCACTCCGGCTCATATACATCAGTGCCATGGTAGTGAAGTAGTCCCCTTTGAGTTTAAGATCCTGGTGCTGCGCCAGCAATTCCTGCATTTTTTGGGCTTCAGCCTCAAATTCATCCAGGCGATTCAGAAATTGCAGGGCATCCATATAGCGCAATCTGATGCTGGCCTGAAAAAATTCACTTTGGATGGAATCGAAGATTTGGGATACATAATCCACTACTTTCCGGTTTTGTCCCTGCAGGGTAAATAGCCGCACCTTTTGCAAATGGTAATCATCATCCAGCATCTGGGGATGCAGCGTTGCCACTTCCTCGAGCAAATCAAAGCCGCGTGAAGCATCGCCCTGGCTCACACAATTTTTGATCATGGCCAGGCGGATCTGATAGCAGGTAGCGGGATCATCACAGAAGGACAAAGCCTTTTCATAATAGTAGTTACTCACCGGATACGCTGCCAATCTGGCAGTTTTTTCCCCCGCCGCCATGCAATATTGCAGAGCCTTGGCTGGATTTTGGGCATAGATATAGTGATTGGCGATGAGCTCCAGATGCCTGGAGACATCTTCAGCATATTTTGTTTCGTAGAAGTTACCGATCTTCTCATGCAGCCGGCATTTTTCGCCCAGGAGAATGGTACGATAGATGGCATCCCGCATGAGCTGATTGTTGAAGATGTATTCGATGCCGGGATCAAAGCTCTTTTTGCCGATAATTTTGGTTTCACTCAGCCCCTTGATAATCAGCTCCACCTCGGCTCTGAGATCAGCATCAGTCACCAGGCTCAAATCCTCCAGAGCAAAAGCTTTGCCGATGATGGAAGCAATCTTCAGGGTGCGCTGAGATTCTGGTTCCAGGTTTTCATATTCATGTAGCAGAAGGTTTTCGATCGTATCCGAGATGATGCCTTCTTTTTCCAGCCGCTTGAGATCTGCATTTGCCAACACCGCACTTTGCACATCCACATTGTCCCGGATCACTTTTGCCATTTCCACCATAAACAGGGGATTGCCCTTGGTCAGCAGATAGATGCTATTCACCGCATCTGCTGCAATGATGGGGATCTCGCGCTGGATCAGCTCGTTTGCCGCCTCTGGCTCCAGATTTTTGAGCTCCAGAAGGTGAGAGTAGTCTGCCGGCAAACTCAGCTCCTGTTGCTCTGGCTGCCCCCGCCGGGAGAGCATCACCGAGCTGCCGCTTTCCAGCAGTCGGGGTAGCATCAGCTCAAAGACCTGATGAGAACTGTCATCCATCCACTGCACATCATCGATATAGATCATCCGGCAATCCACAAATAGAGCTGCAAAGATCTCGGCCAGCTTGGCACAGGCCAGATCCACTTCTTCTTTGGACAAGTCCACCCGGGTATTTCCGATCGACTGAAAATAGCGTTGCAACAAGTCTGGCTCGATGCTGATCTTTGCCTTGGCACAAAAGTCTTCCAGCAGACCAAAATCTTGCTGGAGATCAAAGATCATCAGTTTCTGGGCAAAGACCCTGAGCAGCCAGACACACTGGTTGCGGCTGTTAAACTCCTCCATCACAAAGACGGATATCGGCTGCTGCTCCTTTATGCTCTTGAGGATCTTGTACGCCAAAAAGGTCTTGCCACAACCTGCTTCCCCCACCAGTTCGATATAACAGCTCTGGCCGGCAACAAGATGCTCCCGAATCTCTTGCAATTCCTTTTGGTACAACACCAATTCCTTGTCCTTATACTTGGAATGCATGGCAAACCAGGAATCCGGCAATTCGCTGAGGATCTTGTAGATTCTGAGCGGGCTGGAGATGCCCTTCACCATGGTCTCTTCCACGTATTCAGATTCGAAACGACTGCTGACATTGGGCAAAATCTCCTCCGAGAAAGAGATTTCACCGGGCTGAGAATTCGCCATCAACCGGGCGGCGATGTTTACCGCATTGCCGATGATACCATATTCATGACGCTGTGCCGCGCCCAGGATACCGGCAAAAATATTGCTATAGGTCACCCCCAGCTTTACCGATACTGTGTCCGATGGGATATTGCGGATGCGGTAGGCACAGGTGAAGGCGCGCTCCACATCATCGGTGTGATTGTAGGGCGTGCCAAAAGTAACCAGGATCAGATATCCTTTGTCGGTAAAATCAATCTTATTGATGGTGCCGTCAAGATTGTAAACATGGTGCTGGATCTTGAGGTAAAACTCATGATAATCTTCCACTCTGATCAGAGCAGATCCATCTTTGGCACTCAGATGGATGAAGATGACCGCACTATTGCGCAGCTCTGCCTTAAATCCCTTTTCTTGCAGTTTTCGGGATACGGCAGTACTGACAAAATTCTGTCCCTCCAGCGAGCTTTCAACCGCTGTTTTCTGTAGCGGATGATACTCTGCCTGCAGATACTGTGTCATCTCACTGCCAATGAGCATATCACCATCCGGAGCTTCGCCCCCCAGTTCGAAGAGCTCACCCACTGCCAGACCATCGATATAGTAATCCACATGATAAGCGGGATCTCCCACCACGCGCAGATTGATCTCACCATATTTGATGGCACCATCAAAGTTGATCTCAAAGCCATACTTGCTCAAGAAGCTGCGGTTGAGCTCTTGCAAGGCGCGATACATCTCTGATTTGCAGCGCAACATCCGCGGCACCACCAGCTCTGGCTGCCCCGGAAAAACGGCAAACATGGCATCGCCGCCATACTTGATCAAAGAGCCACCATTACTGCTGATGCACTCAAACATGACAGTAAAGTAGCTATTCAAGATGGTGATGATGCCTTCCACTCCATAATGCCCTTGGGCACTAAGCTTTTGTGTAATGCTGGTAAAAGAGCAAACATCCGTATTCAGGATGCCGGCCCGCTCACTGAAGCTACAAGGAAGACAAAGCTTGCTCAGTTCTTTGGGTTCCGTCGCCAGTTTTTGGGACAGATAAACTGGAATCAAGGGTTCTCTCATAAATACTCCGCTGATCTTGTATGGTTTGATATCTTCAAAGCTCAAGATTTATCTCTTTGAAGCATAGTGTGCAACGGCAAACTATCCGTCAAGAGGAAAATTCAAAGCCAGATAGCTGAGCTCTCCCAAAAATCAAAGTGGGCTGAGGTTCAAAGCCGTAGCCTGCCCCTTGGCATCAGGGAAGCATTGCAGTACCATTAGGGCTGCGACCCGTAATGGTCCCGTAATGCTATGGGGGAAGAGCAGGCCTTCATCTTGACAATGGGCACGGTAGCTAATGCAGCCGCCTTTCATCTCACACCGATGTTATGAAGCTCGGACGAGCTGCAGAAAGCTCTGCCCCTTAAAAGCAGAATTTCATTTGACACAATAAGCATTTGAAAAAGCATGGTCGTGTGAATAGCTTGAAAATAACTGAAGACTTTGCCCAAAACCTGGATATACTACCCGCTGGCTGGGTGTTTTACACTCTAAGCAGCGAGGAGGGATATCTCTATGCCGGAATCAGTGCCCACCTGGCTGCAAAGCTCAATAGTATCTGGCAAAAATCTGGGGAAGATCGCCTCTTGGGCGAAATGTGGATGGCTGCTACAAGTGTGGAATATACCGCGATGCCGGATTCCATGTCTGCCCTGCTGCTATTCAAGAGCTTTGTGATGGAGCATCATCCCATATATCAGCATCGCATTCATCCCTGGGCAGATTACGTGTATCTGGCTTTGGATAGTCATCGCTTCCCTTTTGTCGGTGTGCAGCAGCATACCAATGACGACTGGCTCTACATCGGCCCCTTTCGGAGTCGCTTCTTTCTGGCAGATCTCTTGGATTCCCTCTCCCGTATTCTCAAGCTTCCATACTGTGAAACCGGGACTTATCCTTGCGACAAATTTGACCGCGGGATTTGCCGGGGTTGGTGTCTGGCCCTGGCTCCGGCGCGGGAAACTGAGCTGGAACACGATCTGGACAAGCTGGAGATCCTGCTCAAGGAGACCTTTGTCCATCCCAATAACGGAATTTTGGAAATGGTGCAAAAAGAGCGGGACCGCTATTTTGACGACCTGGAATTTGCCAAAGCAGACTTGCTGGATGATGAGATCAGGCTGCTGGCAAAGTATCGCGATTGGCTGAATTTCCTCTATGTGGCCAAGGACCTCAGCCTGGACACCCCGCAGCTTAGCATCGAACAAGGACAATTGACCAAAGCTGTTTTCAGAGGAAGAGAATACCACTTCCCGATTGACAAACCGCCATATCGGGACAATGAAAAGCTGGCTTTGCCACTGGCAAGCACAGATGAGATGAGAATAATCTACGAATACATAAAGGAGCGAGCTCATGCATGAAGAGATCCAAAAAACTTCTGTCGTAAAGAACGCAAGCCAAGGTAAAGTGCGCGATATATATGATCTGGGAGAGAAGCTGCTGATAGTTACCAGCGATCGCATCTCTGCCTTTGATGTGGTATTCCCGAATCTGATTCCGGATAAGGGGAAGGTCTTAAACGGGATCTCGGTGCACTTTTTAAACAGCACCGCCGATATCGTGCCCAACCACTTTATCAGTGATCAGGTGAAGGACTATCCGGCTGAGCTGCATCCCTTTGCAGAATATCTGCAAGGACGAAGTATGCTGGTGAAAAAGACCCGGGTGATTCCCTTTGAGTGCATTGTGCGGGGCTATATAAGCGGAAGTGCCTGGAACGAATACAAACGCACCGGCACCGTGGGCGGCATGATGATCGCCGAAGATATGCAGGAGAGCCAGAAGTTTCCCAAGCCGCTGTTTACGCCCTCGACCAAGGCTACTAATGGTCACGATGTCAACATCTCCTATCGGGAGATGCTGGCTCACATGGATCAATGGATAGCAGTGGAGCTCAAGCAGAAATCAGAGGCCTTGTATAGCTATGCCCACGATTTACTGAAGAAATCCGGCATTTTGGTGGCAGATACCAAGTTTGAGTTTGGTTCCATCGGCAATCAGATCATATTGATCGACGAATGCCTTACTCCGGATTCCTCCCGGTTTTGGGATATTGAAAGCTATCAGATCGGCTCCAGCCCCACCAGCTTTGACAAACAGTATATCCGGGATTACCTCAGCGAAAACGGATGGGACAAGCAGCCTCCAGCCCCCACATTGCCTGCTGAAGTCATCGAAAAAACCCGTAATAAATACCTTGAAATCCATAAAATCATTACAGGAAAAGAGATCTCATGACCAAATTAATCTGCATTGTAGATGACGAAGAAGAACTGGTAAGCAACCTCAAAATTGAGATTCAGGAGTTACGTCCCGATTGGGAGATTCATACCTTTTGTGATGGACTCAAAGCCTTGCAGGAGATCATGAATGGCAAGGTGGATCTGGTGCTTACGGATATAGCCATGCCGGATATGGATGGCTATGAGCTGTTTTGGCGGGTCAAGGATTATGACGAAGCCATCCCCGTGATCATGATGACCGGTTTTGGCTATGATCCCAACCACGTATTGGTAAGAGCCAAGGTCGATGGGCTCAAAGACGTGATCTTCAAGCCCTTTGATGTGGAGAAGCTGGTCGCTTTGATCGATAGTAAATTGCAGTAGTGGATAGCGCAAGATTTGCCCGTAAACACCTCTTAAAGCGTTCCTGCCTCAGCTATGCGCTGTATCCTGCCTCTGTGGTGGTCGCAGCCTATATGCGCTTGCGCCGCAGATACTTCTTCCGGCGTCCCTACCGGGCAGAATTCAAGGTAATCAGCATCGGCAATCTCAGCTGTGGCGGCAGCGGTAAGACCCCGATTGCCATCGCTCTGGCCCGGGAATTACAGAAACTGAACCAGCGCGTGGCGTATTCTTCCAGAGGATACAAGTCCCCGATGGAGAATATGGGCACTATGATCAGTGATGGAAACAAGCCTTTGGCCTCTTTCTCGATAGCCGGAGATGAAGCAACGATGGCGGCAACCATCCTGCCTGGAGTTCCGGTGTTTTGCGGCAAACAGAGAAAACAGGTACTGATCCAGGCTGAATGTGCGCTGTCGTATCTGGACGTGATGATCCTGGATGATGCCTTTCAGCATCTGAAAGTGGCACGGGATATCGACATCCTGGTCTTTGACAGCGAGCTGGGACTGGGTAATGGTTTTGTGCTCCCCGCCGGATACCTCAGAGAAGGGCTATCCGCCATTGCTAAAGACACCATATGCCTCCTGCATCAAAAACCGCAGGGAAAGGAAAATCCTGAACTAAAGGCCAGACTCCAAGCTACCGGAGCTAAGGTCTATACAGTGGTGAGCAGCAGTGGGGAGATCCTGAATCAGGGCAAGAAGTTCGGGCTTTCGCGTCTGCAAGACAAGCGAATCAACCTGGTGAGCGGCATTGCTCATCCGGATTCATTTGCCAACAGCGTGTCTGCTTTGGGCATAAAGTACCAAAAGCATTATATCTTTCCGGATCATCACGATTTTCAAGATCGCCACAGCCGGAACCAGCTTAACAGTGATGATAGTGATTATCTGCTGTGTACGGCGAAGGATGCGGTCAAGCTGATGCCTATTCTGGGTGACAAGCTGCTCATACTTTGCATGGATACTCAGCTACCGCGGGATTTGATGCAGGAGCTGTATGCCCGGATCACAGAGTAGCGTCTGCCCCAGTCTGAGTTAAAGCTCGGAAAAAGCAGATTGGAGTGGCAGATTGGATTTACCACAAAGTCCGCAGGCCTTTCCCTCAAAGCAGCTTTGAGCTTTGCCCATACTTATTGATCATCACCTTCATAGGGCATCTGTATCGCCTGTGAATAGATGAATTTATGGCTGCCGGCTTTGACCAGGTTCTTTAATTTATCGGCAATGATCTCGGCTTGATCCAGATAATCAATGGTATTCAACCCACCTCCGGCATCACATTCACCATTTTGGATCAGAGATAGAATCCGGTTGCGCTGAGTGCGGTGATGCTCATTGATGCGTCCTTCCATCTCGATGATCTTGAAGCTATAGTCATCCTCCATATTATCCAGATAATCCACACAGAGATCCAGCATAAACATCACTTTGGCATGCAAATCGTCTATCATACTGGTAAATTCTGGGCATAGCGGTACTTTTTGAGCCGTGATCTGGTAGTTTAGGATCCGGTTTACCTCTTCGGTAAAGTCTCCAATCTTCTCGATATCATTCACGGTATGCAGCAAAGCCGGGATTTTTTGGATGATGCTATCGGCATTGGTTTTTTCATTGACTGCCACCAGATACAGGGTGATCTCCCGTTGCAGATGGTCGATCGCCGTTTCGATGCGGCTCACGCGAATCTGTTTTTTGTAGTTTTTGTCTTTGAAGGCTTCATAGCTCACGATCAAACCCAGGCGCACCAGTCTCAGCATTTCCCGCATCTCTTTGAGGGCTTGCTCTATGGCCAGATCACTATCCGAGATCAAGTGATAGTTCAAGTGTTTGGGCTCTCCCAGACTGATGGTATCGATCTTGTCTTTGGGGATGATCCTGATCGCCACTTTGGCAAAGACCCCGGCAAAGGGCAGACAGATCAGGGTATTGAGTACATTAAAGAAGGTGTGTCCATTGGCTACATGACGCGCCAGATTTTCGCCCAGCAGCACATCACCCGGAGTAAGACGATTGACAATCATGGTATAGATGCCCAAATAGGTCAGCAAACCGAAGAGTACGGTGCCAAAGGAATTGAAGAGAGTGTGCACCAAAGCCACTCTCCTGGCGGTATAATTTGTCCCGATCCCCGCCATCCAGGCGGTGATGGTGGTGCCGATGTTATCTCCAAAGACCAGATACAGTGCCCCTTCAAAAGGAATCAGACCACTGCTGGCCAGGACGATCACGATGCCCACAGAAGCGGAAGAGCTTTGAATCAACATGGTGAACAAGGTGCCTGTCAATATTCCCAGGATCGGATTTGCCGAGATCTGGATCATGAAGTCTCTTACCATCTGGGATTCCCGCAGTGGCACTACTGCTTGCGACATCACGTTGAGACCAATGAAGAGTAAACCAAAACCAATAATGATCTGGCTCCAGCGCTCCATCATCCGGCTTTTGCGGATTAACAGCAGGATCACTCCGGCGATGATGAAAGCGAAAGCATAGTGCCCGATATTGAAAGCGATCAATTGCGCGGTGATCGTGGTACCGATATTGGCTCCCATGACCACGCCCACAGCCTGGCTCAGGCTCATGATGCCGGTATTGACAAAGCCAATCATCATCACCGTGGTGGCTGAAGAACTCTGGATCAATGCGGTGACAGACATTCCCACCAGCACACCCTTGATGGGAGTATTGGTCAGCATCTTCAGGATGCGACGCATCTCGTTCCCAGCCACAGCATGGAGGTTGTCACTCATCTTGTTCATCCCAAAGATAAACAGAGCCAGACCCCCAAAGAAGTTGATAACCTGTAATATCGACATATGTTTAAGTGTCCCCTTACAATGATAGGGTAATTTTACAGAAGAGGATATCTGGTCAAGGATTATTATTTGGCTTGATCCGCAGGTGCTTCAGTTGAGCAAAAGTCAGTAGAGAATATCCTTAAGCTCCCTCTGATAAGGCCATACGAATAATGACAGAATAGCGTCCGCCTGTACAAAAAAGTGGAGCTTTGGAAAGGCTCCGCTACAGAATCGGGGCTTTGGAAAGACTCAGTTACACTTATCCGTCCTGACCCGCTAACACCAGGCTCAGCTTTCGGGTTTCATCTGCGGGAAAAGCAGCACTTCCTTGATCGAGTCATTTTCGGTGAGCAGCATCACCAATCGATCGATGCCAATCCCTTGTCCGCCCATCGGGGGCATGCCATATTCCAGCGCTTCAAGAAAATCCTCATCCACCACATTGGCTTCAGCATCACCCAGGGCGCGCAGTTTTGCCTGAGCTTCCAGGCGCTGCCGCTGATCCAGAGGATCATTGAGCTCGCTGAAGGCATTGGCAAATTCCCCGCCGGCGATGATCAATTCAAAGCGATCCGCCAGCAGCGGATTATCCGCCTTGGCTTTGGCCAGAGGCGAGATCTCTTTGGGAAAATCGCAAACAAAGGTCGGCTGGATCAAGGTGTGTTCCACAAAGTGCTCATAGATCAGCGCGATCAGCTTGCCCTTGCCACTACCCGCCGGAATCTCCAATTCGTGTTCTGCGCAATATTCGGCCAGGCGCTGCTCACTCTCGGTCAGAACGTCCAGTCCGGTGATTTGCTGCACCAGCTGAGTCATGCCCACGCGTTGCCATTCCCCAGCCAGATTTACAGTGTGGCCCTGATAGACGTATTCATCCTTACCCACCACGTCACGAGCCAGATGCTTTACCAGGGCTTCCACCAAATCCATCATACCTGCAAGATCAGAATACGCTTCGTAAGATTCCATCATGGTAAATTCCGGATTGTGGGTGCGGTCCATGCCTTCATTGCGGAAGTTTTTGCCGATCTCATACACTCTTTCAAAGCCGCCCACGATCAAGCGTTTGAGATACAGCTCCACCGCAATGCGCAAATACAGATCCACATCCAGAGTATTGTGATGGGTGATGAAAGGCCGGGCATTTGCTCCCCCATACAGAGGTTGCAGGATCGGGGTTTCCACCTCGATATAGCCGCGGGCATCCATAAATCTGCGGATGGCAGAGATGAGGTGAGACCTGAGTTCAAAAACCTTGCGGTGATCAGGATTGAGCAAGAGATCCAGATAGCGTTTGCGATAGCGCAATTCGATATCGGCAAATTCGTCATAGCGGATAGACTTACCATCCACGACCTTTTCTTTGACTGCAGGCAGAGGGCGGATGTTTTTGCCCAAGAGCTTGATACTCTGGCATTTCAGGGAGTATTCTCCAGTCTGAGTATAAAAGGCAGTGCCCTCAGCCTGGACAAAATCTCCAGCATCGCAGAGCTTGAACAGCTCGTAGTTTTCTTCACCCAGTTCAGCTTTGGAGACGTAGAGCTGGATCTTTCCGCTATCGTCTTCGATATTGCCAAAGCCGATCTTACCCTGGCGGCGCATTGCGACAAGGCGTCCCGCCAGGGTAATCCGGGTAGCTTGCTCGATCCAGGTATCTTTATCCACCAGGATCTGAGCAATTTTATGACTGCGTCCGCTGTGAGCCGGATAGGGGTCAATACCCCGGGCACGAATCTTGACCAGCTTCTCTTTGCGGAGCTTGATAAATTGGTTTTCGGCCATATATTTTACAGGTCTTTAAAGGGGTTGTCCTCTACTATGGGATTTTTTTGATTGGCATATTTGCGCCATTCTTCATCCCTGGAGGAGCGTCCACCCCTGCGTCCGCCATAGCTGTCACGATTGTTATCCCGAGAGAAATTATCCCTCTGGGAGCGATCCTGTTGCTGACGGGGGCGGTTTGCTGCAGCGATTTCTTCCGGAGTGCGATCGGTATAATCCAGGGTGATGCGGTGATTTTCGTGATCGATGGCGGTTACCATCAATTTCACGGTGTCGCCGCTCTTGAAATTATCGGTCTTACGTACTCTGGAACGCGGCAGCAAGCCAGTGATGCCTTCGGCGATGGTCACAAAGACACCAAAATTGGTGGAGGATTCTACGGTACCTTCAAAGGGTTCTTCAATTTTGATCACTTCCGCGATGTTTTCCCAGGGATCTGGTTGCAGAGCCTTTAGAGATAGTGAAATCTTTTGGGTGTCGGGATCAATGCGCAGAATCTGCACCCGCACGTAATCTCCTTCTTTGAGGATCTCACGGGGATGGCCGATATTGCGGCTGCGGCTCATCTCGGAGATCGGGATCAAGCCCTCTACTCCGGGTTTAAGCTCGGCAAACGCGCCAAAATTGTGCAAACGCAGGACCCGGCAATCGATCTCATCACCTTCCTTCATCTCGCTCATGGCGTTGATAAAGGGATTTTCCATCAAGGCTTTGAGCGACAGCGCCACTTTGTCACCTTTGATAGAGAGGATCTTCACGTCCAATTCCTGTCCGGTCTTGAGCACATCCTGCGGCTTGATCACATGCTGCCAGGAAATCTCGGAAACATGCATCAGCCCTTCGATGCCGCCGATATCCACGAAGGCTCCAAAGGAGGTCATCCGCATTACTTTGCCGGATACCACCTCGCCTTCGGAAAGTTTTGAAAGCACTTCAGCTTTCTTTTCCAGGGCTTCCTGTTCTGCCAATCGTCGGTGGGAAACCACGATCCTGCGACAATTTTCCGAACACTCGATCACCATAAAATCCAGGGTCTGACCGATGAACCGGGTAGTATCATCGACCGGCCGTGCCGAAATCTGCGAAACCGGACAAAATGCACGGGCTCCAAGGATATCCACATTGAATCCACCCTTGGTCACCGAGTAAACCTTGCCCTGCACCGGAATCTCTTTTTCGTAGGCATCACGGATGGACTGCTTGTCCACGTGCTGCTTGGTGAGGCTTTTGCCCACTACGTAGCCCTGATCGTTTTGATCCACCACGTAACCTTTGAGTGTGTCTCCCACCGCCAGGGTGAGATTGCCTTTATCATCGGAATATTCGCTGATCTCAGCATACGCATCGAATTTGCCACCGAGGTTTACGATCAAAAAACTGTCCGTAATATTTACCACCGGCGCTTCGACGACATCGCCTTTCTTGATTTCTGCTGTGTTTTGAAAAGAATCTTCGAGCATGCGAAGATAATCTTCTTTCATTTCTTTTAAAGCAGCCTTGCTGCTGGTTTCACGCACCTTGTCTGACATAAGTATCTCCTAACGACTATTGAGAGTACCACAGTTTTCAGATGGCATATTTTGTAAAGTAATTTGTTTTATTTGTTATCGATTGTGGGAATGCGGGAGCAAGATTGTGAGCTGTGAGTGCAAAAGTGGAAAAACATCAACTTGACAGAATGCTAAGTGCTCATATTCCTTGACATCGAGTCATGATTTGCTATTTGCAAGTTTCAGTTTCAGGCTCGTAAGTCTTTTGTATTATAGAATTTATTGATTTCATAAAGTTTAGGAGTTGCCATGTTTAGTTCAATCCGTAAGCGAAACGGACAGATAGTAGATTTTGACCGGGAAAAAATCAGCCTCGCCATCCTCAAAGCCGCCAATGCCAGCGGAGAATTCGGGGATGAGATCGCTCAAAAATTGTGTTTGCGGGTAGTTAATCTTGCTTTGCAGACCATAGACGAAAATACCCCCGATGTAGAAAAAATTCAGGACCTTGTGGAAGAAGTTCTACTCGCCTCACCTTACAAAAAGACTGCCAAGCTTTTCATCATTTATCGGGAACAGCATGCCCGGCTGCGGGATATGGTCTCCAAAGCAGGCGTCCGGCTGATCGATCAGTATCTGCACAAGCTGGATTGGCAGGTGAATGAGAACTCAAACATGGCATATTCTCTGCAGGGTTTGAACAATTACATTGCTGCCGAAGTGAGCAAGACCTACTGGCTGAGCAATATCTATCCTCCGGAGATCCGGGAAGCGCACGTTTGTGGAGATCTGCATATTCACGATCTGGGACAGCTTTCGGTGTACTGTGTGGGCTGGGATTTGATGGATTTGCTGATGACAGGATTTTGCGGCGTGGAAGGCAAGGTGGAAAGCGCTCCAGCCAGGCATTTCCGCAGTGCTTTGGGGCAGATCGTCAATTTCTTTTATACTTTGCAGGGAGAAGCCGCCGGCGCTCAGGCCTTTTCCAGCTTCGACACCCTGCTGGCGCCTTTTATTCATTACGACCAGCTTTCCTACACAGAGGTGAAGCAAGCACTGCAGGAATTTGTCTTCAACATCAATGTACCCACCCGCGTAGGATTTCAGACTCCTTTTACCAATATCACCATTGATCTCTTCCCGCCTGATCTGTACAGGAATCAGCCCGTGATCATCGGTGGCCAGCCTCAGGACAGGTGCTACGCGGATTTTCAAGCCGAGATGGATATCCTGAATAAGGCATTTCTGGAGGTTATGGTGGAAGGAGATGCCAAGGGTCGGGTCTTTACCTTCCCCATTCCTACCTATAACATCACCAGGGATTTTGACTGGGACAATCCCACCATCGCATATCTGTGGGAAGCCACGGCCAAGTATGGCATTCCCTATTTCTCAAACTTCGTCAATAGCGATATGGATCCCAACGACGCCCGCAGCATGTGTTGCCGGCTCCGCCTGGACACCCGCAAGCTGGAGGCTCGGGGCGGCGGTCTTTTTGGAGCAAATCCGCTCACCGGATCGATCGGAGTAGTGACCCTGAATCTGCCCCGGGTAGGTCATCTGGCGGAGAATGAAGAGGATTTCTTTGCCCGCTTACAACGCGTGCTGAATCTCGCCATGTCCTCCCTGGAGATCAAGCGCAAGGTGCTGGAAAAATACACCGATGGCGGACTGTATCCTTACACCCGCTTCTATCTGAAAAGCATCAAGGAACACCACGATCAGTTTTGGAAAAACCACTTTTCCACCATCGGCGTCATCGGCATGAATGAAGCCTGTGAAAACTTCCTGGGCCTGGGCCTGGGCAGCGAGAAAGGACGCGTGTTTGCCCTGCGGGTGATGGATTACCTGCGCGAAAGATTGATCGAATTTCAAGAGCTTACGCAAAATCATTACAATCTCGAAGCCACTCCGGCCGAGGGTACCAGCTATCGCCTGGCCATCCTGGACCGGCAGAGCTTCCCAGGCATCAAAAGTGCAAATTCCCAAAGCGATACCCCATTTTATACCAATAGCACCCAATTACCGGTAAACTTTTCCGATGATGTCTTTGAAGTGCTGGATTTGCAGGATGAACTGCAAACCAAATATACGGGCGGCACGGTCTTGCACATCTTTGGCGGTGAACGCCTGGAACATGCTGCCAGTGTGAAGAATCTGGTGAAAAGCGTCTGCACAAACTACCGCTTGCCATATTTCACCTTCTCCCCCACCTTCAGCATTTGTCCCACCCACGGCTATCTGATCGGCGAGCAGGCAATCTGCCCCAAATGCAAGCAGGCCTGTGAGGTCTTTTCCCGCATCGTGGGCTACCTGCGTCCGGTCTCACAATGGAACGATGGCAAAAAAGCGGAATTTAAGCTGCGTACCACCTTTGACACCATCAAGCACAATCACAAACCCGAGCCCCGGGACCAGTCTCTGGCATGAAGATCGGAGGCTTCCAAAAGTTTTCCTTGCTGGACTATCCCGGTGAACTCGCCGCCATAGTCTTCACGCAGGGCTGCAACTTCCGCTGCCCCTATTGCCACAATCCCGAGCTGGTGCTGCCGGATATATATAGTCCCCTGCTGAATACCGAGAAGATCCTGCGCTTTCTCTACCGCCGTCGCAAAAAACTTGGGGCGGTGGTGATAACCGGAGGAGAACCCACCCTGCAGGAAGACCTGGTGGAATTTCTGAAAATCCTCAAAGCCATGCGCTATAAGGTCAAGCTGGATACCAATGGTGCTTTCCCGGAAATGCTGGCCCGTGTGATCTATGCCAAGAGTGTGGATTACATTGCCATGGATCTGAAGGCCCCCTTGCCCCTGTACCGAAAATTGACCCACAGCAAAGTGCGAAAAGAAGATATCATCCGCAGCATGGAGCTAATCCGGCTCAGTGGACTGGACTATGAATTTCGCACCACCGTAGCCAGGGAAATCCTCTTTGGCGAAGACCTCCTGCAGATCCGCGAGCTCTTGCGCGAAGGGGATCAGTACTATCTGCAGCCCTGCAGCTATAGCACTACCCTGGATGATCTCAAGGAGCATGAGCTGCCCGAGCTTGATCTAAAGCACAGTAAGACCTTTTGCGAGCTAAAAAACTGGGCAGATCAGCATCGGGTCCGCCTGGCAATACGCGGCGAAAAATAAGGCCGGAAGCTTGTCGGGTCTTGAGGCACTCGGAGCTTTGGAAAGACTCCGTTACGTAGCGTAGCATTCCGATGCTGCGGCGCCATCACATCCCACGGAGCTTTGGAAAGACTCCGCTACGGAACACTCGGAG